>DASUII010000314.1:0-16509 GCA_036279835.1 Pseudonocardiaceae bacterium
CGACAGCCGCCATGCTGTCGTGATGTGCCGATCCAACGAGTGCGACTTGTATTGAGTGAGCACGCAGATCCGGATATATCCGGCATTGACCAAATTGGAGAGCACGAAGTCGATCAGCCGATAGTTGCCACCGAACGGCACGGCGGGCTTTGCCCGGTCCGCCGTCAGCGGCCACAACCGCTTTCCCTCACCGCCGGCGAGAACGATGCCCAGCACGTGCGGCTGTCCCTTCACAATTGGTCACCCTAGCCCCGGTCGCACCGGGCAGCCACGGGAGATCCGCGCCCGGTCACTGAATGTTCACCGGCTAGCGAGCTGGCGTGCCAGCATCTCCAGTGCCTGGTCTGATTGCCGGCTCAACCCGTGAAGACGCTAGCGTGACACAGCGTGCGCATCGGAGTACTGACCCGGGAATACCCGCCCGAGGTGTACGGCGGCGCCGGGGTGCACGTCAGCCAGCTGGTGCCCAAGCTGCGGGAGCGGTGCGAGGTCGAGGTTCATTGTTTCGGCGCGCCCCGCCCGCAAGCGCATAACCACTCCGTCGCACCGGGGCTCGCCCATGCGAACCCGGCCCTGCAGACCTTGTCAGTGGACCTGGCGATGGCCGACGCACTGGGCGGCGTGGACCTGGTGCACTCGCATACCTGGTATGCCAATATGGCCGGCCACCTGGCTCGGACCCTGCATGGCGTGCCGCATGTCGTCACAGCGCACTCGTTGGAGCCCCGCAGGCCATGGAAGGCCGAGCAGCTCGGCGGTGGTTACCGGGTGTCCTCGTGGGTGGAACGCACCGCCTACGAGCACGCCGACGCCATCATCGCAGTCAGCGATGGCATGCGTACCGACGTATTGGATTGCTACCCGGCTGTGCATCCCGAGCGGGTGGACGTGGTGCGTAACGGCATCGACGCCGATCTTTACCGTCCGGTCCAGGAGACCGACGCGGTTCGCCGGCTCGGTGCCGACCCAGCGCGGCCGATCGTCGCCTTCGTGGGCAGGATCACTCGGCAGAAGGGAGTCGGGCACCTACTGGCGGCGGCGTATCACATCGACCGCGGCGCCCAGTTGCTGTTGTGTGCGGGCGCGCCGGATACCTCGGAGATCGAAGTCGAAACCCGCGCCGCAGTGGCGGAGCTGTCCGCGTCCCGGCCCGGGGTGATCTGGGTCCCGGACATGCTGTCCATCTCCGACATCCGGCAGGTGCTGTCGGCGGCCACCGTCTTCGCCTGCCCGTCGGTCTACGAGCCGCTGGGAATCGTCAATCTGGAGGCGATGGCCTGCGGTACCGCGGTAGTCGCCTCCGCGGTCGGGGGGATTCCAGAGGTTGTCGACCACGGCGTCACCGGCCTGTTGGTGTCCTACGACGAACAGGACCTGGAAGGGTTCCAGCGGCGGCTGGCGCAGCACATCAACGAGCTCCTTGCCGACCCGGATCGCGTCGCGGCGATGGGCCACGCCGGCCGTAAACGCGCCATCACCGAGTTCTCCTGGTCAGCAGTAGCCGACCGCACCGTCGCCCTCTACCAGCGACTCCTCTCCTAGTCCGCTTTCCCCCGATATGGGGACATATCGGGTTATCGGGGCCGTTTTAGCCCCGATATGTCCCCATGTCGGGGATGGCGCGAGGATGGGGTGGTGCTGGGGCGGAAGGGGCAGGCTCGAGTGGTGCGGGTGTTCACCCGGTTCGCTGCCGGGACGGTTGTTTCGACGGCATGCAGCCAGCTGACGTTCGTGCTGCTGTTCGGGGTTGTCCAGGCCGGCGCCACAGCATCCGGGGCGGCGGCCTTCGTAGCCGGAGCGATACCCAACTTCGTCATCCACCGGTTCTGGACGTGGCGACGCTCTGGCCCAGTGGAGATGCGCCGCGAACTGTTGCCCTACCTAGCGGTGATCACTTTCAGCGGCCTGGCGGCAACCGGCCTCACCACCGGCGTTGATCGCCTGGTCGGCCGCGTCCTGCAGGATCACGTGGTGCATACCGCCGTCATCACGATCGTCTACGGCCTTAGCTATCTGCCGCTCTTCGTGCTCAAGTTCGCCTTGCTGGATCGGTTGGTGTTCGGTTCTGACGACGCTGCACGGCGGCGCCGGGCCCGAGACTCTCGAGACCAGGTGCCGACCAGCACCCGGGCATAGCGCATGCCGTAGACCAGGTTGTTGCCTTTTTTCGTCTTTCCCGCGGTGCGGCCCAGCATCGTCATGGGCTGCTCCAGCACCCGGTAGCCGTGCGAGATGATCCCGAGCAGTAGCTCGGAAGCCTGGTACTGAGCCTGGACCAGCGTGACGACCGCGGTGACCTCAGCTCTCATGGCGCGAAAGCCGAACGATGTGTCAGTGAGCCGCTGCCGGGTCAGCACGCTGGCCAGCGCCGCGAACACACCCACGCCGAGGTGCCGCACCGGATCGGAGGTCTCCCGGCGGCCCAGGGCCCGCGAGCCGGTGACGAAATCGGCCTCGTCGTCGATCAACGGCTGCAGCAGCAGCGGCAGCTCGGCCATGTCGTACTGACCGTCAGCGTCGGTGGTGACGACGTATCGTGCGCCACCGCGGCGGGCCAGCGCGTAACCGAGCCGCAGCGATGCGCCCTGGCCGCGGTTGCTCAACAGCTCGCAGACTCGGGCGCCGTGCCGGCGGGCTACCTCAGCGGTGCCGTCGGTGCACCCGTCGACGATCACCAGGGTGTCCACCGGCACACCGCAGCTCATGGGAGGAACGGCCGCGAGCACCGCGCCTATACAGCGCTCCTCGTTGTAGGCAGCGATGACCACCACCACCGGGGCGAAAGTCACGTCGCCTTCGGTCCTGGCGAACTCGCGCACCATCGCGGAATCCATCGCATCGGGGTAGGGCTGCATCGGCGGGTTGAGCTTGCGCCGTGGGCCCGGCCTGCGCAGCGGGCCGGTGAAGGCGGTGACGCCCAACGCCCCCGCGATCGGCAGCAACACCAATCCGGGCAACTGGTAGCGCCAGGAGAACTCGAACGCCGCTGCGGTCATCAGCACTGTGACGCCGAGACCGGACACCAGCAGACTGGCAGCGCGAATCCCCGATCGGCGGGCGTTGCCGATCCCGAATCCGCCGAGCAGCCCGGCCAGCAGCCCCAGAGCGAGTAACGGGCCCGGGGTGTACCCGACGGTGAGTTGGTAACCCCGGAGCAGCGCAGCCAGCGGCTGGTTGACGCCGATCGCCACGCCGCCGAACTGGTACGCCCGGGCGTCGACTCTGTCCTGCACTCCGAAATATGGGTACGACGTCTGGAAGAACCACCGCTCCACCGGTACGTCGTTGACGTCGTCGACGCGAACCGGGCGGAAACCCTTCACGAAGTCCGTCACGATCGCCTCAGTGAGATCGAGTGGCTGGTTGGCGAACACTGTTCGGGCGAAGGAGGCCTGGGTCGCGTCCATCGACTCGCCAGGTGGCAATGCGACGGTCATCGCCGGCGACGCGGGATTGTGTACGTAGTAGTCGACACCGAAGCGGTGATCGGGGGGCTCCACCGGGCACACGGCGCGTTCCGGAGTCCCAGGGGAGAATTGCTCGCAGTCGGCGATGACCGCGGCGCGGCCGTAGAGCACACCATCGCTGGCGCCGCTGATCCCCCAGACACCGGTGGCGATCCGGTAGTAACCGGCGTAACCAGTGAGCAGGATGGCGAAACCGGCGGCCATCGCGGCGGCCCGCAAGCCGATCTGACGCCAGCCGGTCCGGCTGGCCCACAGTGACCCGGCGACGATCAGGTAGGCCACCGCCGGAATCAGCATGGTGATTCCGACCAGCCGGACGATGACCGCGAATCCGATCAGAAAACCCGCGCTGGCAGCGTGCCACGGCCTGGGTAACCCGCGGGAGGTCAACACCCAGATCAGCACCACGAGCAGTGCCTGGAACCAGACATCGGGCATGATGTTGTGCTCGATCTGCACCTGGTAGGCGTCGAGCAGCACCGGAGCGGCCGCCAGCGCAGCCAGCCAGCGCCGGGCTCCGTGCCGCAGCAACAACTGGTAGGTCATCACTGCGATGCCCAACCCGAGCAGATGCTGCACGACGGCGACCGCACGCAGGCCGCCCAACGGCAGCAGGAGCTTCAAAATGAGGTCATAGCCGATCGGACGCAGCATGTCGGGACGCAGGTCGTGGAGATTGTCCAGGTAGCCGAATGAGTCGACGTAGAGGATCGCGGGCTGGTAGGCCAGCACGGTGATTACGCGTAGGCCAGCACCGATGACCAGCACCACCAGCAGCATCCAGTGCAGGCGCAACCACCGCGGTGCCCGGAATGCCACCATGAGGGCACCAGAGTCTGCGGCGCCGGTCTCCGGTCGGGCTAGCAGTCCGGTCACCGCTGCGGACCGCCTGCCATGGCTGCGGCGGCGGCGCTGAAGTCGTTCCACACTGTGGCCAGCCCGTCGACCAGTGACACCGACGGCCGGTAGCCCAACTGCTCGCGCGCTCGGCTGATGTCGACGATCACCGCGGGCATCTCGCCAGGCTTGGCCGCGACGTGCTCGGCGGGCAGCGGGCGGCCGGTTACCGTACGCACCAGGTCGAGAAGCTCCAGCACGGTCACCGACTGGCCGCAGCCCACGATCGCGGTACCGGTGAAGCGCCGGTCCCAGGCTGATTGCACCGCGGTCACGACATCATCGACATGCACGAAGTCGCGTCGCTGCAGCCCGTCGCCATAGATCTGGACCCCCCGGCCGGCCAGCGCGGCGCGCATCATCCGCGGCACGAAACTGTCCTTGTGTCCCATCCCAGGACCGTAGATATTCGTGAAGCGCAGCGCGCAGGTAGCCATTCGGTAAGCGCCCGCGTAGCCGCACAACAGCATCTCGGCCGCCGCCTTGGTGGCGCCGTAGGGCGTCAGCGGGGCCAGCGGCGCCCCCTCGTGCATCGTGGCATAGCCGACGTCACCGACCACCGCGTTGGTGGACGCCATGATGAACCGCTCGACGCCGGCCTGCCGGCAGCCCTCGAGCAGATCCTGGGTCACCTCCACGTTCGCCTGATACACGGCCACCGGATGCTCGACCGAGCGCAGCACCGAGGTGATGGCTGCCAAGTGCACCACGCCGGCCACATCACCGCCGTCCAACGCCTCGGCGATCAACCTTGGATCGGTGAGGTCACCGACGACGCTGCGGACCGCCGAGTCGGGGTACGCATCGCGATCAACCACGGTGACCGGGGTACCCCGGCAGGCGAAAGCGGCGACGGCGGCACGGCCCACGAAGCCGGCGCCTCCCGTGATCACGACCCGACCGGTCCCGGCTGGTGGAGTGGCCATCGGCGCGGAGCCTAGCCGGTCAATGAACAGGCCAATTCGATCAGGGTCCGGGTAGCGAATCCAGTGCCGCCTGCGTTGACCTCGTCGTAGTCCTTCTCGGCACGTGCCGGACCTGCGATGTCCAGGTGTGCCCAGGGCAGCCCGCCAGTGAACTCCCGCAGGAACATCGCCGCTGTCACGCCACCAGGCCCTGGTGGGCACTGCCGCAGATCAGCGATATCGGAGCGCAACGCCTCGGCGTGATCGTCGATCAGCGGCATCTGCCACCAGAGTTCGCCGGCCGCCTCGCCGGCGGCCTGGATGCGCTCGGCGAGCTCGCGATCGGTTGCGAACAGACCCCCGGTGCGCAAACCCAGCGACACCTTCATCGCCCCGGTCAGCGTCGCGACATCGACCAGCGTGCTGGGCGCCAGGGTGCGCACTGCGTGAGCCAGCGCATCGGCGAGCACCAGCCGACCCTCTGCGTCAGTGTTGGTCACCTCGGTGGTGGTGCCGTTCACCTGCCGCACCACGTCACCCGGCCGGTACGCCGCCCCGGACACGTGGTTTTCCGCGCAGGGCACCAGGCCCGTCACCTGCAGCGGTAGCGTCAGCTGCCCGACGGCCAGCAGCGTGGCGATCACCGCCGCTCCCCCGGACATGTCCGTGCGCATCAGATGCATGTTCTCGGCCGGCTTGATCGAGATTCCGCCGGTGTCGAAGGTGATGCCCTTGCCGACCAACACCAGGTGTTCCGCTACTGGGCTGGCGCCGGGTGGATCCCAGGCCAACTCGAGCAACCGCGGGGGCCGGGCCGAACCACCACCGACCGCCAGCACTCCCCCGAAGCCGTGCTCGGCCAACCAGCGCTCGTCGCGCACGGTGGCCCGCAGACCGGGCACGCGGTTAGCCAATCGGGCAGCGGTGCCGGCGAGCCACGCAGGGTCCTTGTCGCCGCTCGGGGTGTTGGCGAGGTCCCGGGCCAGCCCGGTAGCCCGACCGAGGACCTGCGCCCTGGCGACGGCCTCGGCAACCGGCCCTGCCCCGTCGCCGGGCGGTGCGATGAGCGCCACAGTGGTCATCGACGGGAGGTCGCTGCCGGCCGAGCCGGCAATCCGACGACCGCCGGCCGAGCCGGCAATCCGACGACCGGCCGCGCTGGTGACGCGGTAACGGTGCGAGCCCACGACGCACCCCAGGGCCAGGGATGCCGCCTGGCGCGCTGTCGTGCCGAGCGGCAGGTGCACCTGCACGACACCGCTGTTCGCCCGTTCCAAACCGGCCCGCGCGAGGGCTGCACCGGCCGCCCGCCAGTGCGCCGCGCTGCCCTGTCCAGTGCCGACGAGCCAGCCGTGATCGAGTCGTCCGGTGGCCAATGGCACGACCTGCACCGAGCCCGCCTTGGCTGTCACCCGGTACCGGACTAGCCATTGCTCGTCCACGCCGAGCTCGTCGGCACCAGGACCTAAGATCAACTGCCCAGTCGCCGGGGAGGGCGGCTGGCCGACCAGCACGACATCAGCAACGCCCGAGTCGCGCCGCGCCTGCACCCGGACCTCCACCAGCGGAGTCGGGATATCGGGTATCGCCTGCACGGGCATCTCCGGACCAGTTCGTGCCAAGGCCTCGGCGCGCCCTGGCGTCAGCCGAGGCCACAGAACGTCGGATGTAGTGCGCCTGGCGGTCACTCCACGACGGCCCGCAGTTCCTCGGCAAGTTCGCCAGCCTCGTCCTTGGACAACTCGACGACAAGTCGCCCACCGCCCTCGAGTGGGACGCGCATCACGATGCCCCGCCCCTCCTTCGTCACCTCGAGGGGACCGTCGCCGGTCCGGGGCTTCATGGCCGCCATAGCGTGCTCCCTCCGTACATTTCGTCACCGCAGCTGGCCACGCGACACCAGTGACCCCCTGCATTCTCCCCTATCGGCTCTGACGGCCGAAAAGCAACCGATCATCTCGCACCGCAACCCTTCACACTGTCCACTTGGGACCGCCGGTTCACCAGCGCCGGAGCTCACCTGGCCGTGCGGCGGAAGCAGCCGGCTAGGTGGTCATCGACCATCCCGGTGGCCTGCATGAGCGCATGGCAGGTGACGGGACCGACGAAGGTGAAGCCCCGGCGCCGCAGCGTGCTGGCCATCGCCTCGGATTCCCGGGTCCGGGCCGGCACGTCGGCCACGGTGCGCGGCGCGGGGCGCCGGGCAGGGTCGGGCGCGAAGGACCACAGCAGGGTGTCCAAATCCTCGCCGAGCTCGATGACCGCACGGGCATTGTGCACCGTCGCCTCGATCTTGGTTCGGTTACGGACGATGGCTGCGTCGGCGAGCAGGCGCGTCACGTCGCCGGCGGTAAACGCGGCGACCGTAGCGGGGTGGAAGCCGGTGAAGGCGCGCCGGAAGGCGTCGCGCTTGCGCAGGATCGTCAGCCAGGACAGACCCGCCTGGAACGCCTCCAAGCTCAGCCGCTCGAACAAAGCCGCCTCGCCGTGTACCGGCACTGCCCACTCATCGTCGTGGTAGACGCAGTAGTCAGGCGCCGAGATCGCCCAGGGGCAGCGCATCCGACCATCTGCTCCTGGTATTGGGTTCACTGCCGGGCCTCGAGCTCGGCCACCCGGGCGCGCAGCGCGTCGAGCTCGGCCGCGGTCCGCTGCAGCGCCCAGTCCACCTCCGACATCCGGTACCCCCGCAACACCAGGGAAAACCGGATGGCGCGCACGTCGTCGCCGACAATCGGTCCGGTTGGCAGCGAGGTCGGGGTAGCGTCGGGCGGCAGCGCGGTGAGTTCCTCGCCGCGACCGAACGCCAGCGAGGCGATCAAAAACACCACTGCGGCCACCACCGCCGCGATGATGAGGTAGATCAGGACCGTGCCCACGTTCGGAGATCGTGGCACGTTGGCCGCACTTCAAGCGGACCGGGCGGCGAGGACGTCGCGCATCGGCGGCCGCTCAGCCACCAGCACCCCGTTCTCGGTCGGTATGAAGCGGGAGCCGAGCTGGACGAACTGGTTGATGCCGCGAGACCCCGGTACCTCGGCCACTCCGCACCGGGGCAGCGCAGCGCCGAGGATCTGTTGGGACATCACGCCGAGCTCTAGCAACGAGCGGTTGCGATGTTTGCGCACTCCGAGGTTCACCTGCGCCAGGCCGTTGAGTCCGTGCTGGGTATGTGTGTCGAGTAACAGCCCGATCTCCACGCCGTAGCCGGCGGCGAAGGACACCGACTCCAGCAACGCGCGACTCGCCGCGTACTCCCCGCCCAGTGGTTGCACCACTCCAGCCAGCTCGGGGCGCAGCGCATTGAGCAGCGGCCGGGCCAGCAGCTCGGTGACCCGTCCGCCGCCGGTACCCGCTTCGACGCTTTCGATCCGCAGCGGACGCCGGTAGAAACCCTTGACCAGTTCGACCCGGTGTCCCGGCCGATGGGGCATCAGCAATGGCCCAAGCAGCGCCGGAACGAACCCGGAATCGAAGTCGATCAGGTCGGAGTCGATGAAGACCAGGACATCGCCCGAGGTAGCCGCCAGCGAGCGCCACAGCACCTCCCCTTTGCCGGGCCACGGCTCCAGCTCGGGCAGCACATCGGTGCGATGCACCACCCGAGCGCCGGCCTCGCGAGCCACTTCGGCAGTCCGGTCCGTGCAACCCGAGTCCATCACCACGAGCTCGTCGACCAAACCGCCGACCAGCGGTCGCAGCTCGCTGACCACTGCACCGACCGTTGCCTGTTCGTTCAGCGCAGGCAACACCACGCTGACGGTGCGGCCCCGCTTGGCCGCGACAAGCTGCGCGACGGTCCAGGGCACGCTTTGCACGGTGGCTTCGCTGAACCACCGCCGGGTCTGCGGGAGCATACGATAAGTTCCCTTAGCTCGTTGCGCGCTTCGCGTGTCTCCATGCGGTGCGCCGTCAATGGGCGTCCTCCCAGGCCTTATAGGACTCCCCGACCAGCCGGACCACGTCGTCGACGTCGTCAGTGATGTGCAACAGAGCGAGCTCGGCCTCCCGGAGCTTGCCCTGCGCCGCCACCGTGTCGGCCAGCCAGGAGTACAGCCCGCCCCAGTAGGCCCGGCCTAACAGGACGACGGGGAACTTGGTGACCTTCATGTTCTGCACCAAGGTGAGGGCCTCGAACAGCTCGTCCAACGTGCCGAACCCGCCGGGCAGGCAGACGAAGGCTTGGGCGTACTTGATGAACATGGTCTTGCGGGTGAAGAAGTAACGGAAGTTGATTCCAAGATCTACCCAGGGATTGAGCCCCTGTTCGAAGGGCAGCTCGATGCCCAGTCCCACCGAGAGTCCGCCGACCTCGGACGCCCCGCGGTTGACCGCCTCCATGCTGCCGGGGCCACCTCCGGTGATCACCGCGAAGCCGGCGTCGGCGAGCGCGGCGCCCAGCGCGCGACCGGTGGCGTACTCGGGGTGGTCGCGGTCGGTGCGCGCCGAACCGAAGACAGTCACCGCGCGGGGCAGCTCGGCGAGCGCGCCGAAGCCCTCGACGAACTCGGCCTGGATGCGCATCACCCGCCACGGGTCGGTGTGCACCCAGGCGCTGGGACCGCGCGCGTCGAGGAGCCGCTGATCAGTGGTGGTCGCCTCATGACGGCGGTCGCGCCGCAGCACCACCGGTCCGCGCTGCTTCTCCCGGGGATGCTCCTCATCGGCCACCGACATGGCGGCAGCCTACGGCTGCCGCCTCGTGAGTGGCATTCAGTGCCAGAACACTGTTACGCACTCACGAGCAGGAAGCGGCGCAGCAGCTCCGTGCAGGCGGTGATCTGGTCGGTGCGGACGTGCTCGTCGCGGGTGTGCGCGAGGTTGGGGTCGCCTGGTCCGAAGTTCAACGCGGGGATCCCCAGCGCGGCGAAGCGGGATACGTCCGTCCAGCCGTATTTCGCGACCGGGGCGAGCCCAATGGTGGCCAGGAACTCCTGGGTTACCGGCGCGTTCAAACCCGGTAGCGCTCCACAGGCACCGTCGGTGAACTCCAGCTCGAAGCCGTCAAGCACCTCGCGCACGTGCTGCTGGGCGTCGGCCAGCGAGCGGTCCGGCGCGAACCGGAAGTTGATCTGCACCTCGCAGGCGTCGGGCACGATGTTGCCGGCGACGCCACCGGAGATGCCCACCGCTTGCAGTCCTTCCCGGTAGGTGCACCCGTCGATCGCGACGCTGCGCGGCCGGTAACCGGACAGCCGGGCCAGCACGTCTCCGGCAGCGTGGATCGCGTTGTCGCCCAGCCACGACCGAGCACTGTGGGCGCGCCGTCCCGCCGTGCGCACAGTGACCCGCAGAGTGCCCTGGCAGCCGGCCTCGACCAGGCCGCTGGTGGGTTCGGCGAGGATCGCCAGCTGCGCCGCCAACCAGTCGGGATGCTCCCGCTCGATCCGGCCCAGCCCGTTGCGGGCCGCTTCGACCTCCTCGCAGTCGTAAAGCACCACGGTCAGATCGAACGCGGGCTCGGGCACTGTGGCCGCCAGATGCAGGATCATCGCGTCACCGGACTTCATGTCCGACGTGCCGCAGCCGTAGAGCAGGTCGCCGTCGCGCCGGGAGGGCAGGTTCCCGGCGATCGGCACGGTGTCCAGGTGCCCGGCGAGCAGCACCCGCTGCGCGCACCCCCGGTCGGTGCGGGCCAGCACCGTGTTGCCCGAACGCAGCAGCTGTAGGTGCGGCGCCTGTTCGGCCAACGCCCGCGCCACCGCATCGGCCAGCACATCCTCCTGCCCCGACACGCTGGCGACATCCACCAGCGCGGCGGTCAGCTCCACCGGGTCAGCCGTCAGGTCCAGCTTCACGTTCACGGATGCGACGGTAGCGCCGCCACACCGGGCGCTGCCCGCCTGCCCGGTGATCAGCCGCTCGTGGCCGCTAACGTGGCCTGTCGTGGGCCATCAACAGATCACTTCGGCGCACGGCGTGGGGCTGGCAACCCTCACCCACGCCGGGGCAGTGCTGGACACCTGGTTCCCGAGCCCGGCGCTGGGTCTGCCACCTGACGCAGAGGCCGGCACCGTGCGGGCAGCGCCGAACGAGGTGGCTGAGGAGTTCGCCGCGCTGCTCGGCCCGGACCCTGCGCGTGGTGTCGAGCTGGTGGTGGTGCGCACCGCGGTGCCGGATCTGCAGGCGCCACCAGCCGATGTGCACGACGTGTACCTGCGCCTGCACCTGCTGTCGCACCGTTTGGTGGCGCCGCGCTCGATCAACCTCGACGGGGTTTTCGGGCTGCTGTCCAACGTGGTGTGGACCAACTTCGGGCCGTGCCCAGTGGCGGGCTTCGAGGCCACCCGGATGCGGATGCGCCAGCTCGGTGCGGTCACCGTCTACGGGGTGGACAAGTTCCCCCGGATGGTCGACTACGTGGTGCCCTCGGGAGTGCGGATCGCCGACGCCGATCGGGTCCGGCTGGGCGCGCACCTAGCCGCCGGTACGACGGTGATGCATGAGGGATTCGTCAACTTCAATGCAGGCACGCTGGGCACCTCGATGGTGGAGGGCCGGATCTCCTCGGGGGTCGTTGTTGGTGCCGATTCCGATATCGGCGGCGGTGCGTCGATCATGGGGACCCTGTCGGGCGGTGGCCGGGAGCAGATCTCGATCGGGCAGCGCTGCCTGGTCAGCGCCAACGCGGGGATCGGGATATCGCTGGGCGACGACTGTGTGGTGGAGGCCGGCCTGTACGTCACCGCAGGAACGAAGGTGACGCTGCCCGATGGCACCGTGGTCAAAGCCCGGGAGCTGTCCGGCGCAGCCGGGATCCTCTTTCTCCGCAACTCCGTGACCGGCGCCGTGCAGGCGATACATCGCAAGGGCAAAGCCGGCATCGAGCTCAACGCCATGCTCCACTCCAACGACTGACGGCAACCTGCTAACAGCCTGGGAACCACTAAGGTCGAGGCGATGAGCGCCCTCACCCATGGCCACCACGGCCGGCCATTGCGACCCGTTCAACCAGGCAAGCTGGTCAAGCTGGGTGATCCCGTCCGGTCCCGACCGTCTGATCCGACGGCGCACCAGCTGCGCGCCGCGCTGGACACCCGGCTACGTGCCCTGCTCGCCCATGACCCCGGTACCCGAGTGGGCGAGGACCCGGAAGAGCTGCACCAGATGCGGGTTGCGGTGCGCCGGATGCGGGCCATGCTCAAAGCCGCCCGATCGCTGCTGGACCGGAGCTGGGCCGACGATGTGCGTGCCGAGCTGGGCTGGTTGGGCCGGGCGTTGGGACCGGTCAGGGATGCCGACGTGCTTGTCGAGCGCTTTCGCGGCCGGGCAGCGGCCTTCGACGACACTAGCCGTGAGGCGGTGGAGACCCTGATCGAGGCGCTGGTGGCGGACCGGCAGACGGCTCGTGCCGAGATGCTCGCCGTGCTGGGTAGCCGCCGCTACACCGCCTTGCTGCGCCGGCTGGCGACTGCGGTGTCTCAACCGCTGCCGACCCCCTGCGACCGCCGCGCCGTCGGGTCACTGGTCGAGCTGGTCCGCATCGAGTACCGCAGGCTGTCCAAGGCGGTGCGGGCCGCCGGGGAGGATCCACCAGACGAGGTTCTGCATGCCCTGCGTATCCAGGGCAAGCGGTTGCGCTACACCGGCGAGCTGGTCGCCGCCTCGGGTCGCAAACCCGAGCGCACACCGGTGCGCGAGCTGGTGGCGTCGACGGTGGCACTGCAGGACGTGCTGGGTGAGCACCAGGACGCCTGCGTGGCCCAACATCGGGTGATGCTGTTGCTCGACGGCCTCGGCAACGGCGTCGGCGTCGACGTGGCCTTCGTCGCCGGTCGGTTGGTGGAACGCGAGGAAGTCAGCCGGATGTCGATGCGGCAGTCCTGGTCGACCGCATGGCAGCAGGTGCAACACCAAGCGCAATTCCTGCAACACACTGCCTAAGGACCAGCACTGGCGCCGTGGAGGCCTTGGACTTCGGCCGGAGACCCACGCTTCCGAAGTCGGGAACTGTCATACTGACAGGGCATCCTGTCCGATCGACCTCTCTGGGTGGAAGCATGCCTTGCGGCGTTCGCGATAAGGTCGACGCTCTGTCTCAGCTCGGGCAGGGCTGGTCCTGAACGCATCACCGGCCGCTGATGCCCGAGGAGACGCGGCTCCGCCGCCTCCGACCATCCTGTCCCACCTCGCCGACGCCGCCAATCTGCTCACTCTTAGCGGGCTTGCAGCCAGCCTCCTGGCGATCACGCTGGCCATACGGGGGGTGTATGCAGGGGCCGCTATCAGCCTCGTGGGCGCCGTGGTGCTCGACTTGGTTGACGGCCCGGTGGCAAAGCGAACGCCGGGACGCACCGGCGAGCAGCGTGCATTCGGAGCCAACCTCGACTCACTGGCTGACATGGTGTCGGCCGGAACTGCCCTCGGTGTTGTGATCTTGTCGTACGGCCACTTCCGGTTTGCGTACATGCCGGTGGCCGCGCTGTTCGCCGTAACCACGGCTCTGCGACTCAGCTACTTCAACGTCCATGGCCTCGGCGCATCGGGTACGTTCACCGGCTTGCCGACCGGTCATGCAATCACCGCCTTCGTGGCGCTGATGCTTTTCGATGGGCCGCTCGCTCCCGCCGCCTTCCGGGTCGCACTCAGTGCTGGCGGGGTGATGTTGGCGGTGCTCATGGTCAGCCGGTTGCCTTTCCCGAAGCTGACCGGGCGTTCGTACGTCGCCTTCATCGTCTTGGACCTGGTACTGGCGGCGGCTCATGCCGCCCGCCTGATCGCCTGAGTGATTTCAGCGCCGTCGGATTGTCTTGCATACCTCGGAGTTCGCACGCTCGAGATCCACCGGGAAGTCCACTTCGACCACGGAGAAATCTGAGATGTCCAACGCCCGAACACGCATTCCCGCTGTCTCGATCGCGAACTCGATCCCCCGCTCGAAATAGTCCTGGTCGGCGCAGCGTTCGAGGTGCTCGATTAGCAGGGTCTTGTCGGACGAGGCAACGTAATTGATGCCGACGGCCTCTCCAAGTCCCCCGATTATGGCCTTCGCTAGTCGCAGGATGTAGCCGTCCCGGTCAAGGGTGTAGGTGATCTCTTCATCTCCGATGGCGGCCGTGTTGACACACACGAACGACTCGTCCGCCTTGATCATGGGATGGATCCGCTCCAAGAGGCCGCACTCGAACACGACATCGCCGTTGAGCCATAGCACCCCGCCCGGCACCGATAACCGTAACGCAAGGAGCAGGCTCTTGGATGTGTTGGTCCGCTCGAAGCGGTGGTTGTAGGCGAAGAGCACGTGGGGGACGGCCCTCATGATCAGATCCGGCTTGTGGCCAATGACGACCATAACCTGGGCCTGCGGGAAGGCAGCCTCCAAGTGGCGCAGCTGGCGCTGCATGATGGTCTGCCCGTCGGCCAGCGCGGTGAGCGGTTTCGGCGACGACAGCCCAAGCCGGGTGCCTATGCCAGCGGCAAGGATGACAACCTGCGGGTTTCTCAGTTCCACGACGGGAGTAAACACACGTCGCCCCCAGACGGCTATAAGTCCATTTCAGCCCCTTGACGAACGGTGACCTACTGGACCGGCCGGTGTCAATACGGTCATGCCAGAAAAGCATCGATCATCGCGTCCGATGTGTAGTCAGCCGGTTTACCGCGACGGCGATCCGCTCGTCGGTCGCGGTCAGCGCGACGCGGACGTGCCGGACCCCGGCAGGACCGTAGAACTCGCCGGGGGCGACGAGCACGCCGAGTTCGGCCAGCCTGGTGACCGTGTCCCAGCACGGCTCGCCCGCGGTGCACCAGAGGTAAAGCCCACCCTGCGACTGTTGCACCCGCAGCCCGGCTCGGCCCAACGCGGGCCGTAGCAGCTCGCGGCGCCGGGCATAGCGGTCTCGTTGCTGCGCGACGTGCGTGTCGTCGGACAGAGCGGCCACCATCGCCTGCTGCACCGGCCGGGCGACGATCATCCCGGCATGTTTACGCACCGCGAGCAGGCCGGCGACGAGCTCGGGATCACCGGTCACGAAACCAGCCCGGTAGCCGGCGAGGTTGGACGACTTGGACAGCGAGTGCACCGCCAGCAGCCCGCGGTGGTCTCCCCCAGACACTCGCGGGTGTAGCACCGAGACCGGTTGCGCCGCCCAGCCCAGCGCGAGATAGCACTCGTCGGACGCCACCACCGCACCGATCTCCCGGGCTTGGCGCACCGCACTGGCCAACACTGCAGCGGGCGCGACGCCGCCGGTGGGATTGCTCGGCGAGTTCAGCCAACGCAGCCGGGTGCCTGGCGCGGCGGGCTCGGTATCAGCAAGCCGGACTGCGGTGGCACCGGCCAGCCGTGCGCCGATCTCGTAGGTAGGGTAGGCCAGTTCGGGCAGCGCGACGACATCACCGGGGCCGAGGCCGAGCAACGTGGGTAACCACGCCACCAGCTCCTTGGAGCCCACCGTCGGCAGTACCGCCTCGGCCGGCACACCCGTGATCCCGTACCGGCGGGCCAGCGCCGCGACGGCGGCCTGGCGAAGCTCGGGCGTGCCGTGCGTGGCCGGATAGCCAGGCAGTGCCGACGCCGACGCCAGCGCCTCTCGCAGCACCTCGGGGACCGGGTCCACCGGGGTTCCGACGGACAGGTCCACCGCCCCGCCGGGGTACTCGCTGGCAAGCCGGGCGGCGGTGGAGAGGCTGTCCCAGGGGAAGTCCGGAAGATCCAGGCGCGCGCGGGCGCCCGAGGTCATCCGCCCGTCACTCCTCGTTCTGCGGTGGCAGCTCGGCGACTATCGGCGGGTCGTCGTTGACCACTCCGACCTTCGATGCGCCACCGGGCGAGCCCAGCTCGGCGAAGAAGTCGGCATTGGCCTTGGTGTAGTCCTTCCACTGCTCCGGAACGTCGTCCTCGTAATAGATGGCCTCCACCGGGCAGACGGGCTCGCAGGCACCGCAGTCGACGCACTCGTCGGGCTGGATGTACAGCATCCGGGCGCCCTCGTAGATGCAGTCGACCGGACATTCTTCGATGCATGATCTGTCCATGACGTCCACGCACGGCTCTGCGATCACATATGTCACGGGGTTTCTCCTGCTCCTCACTGCGGTACCCGCACCGGGCCGTCTGCCTGCACAGTATCTCCGTCTGCCTAGGCGCTGCTCAACGACCCCGCCGGTCACGAGCGGGCGAATGCGCGACCCAGCACGACAGCGGCCGGCACCAGGCCGGCGCCCAGCAACAGCGCCGAGCGAATGTCCACGAGAAGTAGCACATCACCGCCCGGTCCGCCGAAGCCGAGGACACCGAG
>DASUII010000315.1:0-3454 GCA_036279835.1 Pseudonocardiaceae bacterium
CGAGGGACGGAACGGTCCGGTCTGGGCGAAGGTGTGCGCGGCCGAGAACGGGGTCCCGACGGCAAGCCCCTGGGCCGCCCAATCGGCGGGAGTGACCAGCTGCTCGACCTCGATGGCGTCGTCGAGGTCAGCCAGCCCGCGTCGCTCCAGCGTGCCGACTAGCTCATCGCGATAGGCAGATCCGAGGGTGGCCCAGTCCAGCGGCGCGGTGTGCAAGTTGGGGCACGGCGCGAGGATGTAAAGCAGCTCGCGTCCATCAGGAGCCAGGCCCGGGTCAGTGGCAGTGGGCCGGGTGACCAGCAGGGATGGGTCGGTCATGAGCTGCCCGCGGTAGATGATCTCGTCGAAGGTCCGTTCCCACTCGTCCCCGAAGAAGATCGTGTGATGTGCCAGCCCCACCCAGCCCGGTCCGCTACCCGGGCGAACTCCCGCGTGCAGCACTACCGCCGAGGGTGACCAGCGCAGCGGCACCAGCCGCTGCGGCGTGCGACCGAGTAGCCGGTGCACCACCGGTAGGTCGGGCGTGAGTACCACCGCATCGGCGCTGACCCGTTCGCCGTCGGCGGTGTGCACTGCGGTGACACGCTGCCCGAAATGTTCGAGCGAGCTCACCGTCGTGTGATAACGGAACTCAGCGCCTGCGTCGGTGGCGGCGTCGGCCATTGCCTGCGGCACCGCCTGCATCCCGCCGCGCGGGAACCAGACCCCGGCGACCGTGTCCATGTAGGCGATCACCCCGTACGCGCCGAGCGCGCGCTGCGGGGGCACTCCGGCGTAGAGCGCCTGGAAGGAGAAGATCCGTTGCAGCCGCTTGTCGTGCAGGAATCGACCGACCTGGGGGCCCAGCCGACCGAAGCCGCCCAGCGCGGCCAGCATGGCCAGATCTTTGATGGCGTCACGGCTGGCGACGAGGTCCAGTGGGGAGTCGAAGTTGCCGCCGATGAACCGGCCGATCTCCACCTGGTACAGCCTGGTCAGCCAGCGCCGCAGCCGCCGGTAGCCGTTCGCTTCGGATGGGCCGGCCACCGACCGGATCTCCGCCTCCATCGCGTCGGCGTCAGTATGCACGTCGATCACCGACCCGTCGGCGAAGCGGGCTCGGTAGGCTGGGTGCAGCGCCACCAGATCCAGCCGGGCGGCCAGCGAGTCACCCACCGCGGCGAGTGCTTCGTCGACCAGCTCCGGCATGGTGAGCACGGTGGGGCCGGTGTCGAGCCGGTAACCGGCGAGCTCGCTGCGGCCGGCCCGACCGCCTGGATGGGGCTGGGATTCCAGCACGGTCACCCGCCGGCCAGATCCGAGCAGGTGCAGCGTCGCCGACAGCCCGGCCAGTCCGGCGCCGACGACGACGACATGATCGGTGGGTCCGGGCACGGTGCGCACGGGTGCACGTTACGCCGGGACTCGCCGTCGACCGCTGTCGCCTTGGACAACCCTGTCGCCGTCAGCGCACTCGGCAGGTGGCTTGGGCGGCAAGCTCCGCCAGCCGGGCTCCCGCCGGCTCGGCCAGCTCAGCGGCGCGCAGACTGCCCAAGGCTGAGTTCGTGAGCGTGGTGATCCGGCGTTCGACCTCAGCCACCGCACCGAGCTCGATCAGCAGCTCGCGGACCTCGGTTACGACGTTCTCGTCGATGTGCGGATTGCCGACGGCGCCGCGCAGCAGGTCGGCGGCTCCGGTCTGGCGCTTCTCGTCGGCGGCGCGTAGCCCGTAGGCCAGCAGCAGCGTCCGCTTGCCCTCGCGCAGGTCGTCGCCGGCGGGCTTACCGGTGACCCGTGGGTCACCGAACATGCCCAGCAGATCGTCGCGGAGCTGGAACGCGATGCCGATGTCGGCCCCGAACCGGCGGTAGGCGCACACCAGGGCGTTGTCCGCGCCAGCGATCGCCGCACCCAAGTGCAGCGGGCGCTCAACGGTGTAAGCCGCGGTCTTGTACCGGTCGATCCGCAGCGCGGTCTCCGGTGTCTCGTCGCCGCTGGCCTGGGTGACCACGTCGAGGTACTGCCCGGCGAGCACCTCGGTGCGCATGGCCTGCCACACGACGTGGGCGCGACCGAGCTGCTCGGGCCACAGGTCCGACCCGCGCAACATGTCGTCGGCCCAGGCCAACGCGATGTCACCGAGCAGGATGGCAGTGGCTGCACCGAACCGTTCCGGCGCGCCCAACCACCCGGCCGCGCGGTGCTGGGCCGCGAAGTCGACGTGCATGGTGGGTGCGCCGCGCCGGGTGGTGGAATCGTCCATCAGATCGTCATGCACCAGGGCGCAGGCCTGGATCAGTTCCAGGGAGCTCACCGCCTGCAGCACTGCCCGAGCTTGCGGGTCGTCGGGGGATCCGCCCGCTCCTCGCCAGCCCCACCAGGCGAACGTCGGGCGCAGCCGCTTGCCGGGGCCGAGGACGAAGTCACTCAGCGAGTCCACCGCGGCGACGAACTGCGAGTCGATCTGCGCGGCCTCGTCGCGTTTGGTCTGCAGGAAGCCGGCGAGTTCGCGCCGCACCTCGGCGCGAAGGTCCTGATCGAACGGATGCACCTGCTGATCCTCCGCCAGACCAGCGAGGGACTGAGCCCCGGCTCCACGGGTGGCGTTCCGCTGCGCCATCGAACCTCCTGCGATCGTGGTGACGACACCGCGTAGCCAGGCACACACTCTCCGTGCATGCCGACGATAGGGCCTATTCGTGCCGATACTTGCCCGGGTTCGGTCGCGGCGGGATCCCGGTTCAGTTTGGCCCGGGTTCCGTTTCGCCCGGGCGGGCCCGGGCGCCCGTCACTCCTGGCTAGGGTGGGGTGCATGACGGCCGTCATCGACCGGCTCGGCGGCGACCGCCCGGTGTTCTCAGTGGAGTTCTTCCCGCCCCGCGACGACGCCGGGGAGAGCCAGCTGTGGCAAGCGCTGCGTGATTTCGAGCCGCTGGACCCAGCCTTCGCCTCGGTGACTTATGGCGCTGGGGGTGCTAACCGGGACCGCACCTTGCGGATCACCGGGCGGATTGCGCAGCAGACCACCGTCGTCGCGATGGCGCACCTCACCGCGGTGAACCACTCAGTGGCCGAGCTGCGACAAGTGATCGGCAACTACGCCGACGCCGGGATTTCTAATCTGCTGGCGTTGCGTGGTGATCCGCCGGGTGATCCGCTGGGGGAATGGGTAGCGCACCCGCGGGGCGTGCACTACGCGGAGGACCTAGTCCGGCTCGCTCGTTCGCTCGGCGACTTCTGCGTCGGCGTGGCCGCCTTCCCCGAGCGCCACCCGCGGTCACCCGACGCCGAGTCCGATGTCCGGTACTTGGTGGCCAAGCTGCGTGCCGGGGCCCAGTTCGCGATCACCCAGATGTTCTTCCGCCCGGAGGACTACCTCAGACTGCGGGACCGGGTAGCCGCCGCGGGTGCGGATATGGCGACGGTCCCGATCCTGCCGGGGATTATGCCGATCACCACGCTGCGCGGTGTGCAG
>DASUII010000316.1:0-2720 GCA_036279835.1 Pseudonocardiaceae bacterium
GGCCGAGAAGGTCCGCGGCCTGCCTGCCGGGCACGGTCTCAACGCGGCCACCGGCGAGTACGAGGACCTGATCAAGGCCGGCATCATCGACCCGGCCAAGGTCACCCGGTCAGCGCTGCAGAACGCGGCGTCGATCGCGGCGCTGTTCCTCACCACTGAAGCTGTGATCGCTGACAAGCCGGAGAAGCACCCGGCACCGGCGGGCGGCGGCATGCCCGACGGCGGCGGCATGGACTTCTGATCCGCTAGCTGTAGTCCCCGCAGGGCCCGATCCCATCTCCAGGGGACCGGGCCCTGCGGCATTTTCGGGGTACCCGCAAAACCGCAATTCGGAGCCAACGCCGTGGGCGCTTCGCGCCGCCCAGAGGAGTGAAATGGGTCCTGGGTCGCGGTCCGGCCCTCGTCCTCAGGTGGGGAACAGCCTTGCGTGCGCCGAGTTCGACAGGAGGGCTGGGCTGGCGGCGGGGGACAGCCGTGGTGTCGAACTCGGCGACAACAGGGTTTGTCGCGACTGTATTCCGAAGCGAATGGCGCCGGTACGGTACCCGCTGATCGCTATTCGGCTCCGTTCACCTTGCCCGGTCGCCAACGCCGGTGGCGCCGCCCGCTGGCCGTGCTCGGGTTCACCGGCTGCGCCGTGCTCGCGTTGGCCCTGCCGTTGAGTACAGTCCTGACCGGCGCAGCCGTCCTCGTCCTGGGGCTGCTTGGCAGAGCCGTCCGGTGCGACCCTAGATTGGCGAACCAGGATCCCGAGTGACGATTCGGGTGCCGGGCACCGCGGCGGCCAACGTGGCGATGTCGTGGGGATCGGCGGTGAGCACGATCGCCGCGTCAACAGTGGTGCAGGCAGCGACGACATGAGCGTCGGCAATGTGCTCGCTGCCACTGGCTGTGTCGTACAGGATCGCGCCGACCAGTTTGGCGAACCGCTCGTCGGTCGGCAGGATCCTGATTCGCTGGCCACCGCGTCGACGGGCCAGTGCAGCCTCGACGTGTCGAGTGCGGGCTAACCCGCGGCAGACCTCAGCCAAGGTCACCGCGGAGCAGCGCACCTCGCCGCCGTCGTCGATCGCGCGACGCAGCAAGGCCCGCATGCCAGTGGCCTGCTGGCTGTCGAGGAGATCGAACGCCGCGGCGTCGAGGACCACCGCGAAACTCATGCGGCGTTCGTCCCATCCAGATCACCATGCTGGACAGCGTCGACCAGGGCCTTCGCGGCGGCGAATTGTTCGGGAGATGGGGCGCCGTGCTTGTCGTCCAGCTCGTCCAGCCATTCCCGCAACGCCAGCCGATGGGCCGCCAGCTCGAGAGCCTCACGCAAAGCGTCGTTCGCAACCGAAGACATGCTTCGGCCGCCGACTGCCTCCAGTGCTTCCACCACATCCTCGTCGAGATTCAGCGTGACTCGCCGCTTGTTCACACAAACATCATAACGGATGCTGACGGATCAGTCGCCGGTCTGGTGGGCAGCGACGTAGCTCTGTGCGTCCGGTGCCATGAACAGCGGCTTGACCTCCCGTAGCCCGCCGAGTACGGCGGCATCGGGAACGTCGACCGAGGACTCCCGGCTGGCCGGCGAGCCCGGCTTTGCGAAGTTCAGGTCGGCGACGAGCTTGTCGGTGGTGATATTGGTGCTCTGGAGTAACGCCTCCTGGATCCCAGACCGGCTCATGTTCCCGTTAGTGCAGGCTCGCTTGAGCAACTGGCCCCAGATCTTCCCGATGGCATAGCCATAGGGCACCCCGCTGTTGGGCAGCTGCAGGTAGCCGGCCTGCCGGTATGCCCCGGCGACGTGCTCCGCCCTGGGCGCAACGGCGGAAAACGGCACCGAGCTGCCTAGCACCGAAAGGTTGCCCAACGCACCAGCGGCTGGACCGAACAGCAGCTGTGGGCTGAACGCCGCACTGTTGCCGATCATCGGCACGTTGAGTCGCAGCTGCTGGTTGGCCGTGAGAGCCGACGCAGTCTGGTCGGGGGCGGTGCTCAGTGCGATCGCCGTTACCCGGGGCGAGCCGGCGAAAGCGGCCACGAAGTTGCGCATATCCGATGTCGAAGCGGTGACCTTGGCGTCGCGCAGCGTGAGATGGTGGCGCTGGGCGAAATACTTGGCGCCACGCAGACCGTTGGCGCCGTACTCGCCGTCGAGCCAGAGGTGCCCGATGGTGTCGCCGTCGTGGATCTTGCCCTGTCCCATCAGGTAGGACAGGCCGTTGATCATCTCGATGTCGTATGTGGTGGCCGGGATGATCACATACGGGTTGCTCAGCAGGTCCGACGATTTCGACAGCACTACCGCGGTGGTCTCGTTATCGATCAGGCTCTCGCTCAGCGCCGTGGTGACCGACGAGCCGAGGATCTGCATGAAGCCCAGCACCGTGGGCTCCAGAGCGGCGTACTGGGTCTTCGCTTTGCCGACGTCGTCTTCGTCGTCGCGGATCTCCAGCTTGATCTTTCGGCCGCAGATCCCACCCGCTGCATTGGTCTCGTTGACCCACACCTGCTGACCGTGCACCACCCCGATGCCGAGATCCTTGAACGGGCCGGAGTACTCGGTTAAGGCACCGAGGGTGATCTCGGTCCGGGTGACGCCGAAGTCCGTGGTGACGCCTTGAGGGTTAGCGCGGGGACTCGTCGGCGTCGCGGTCGAGCAGCCGGCCAACGCGAGCGCGCTTACCAACGCCACGACCGGTAGAGCGAGCGCACGCCGCATCTCATCGTCC
>DASUII010000317.1:0-6670 GCA_036279835.1 Pseudonocardiaceae bacterium
TGCACACTGTGAGCGAGGTGGTGGACGCGATCCACCGGTTGGTCGTGCGTGGCGCGCCCGCGCTGGGCGCGATGGGCGCTTTAGGCGTTGCGCTCGCCGCGGCGCGATCGGCGGAGCAGGGCTACGATCCCGAAGCCGTGCAGGCCGACGCCCGTCGCATCGCCGTCGCCCGCCCCACCGCGGCGCATCTGAGGTGGGCGGTGCAGCAGGTGCTGCCCGCGGTGTCCCACGGTCCCGCCGCGGTGCTGGACGCCGCGGCGGCACTCGTGGAAGCCGACGTTCGGGCCTGCGCGACGCTGTCCCGGCTCGGTGCCGCCCTGCTGCGCAGCTATGTCGGCGACCGGCCGATGGTGCTGCACACGCACTGCAACGCGGGCGCGCTGGCCTGCGTGGAATGGGGTACCGCGCTCGGCATCGTGCGGGCCCTGCACGCCGACTCGTTGATCTCGATGGTGGTCGTCGGCGAGACTCGCCCGCTGCTGCAGGGCTCTCGGATCACCGCGTTCGAACTCGCCCAGCTGGGGGTGCCGCATCAGATCATGATCGACGCCGCCGGACCGGGTCTGATCGCCAGTGGACAGGTAGACGCGGTCATCGTTGGAGCGGACCGGATCGCAGCCAACTACGATGTGGTGAACAAGGTGGGGACCTACCCGCTCGCGCTGGCCGCGGCCAGGGCCGGTATCCCCTTCGTGGTCGCCGCTCCGACCGCCACCATCGATCCGGACACGCCCACCGGCGCTGACGTGACTATCGAGTACCGGGATCCCGACGAGGTGCTGCTGGTGGGGGGTTGGCGGATGGCGCCGGCCGAGTCCACCGCGTTCAACCCGGCCTTCGATGTGACCCCTGCCGACCTGGTCACTGCCATCGTCACCGAGTCTCGGGTGATCGAGCCGTCTCGAGTGACCGACCCCGCGGGTGTGGTGCAACCGGTGACAGTCCCAGCAATGCGGCTGGTCGGTGCGTACTGACTTTGCCGTTCAGTCTCCGGCAGCCGGACCGGAGACACTGACAGGACCGACCACGAACGCCAATTGACCGACGTCCATGGTGGGTAGTTTGAAGACGCACTGGTAGGTGTAACCCTCACCGGGCACGAGCTTCTTGCGTACCGAAGTCATGGTCATCGGGACGGTTGTGTCGTTGAAACGCGGATCCTGTGGTCCCAGGGCTTCGGTGTCGACAGTGATCGGGATACCACTGGTGTTGGCCAGCGCGATGGTGAACCGCACTCCGCCCTGGACTTTTTCCGGGCGCAGGACAGTCACCGACATCCCGACGGCGTCGGTGGCGGGCGCGGCGAACGCGACCGGATCGACCAGAGGTGCGACCTCCGATGGTCGCGGCGACGGGGTGTGGGATGATGCAGCGTGAGCCGATGCCCTCGGGTGCGGAGTCGCCTGGTGAACCGACGACGTTGCGCTGGCTAAGGTCACACCGCCAACCCCGAGCGCAGCCCCCACCGCGACCGACGCCATAACTGGCAGCCATCCGACTGGCGACGGCCTACGATGGCGTGGTGTAGTAGTCACGACTCCCCCGTCGCAACAGCCTGTAGATAGTCAATATACGGTACGGCGGCCGCGCGCAGATGTATAGAGGCTCACCCTCAGTGCTCACCCGAGATCCACTCGGAGACGTGCTTGGCCTCGTTGCCGATGGTCGTGGAGTCGCCGTGGCCGGTCCGCACCTCCGTCGCGGCGGGCAGCGTGAGTAACCGGCTCCGGATCGAGGCGACGATCTCATCGAAGTCTGAGTAGGACCGACCGGTGGCGCCCGGGCCGCCTTGGAACAGCGTGTCCCCGCTGAACACTACGCCCAGGTCGGGGGCGTACAGGCAACACGAGCCGGGGGAGTGCCCGGGGGTATGTAGTACCCGCAGTGCAGTGCCCGCGACGCGCAGTACGTCGCCGTCGGCGAGCTCGGCGTCCGGTGGCGGTGTGTCGGGGTGCGCGAGCCGCCACAGCACATGCTCTTGGGGATGCAACAGCACCGGTGCGGCGAGGATGCGGGACAGCTCCGGCGCGGCGTTGATGTGATCATCGTGGGCGTGCGTGCACACGATGGCTAACACCCGTCGGTCGCCGACGGCCGCGGCGATCGCTTCAGCGTCGTGCGCCGCGTCAACGACGAGCACCTCGCGCTCGTCACCGATCAGCCAGACGTTGTTGTCAACCGCCCAGGTGCCGCCGTCCAGGCTGAAGGTGCCCGACGTGACCACCCGCTGCAGCACCTGCGCTCCCTTCGGGAACAGCTCGTGAGTGGGAAACAGTGCCATAACACTGTTTCCCACTCACGAGCTGCGTAGCAGCATGACGCTGCGCAGTACCTCGCCGCGCTCCATCTTCTCGAAGGCGGCTTCCACCTCGTCCAGAATGATCGTTTCGGAGACGAACTTCTCCAGCGGTAGCCGTCCCTGCAGGTGCAGGTCGACCAGCATGGGGAAGTCTCGCTCGGGTAGGCAATCGCCGTACCACGACGACTTCAGCGATCCGCCCCGGCCAAAGATCTCCAGCAGGGGGATCTCCGGCACCATCAGATCCGGAGTCGGCACCCCGACCAGGACCACGGTGCCGGCGTAGTCGCGGGCGAAGAATGCCTGTCGCCAGGTTTCCGGGCGGCCCACCGCGTCGATCACGACGTCGGCCCCGAAGCCTCCGGTGTGGGACCGCACCGCCTCGGCGACGTCGGACTCCCGGGCGTTGACCGTGTGCGTCGCGCCGAAGTCGGTGGCCCACCGCAGTTTTCCGGGGTCGACGTCGATACCGATGATCGTGGTCGCACCCGCTAGCGCGGCCCCGGCGATGGCCGCATTGCCGACGCCTCCGCAGCCGATCACCGCCACAGAGTCGCCGCGGGTGACGCCGCCGGTGTTGATCGCCGCGCCGAGCCCGGCCATCACTCCGCAGCCGAGCAGCCCGGCGATCTCGGGCGCGATCGCCGGGCTGACCTTGGTGCACTGACCGCTGTGAACCAGCGTCTTCTCAACGAACGCGCCGATGCCCAACGCGGGCGCCAACGCGGTGCCGTCGGACAAGGTCATCGACTGTGCGGCGTTGTGGGTGTCGAAGCAGTACCAGGGCTTACCTCGCCGGCACGCCCGGCAGCGTCCGCATACCGCACGCCAGTTGAGGATGACGAAGTCACCGGGCGCCACGGCGTCGACCCCGTCACCGACGGCTTCCACCACGCCAGCGGCCTCGTGGCCCAGGAGGAAGGGGAACTCGTCGTTGATCCCGCCTTGCCGGTAGTGCAGGTCGGTGCGGCACACGCCGCACGCCTGCACCGCGACCAATGCCTCACCCGGGCCAGGATCCGGGACCAGCACCGTTTCTACCGTGACCGGTGCACCCTTGCTCAGCGCCACCACGCCACGGACCTCGTGGATCACGGCGACCTCCGTGCTCAGCGCGCCCTGCGCGCCCGGCGCTTGGCGGCGATCCTCTTAGCGATCTTCCTCGCGCGCTTGCTCCGTTTGCCGCGGGGAGCGGTGACCGCCAGCAGCAGCCCACCGAGCAGGCCGCAGTTGGACAGGAAACGCTCTTGGCGGCCCTTGCGGGCGTCCGGGGAACCGCCGGAGCCGAACGGCTGCTCGGCCAGGGTGGTCGGGATGAGGTCTACGGCGAGGACCGTCGCGGCGAGCCGCGGGGCCCACCCCAGACCCATCAGCAACCCAGCGGCAATTTTCGTAGCAGCACCAGCTTGTACGACCAACGCCGGGCTGACGGGCGCGGGCAGTATTCCCTGCCCCTTAGCCAGCAGCGGGGTGACCGCCTCGATCTTTGGCTTCGGGTTCATCAGGGTTTCCACACCATTGGCGACGGACACGGCGGCTAGCAGCGGACGGGCAACGCGGCTAAGCAACACGGCGGCTCCTCTCTGAGCTGTTCGCTTTCGCACCGTAGTCGCTCTGCGCCGTCAGAAGCGTGAAGCCACCCATCCGGGGCACGTCGGGTGGCAGGGATGCCTGACACCTGACACCGTTGTCCACTCACGAGGCTGGAGGGCCAGCGTGACGCAACCCCGGGATCCTGTCGCGGACCTACGGCGGATCGCCTTTCTGCTCGAGCGCGCCGCCGCGCAGACCTACCGGGTTCGGGCCTTCCGGACGGCCGCGTCGGTGCTTTCGGCGCGCGACGACGTGGCCCAGCGCGCCAGCGCCGGCACCCTGACCGCATTGAGCGGCGTCGGTGAGGTCACGGCCCGCTGCGTCACCGAATCCCTTGCCGGGCAGGAGCCGGAATACCTGCATCGGCTGGAGACGGAGCAGACCGGCGCAACTGATGCGAGTGCGGCCGGTGCGGCGCTGCGGGCGGCACTGCGCGGCGACTGTCACACGCATTCCGACTGGTCCGACGGCGGCTCACCCATTGAGGAGATGGCGGTCACTGCCCGTGACCTCGGCCACCAATACCTTGTCCTGACCGACCATTCACCGCGGCTCACTGTGGCTAACGGGCTATCACCGGAGCGGCTACGCCACCAGCTGGAGGTCGTCGCCGGGTGCAACGAGACGCTCGCCCCGTTTCGTATCCTCACCGGCATCGAGGTCGACATTCTCTCCGACGGTGCGCTGGACCAGACCGAAGAGTTACTCGCACTACTAGATGTTGTCGTCGCCTCAGTGCACTCGCAGCTGCGGATGCCGGCCGCGGAGATGACCAAGCGGATGCTCCGGGCGGTGGCCAACCCGCACGTCGACGTGCTCGGGCACTGCACCGGCCGGTTGGTCGCTGGTTCTCGGCAACGATCCGAGTCGCAGTTCGATCCCGATGCGGTCTTCGCGGCCTGCGCCGAGCACGGCGTCGCAGTGGAAGTCAACTGCCGTCCGGAGCGGCTGGACCCGCCGAAACGGCTCCTACGGCTCGCGATGCAGGCGGGTTGTCTGCTGGCGATCGACTCCGACGCGCACGCCCCCGGGCAGCTCGACTGGCTACCCTACGGGTGCGAGCGCGCCGCTGCCTGCGAAGTGCCCGCCGACCGAGTGGTGAACACGTGGTCCGCAGACGACCTGCGGGCGTGGACGGTGTCCCGGTAGCGGGAGATCACTGGCGTAGCGCCGTCGCGGCGGCGAGGAGCAGCGCCGCCCGGTCCGCGATTTTGATGCGGGTACGTCCGGCCGCGGCTCCCAGCGCCTGCTCAGCAGCGTCGATGGCCTCCCAGCCAGCCCAGCTGACCACCCCGGCACCCCGCTGGTTGAGCCGCTCAATGATCGCGTCGGGGTCCCGGTGGGATGCGCGGGGCAGCGCGTCGAGGTCATCAAGCAGCTGCTCCACGGTCTCCTTGGCATCGCCTTTGTTGGTTCCGATCACCCCGGTGGGTCCGCGCTTGATCCAGCCGACCACGTACTCGCCGATGACGACTGAACCGTTGTGCTGCACCCGGCCCGCCACGTTCGGGATCACCCCGGATCGCTCGTCGAACGGCACGCCGGGCAACGGCAGCCCGCGGTATCCCACCGAGCGCAGCAATAGCTGGGCGGGCAGGGTCTCCGTTTTGCCAGTGCCGGTGACGCCGCCGCAGCCATCGAGCTCGTTGCGCTCGCACCGCACCGCTTCCACCCGGCCGGTACCGAGCACAGCCACCGGGGCGAGCAGGAACCGCAGGTGGATCCGCCGAGCCCTGCCGTGCTGGACGCGGGTAGACCATTCCTGCAATGTCTCGACGTTGCGCCGGACGGCCTTGTTGTTTTCCACCAGCTCCTTGCCGGCCTGATCAAGCACCAGTTCGGCAGGGTCTACCACCACATCGGCATGAGCCAGTTCACCCAGCTCGCGCAGCTCCTTGGTGGTGAATTTCGCCTGTGCTGGGCCGCGCCTGCCAATAATATGGATGTCGCTGACAGCACTCGCGTCGAGCACGTGGAGCACGTGATCGGGCATGTCGGTGACGTCCAGCTCTTGAGCCGTCTTCGCCAGAATGCGCGCGACGTCCACCGCGACGTTGCCTACCCCGACCACCACCGCGCTATGCGCATTCAAGGTGAACGCGTCCACTGCCGCGTCAGGGTGGCCGCAGTACCAGGCCACGAATTCGGTGGCCGAGAAGCTGCCTGGCAGCTCTTCGCCAGGAATGGATAGTCGACGGTCGACCGGCGACCCTGTTGCGTAGATCACCGCGTCGTAGTATTCCCGCAACTCGGCCACGCTGATACCGGAACCGAGCTCGATCCCGCCGAGAAACCGCACGGTGGGCCGCTCGAGGATCTTGCGCAGCGTGATCTCCAGCGATTTCATCTTCAGATGGTCCGGTGCCACGCCATAACGCAATAGCCCGTATGGGCATGGCAGCCGATCTATGACATCGACGGACACCGCATCGTGTTTGCTCAACTCATCGGCCGCATACAGTCCGGCAGGACCGGACCCGATCACCGCCACCCGAACCGATGCGGACACGGCTGATGCACCTCCTGCGTACAGAAAACCTGGTCCCCAGCTTGGTCGACCGGGATCGCTAGCGCGTTCGACGTTACGCCACCACTCTGACGAGGTGCCGCAATGCCGCGACGGTCAGGCCGGCAGCTAATTGCGGATCGCCCTTGAGTACCGAGACTCCACCAGGCCGGGCCAGGTCATCGAGCACTGCTACGGCACCCGACATGTCCTGATCACGGGTGTACCCGTTGACCACCGCCACACACCGCAGCCCCGCAGAGACAGCGGCT
>DASUII010000318.1:0-4982 GCA_036279835.1 Pseudonocardiaceae bacterium
GCCGTTCTGCGCGGCGAGGATGCAGCTGTTGTTCAGCTTCATCAGCGCCGCGATCGCGGTGTTGAACGCGAAGCTGCCACCGGACATGTCCTCGGTGACTTTCTTGATGGTGGCGTGCATTTCGCGCCGCAGGTCGTCCTCACGCCCCTGGTCAAGCGCGGCGCCGAGGACGGCATCGTGGCTGCTGGCTAGATCGAAGGCAACTCGCCACAGCCGCCGGAGAAAGCGGTAGACGCCCTCCACGCCCTCGTCGGACCAGTCTCCGCCGGCTTCGGGTGGTCCCATGAACAGGACGTAGCAGCGGACCGCGTCGACGCCGTACTGGTCGATGAGCGTACTCGGGGAGACGACGTTGCCCTTCGACTTCGACATCTTGGCGCCGTCTTTGGTGATCATGCCTTGGGTGAACAGCCGCTGGAATGGTTCCTGCACCGATAGGCACCCGAGATCGCTCAGAGCCTTGCACAGGAAACGGGAATACATCAGGTGCAAGATGGCGTGTTCGATACCGCCGATGTATTGGTCGACCGGCATCCACGTGCCGACGGCCTGCTCGCTCCACGGCGCCTGCGTATTGTGCGGGTCGCAGTAGCGCAGGTAGTACCAGGAGGAGTCGACGAAGGTGTCCATGGTGTCGGTCTCGCGCTTGGCCGGCCCGGCACACTGCGGGCAGCGAGTCTGGACCCAGTCGACGGCCGCGGCCAGCGGTGACTTGCCCTTGGGCGCGTAGTCCTCGACGTCGGGCAGCAGTACCGGCAATTGGTCTTCGGGCACCGGCACCAGCCCGCACGACTCGCAGTACAGCATCGGGATGGGGCAACCCCAGTAGCGCTGGCGCGACACCAGCCAGTCACGCAAGCGGTAGCTGGTCGAGGCCTCGCCGGCACCGCGCTCGGCGAGCGCAGCGACGATCCGTCGGGACGCGTGGGCTGACTCCAGACCGTCGAACTCGCCCGAGTTCGTCGTCACACCCTTGGCGGTAAACGGCAGCTCGTCAGCTGATCTGGCTGCCGACGCGATGACCTGGCGGATCTCGAAACCCAGCGTCTGAGCTGCGACATGGTCGCGCTCATCGTGGGCCGGCACGCCCATCACGGCGCCGGTGCCGTACTCCATCAGCACGTAGTCGGCCACCACGATCGGCACCTTGGCGCCACTGAGCGGATGGATGGCGTGCCGGCCGGTGAGGATGCCGGTCTTGACCCGATCGCCGCCGCGCTCGGCGTGACTTTCCCGGCGGGCCTGATTGGCGTACTCCTGGATCGCCGGCTGCGCTGGGGTCCCGGCGATCAAGCGATGCAGCTCGGGGTGCTCCGGCGAGATGGCCAGGAAGGTCACGCCGAACAGCGTGTCGGGCCTGGTCGTGAAGACCTCGATATCGAAGTCGACTTCGGCGCAGTGGAAGGTAACGCTGGCACCCTCCGAGCGCCCGATCCAGTTGCGCTGCATGGTCCTGACGTGCGCAGGCCACTCCAGACCGTCGAGATCGGCCAGCAGCCGGTCGGCGTAGTCGGTGATCTTGAAGAACCACTGCTCCAGGTTCTTGGACTCGACCAAGGTGCCGCAGCGCTCACAGCGGCCGTCGACGACCTGCTCGTTGGCCAGCACGGTCGCGTCCTTGGGACACCAGTTGACCGCGGACCGCTTCCGGTAGGCCAGGCCCGCGTTGTAGAGCTGCAGGAAGATCCACTGTGTCCAGCGGTAGTAGCCGGGGTCGTGGGTGCTGATCTCCCGCGTCCAGTCGATCGAAATGCCCCACTGCTTGAACTGCTCACGGAACGACGCGATCGACTCATCGGTCGACACCCGGGGATGCTTGCCGGTACGGATGGCATGATTCTCTGCGGGCAGACCGAAGGCGTCAAAACCCATCGGGTGCAGCACCCGCTTGCCCTGCCTACGCATGAAATGCGCGATGGCGTCGCCGACGGCGTAGTTCTTGAGGTGGCCGACGTGGGGTTCACCACTGGTGTAGGGAAGCATTTCCAGGACATAGACCGAGTTCGCTGCGTCGGCGTTATTGTCCACCACCCAGGACTGCTCTTTATCCCACACCTTTGTCCAGTACGCATCAATAGCGTGCGGATCGAATTCTTGCGGTGTGTCCGTCGTCGCCATCAGTACTCTCAGCTTCCTCTGACTTTCCTATGTCAGTCCACTTAGTGTAGTCGCGCCAAAGCCGCGGCCCTGGCCGGGGGGCCACCGTATATCGTCCCGGTATGGCGCATTTCGGTGACCTGGCGAACGAGATCTACTCCGGTGGCCTCACCGGGCAGCGGCCGGAGCTGCCGATGACCGCCGACGGGCTGGAGGTCGCGGCGCGGGAGGTATTGCCGGCTGAGGCGTTCAGCTATGTCGCCGGTGGGGCTTCCACTGAGCGCACCATCGCCGCCAACCGTGCGGCGTTCGCCCGGTGGCGGATCGTGCCGCGGATGCTGCGCGGTGTCACTGCGCGCGATCTGTCCACCACGATAGTGGGGACCACGATGACGGCGCCGGTGCTCACCGCACCGGTGGGGGTGCTCGGCATCGTGCATCCCGACGCTGATCTCGCCGTCACCCGCGCCGCCGCCGTACTGGGACTGACCAGCGTGTTGTCGACCGCGTCGTCGACGACATTGGAGGACGTCGCCGCCGCGGCGCCGGATGCGGCCCGCTGGTTTCAGCTGTACTGGCCGCGGGATCCGCAGCTGGCCGAGTCGCTGGTCCGCCGCGCCGAGGCGGCCGGATACCAGGCGATTGTGCTCACCGTGGACACCTGGTCGCTGGGTTGGCGTCCGCGGGACCTGGCGTTGGCACAGCTGCCGTTCCTGCAGGCTAAGGGCATCGCGAACTACCTGTCCGATCCGGTGTTCCGGGCCCGGCTGGACGCGCCACCCGAGGAGTCGGCACAGGCTATGCAGCTGGCGGTGCGCGCTTGGACGGAGGTATTCGGCAACCCGGCACTGAGCTGGTCGGATCTGGCGCTGTTGCGCCAGTGGACCCGGTTGCCGGTGCTGATCAAGGGGATCTGCCACCCCGACGACGCCCGGACCGCGCTCGATCACGGCGTCGATGCCCTGGTGGTGTCCAATCACGGCGGCCGGCAGGTCGATGGGGCCCGGGCGGCGCTGGACTGCCTGCCCGACGTGGTAGCCGCCGTCGACGGGCAAGCCCCGGTGCTGCTGGACTCCGGTATCCGGTGCGGCGCCGACGTGCTGATCGCGCTGGCGCTGGGTGCGCAGGCCGTGTTGCTCGGGCGACCCTGGGTGTACGGGCTCGGGCTGGCCGGACAACGCGGGGTGACCCACGTGCTGCGTACCCTGCTTGGTGATTTTGATCTCACCCTGGCGCTGGCCGGTTACGCCAGTCCTGCGGAATTGGGCGCGCACAGCGTCGTCCGGGACGTGATCGGTTAGCCTGCCTGGGTGGACGGGGAGCCGTGCTGGCTCGATGCCGAGGAGATGCGCGCGTGGCGCGCGTACGTGGTCGGCAAAGCGGTGCTCGATGCACAGCTCAACCGCGACTTGCAGGAATGTCACCAGCTGGCCTTGGGGGATTACGAACTGCTCGTCCGGCTGTCGGAGGCGCCCTGCGGACAAGCCCGGATGAGCACGCTGGCCGACCAGGTCGCCTCGTCGAAGAGCCGGATCTCCCATCAGATCAGCCGGATGGAGAAAGCGGGGCTGGTGCGCCGTCAGGAGTGCCCGGGGGACCGCAGGGGAGTGTTCGCGGTGCTCACGCCGCACGGTGCGGAAGTGCTGCGCAGTGCGGCTCCCACACACGTCCGCGGTGTTCGCGACAACCTGGTCGATCTGCTTTCTGACCAGGAGCGAGTCGTGCTGACCGAGGTCTTCGAGCGGGTGCACCGGCAGCTGCGCAAGCCTGCTGTCGGTAACCAGCCTGATCCGGACTGTTAGCAAACCCTCCTCGCCGCTGACTCCCCCCTCCCGGCAGGCTTGCGCCGAATGGGGTAGTAGGTTCGCCGAACCCAGCCCGGCCTTCGGGGGCGGACGGGCATCCCGCGCGGCGCAAGTGGTGGAGCTGATGACAGATCCAGTAGCACGGGTAGCAGCCAATGGGTCAGGGGCCGGCCCCACGCTGACCCCGGAGCGCAGGCCGTCGGGGCAGCGTTGCGCGCCCTCGCCGCCCCGGTTGCGGGTGCCCGGCCGGGTGCCTGAGCTCACCCCGGACACCCCGCTGCAGAAGGTCGTACTGCCGGGACTGGTAGATCTGACCCTAGGCAATGTGGTGGTGCCGGGACGCTTCGATCCGAACCGGATCGCCGGTTTCGTCACCCGACTGGAGGACGTTCCGGCGAGCCCGTCCGCCGAGCTTCTCCACCGGTATGGCTTGGACCAGGTCCCGGGCTGGCCGGTTACCGACGACCTGTATGTGCTGCGTTTCTACGCGCACAGCCCGCAGCTCTACATCGCTCCCTTCGACTGCAGCGTTTACCAGGTGGATCTCATCGAGCTCCCGGCCGGCACCGAGATGTGGCGCATCGATTCCGCTGGTGACGAGCAGCGGGTGGGCGCCTACCTGCACCGGCAGGTCGGTTGGATCAGCACCGGGCCCCCGATGTTGGGCCCTGCGGGGTGGAACCGGCCCCCGGTACCGGCCCGCCCCACCGTGCGGCGCGGCCTCGTTGCGGAGTATCAAGGCGCCGACTTCGACGCCGACTTCGGTCCCCGTCCCGGTGAGGTGACCCTGCACCCGCTAGCCGGCAGTCAGCCGCCCGCGGAGTTCCTCGACCAAGCCGGTGCCTATGCGCTCGCCGTGGCGATCGACGACCTCGACTCGCTTGACCTGCTGTGCTGGCGCGGCGGGTGGCACGGTCTGCCGGTCGAATTGGTGGACTCCTTGCCGGAGCAGGCCGTGATCCACTACATCGGGGAGAACGGCCCGCGGGCAGCTGACTTCGGCCTCGCGGAAGTCGACTACCGGGTCTGGCGCGGCTGCGTCCCCCGCACTGAACTGACCGACCTCCAAGAGCAGCGCAC
>DASUII010000319.1:0-2639 GCA_036279835.1 Pseudonocardiaceae bacterium
GCAGCTTGATGAGGGGGATGAGGCTTTGCCCTCCAGCGAGGATCTTCGCCTCGTCACCGTAGGCCTGCAAAACGCCGAACGCTTCGTCAAGCGAACGTGGAGCCTCGTAGTGAAAACGAGACGGGTACATCCAGATCCTCCCTAGTCCCTGAACAGTCCGCGGAAAAGCTGTACATCTTTGGGGCCGCCCATCAGGTATCCCTATTCGGATGCCACGACAACGACTGTCTATCGCCAACCGGTTGAGTCACCGCTTATCGAGCCCATTGAAGGACTGGATCAGGAGTCCAGCAGCCCGAGTCCGTGACGCGGCGGGCTGTCGTCTAGCGAGCCAACTCCACGGTGCGAAGAGGAGTCGTCGTCCCGCTGCGCAGCCGCCGGACGCGGGGCGGGCGCTGGCGCCGGACGCGGCGCGGCCGCGCGACGCGCTGGCTCCGGGCGCTCAGGCTCGACCACCGCTGTCGGGACGCTTTCGTCCTCTGGGTTGGGTCGCGGCTGCTGGTGCGGCGGCCACGGCCCTGGTACCGGCTGACCGGCTATCCGAAGCCAGTCCACCACCTCTGGCCAGGCAAAGATAGTTGGGCTCTTCCCGGTCTTCGGCGCGTTCTCGATCAGCTCAAAGATCCGGGGGTTACCTCGACTGTGTCCGTCAGATTCGATCGCCATCGTCTGTGGCCCCTTTCGCTCCCGTGCCGGCGTCTCATGGGGTCGCCCGCTGCCCGCGTCGATGTTCCTGTGACGCGGAGCACTAGTCCACACGGATTAGGTAGGCGGTGTCAAGAGGATCTACGCGCCCCCAGGAGGGGTCAAATCCGCCGCAGATGCCCCAGGCAGCGCTATGTGTTGATAGTTGTTTTACAGTTGGACATGGGAGAGGATGCACGCATGGCTACCGCGGCTCCGTTGATCCTTCAGGCGGGCGACCATGCTCGCCTGCAGGCGCTGGTCCGTTCGGCTTCGGCGCGGCCGAGCCTGGTGCAGCGCGCGCGGATAGTGCTGATGTCTGCGGAGGGTTTGACGAATACCGAGATCGCTCGCCGGACCGGAGCCACCCGCCCGACAGTGATCAGCTGGCGTAACCGCTATGCCGCGGCCGGAATCAGCGCGCTGGGTGATCTTCCCCGCTCCGGCCGGCCACCGGTTGTCGATGAGCTCGAGGTGGTGGCCACCACGCTCGCTGACGGCGGCCGCCCTCCGGCCCATCTGGGGGCCAGCCACTGGTCGTCCCGACTACTGGGTCAACAGCTCGGCATCTCGTTCGCCACGGTCGCTCGGATCTGGCGAAAGTGGGGTATCCAACCGGATCACGTCGAGACGTTCACCTTCAGTACTGATCTCACCCGCCAAGCCCAGGTTCGCGACATCAGCGGGCTCTATCTCAACCTATCCCAGCGCGCTGCGGCATTGCACCGGCCAGGGCCGGCCGGCACTCCCGCGGGACTGGCCCCAGGTCAGCCTGATCCGTGGCTCAAGCTCGTTGAGGTTTCCCTGGGCATCATCACCCAGCAGGCCATCCGCCGGGGAACCTTCGCCTCGGTGCGCAACCTCATCGACGCCATGAGTGCCCTCACCGACGGCTGGCAGGACAGCCCCGAGCCGGCCGGGCATGCACGTCCTGGCCCGAACGCGGCTGAGAGCGCCGGGAAACACAGAGACCGTCAATTGACTTCTGACACGCGCGATGACCTGCACAGACGATCTTCACGATTGGTGGAAAATGATGCCAAATGGGACCCGGATCGGCCGGTCGGCCGGCCCCGAGACACGAAGTCGGTACGGGCCGAGTTCCACGGAGCCCGCGGCCGACGATCCCGACCGACCGGGAGACCGGCTGACTAGCGCGGCTCGACGCGGACGCAAGTGGCGATCCGCGGGGGTTGCACCCCGCTGCACCGACGCTGGTGCGCCCGGCGCGGTCGTAGCCTGACGCTCATGTCGATCGAGCGAGTGGATCCACTGCGAGCGGTGATCTTCGATGTGGACGGCACTCTCGCCGACACTGAGCGAGATGGGCATCGGGTGGCGTTCAATGCAGCCTTCGAAGCGGCCGGTCTGAGCTACCGGTGGAGCGTCGAGGAATACGGTGCGCTGCTGGCCACGACCGGGGGTCGTCGCCGCATCGAACGCTACCTCCAATCCCACGGGCACTCCCCCACCGAAGCTGCTGAGCTGGCGGCGACACTGCACGCGGACAAAACGCGCCGATTTGTCGCGCTGGTCCGCACCGGTGCGATGCAGGAGCGGCCGGGCACGGCCGAGCTGATCAATGCACTGCGCGCCGAGGGGGTGGCCGTAGCGATCGCGACGACCGGCACCTCCGACTGGGTGCGGCCGTTGCTCGACATACTGTTCGGTATCGATGCATTTGATGTCGTCGTCACCGGATCAGACGTTACTGACCTCAAACCCGACCCGGCCGTCTATCTGGAGACGCTGGTTCGCCTGAACCTGACCGCCGCCGACGCAGTAGCTGTGGAGGACTCTGCCAACGGTGTTCAAGCCGCTGTCTCTGCGGGGCTGCGGTGTGTGGCGGTGGTCAACGGGTACACCCGTGATCAGGACATGTCGGGTGCCGTAGCAGTGCTCGATGACCTGGCCCGGCCTGGTGGAGTCTCGGTACTCAAGGGCGATCCGCAATT
>DASUII010000320.1:0-27084 GCA_036279835.1 Pseudonocardiaceae bacterium
ACAATAAACTCCGGCCCGCAGCAGCCGCTGGACGGCGGGCAACGTCCGGTACAGCTTCTGCTCGATACGGCCGAACTCCCGTTCGCCGCGCGGCATTATCCAGGCTGGGGTGCGCTGGAACAGCGTGAGGGAGGCGACTTCGGGAGCAATCTGCGGGACGAACTGGATGGCCGAGGCGCCGGTGCCGGCTACCGCTACGCGCCGGTCGCGCAGGTTGTAGTCGCGGTTCCAGCGCGCCGAATGGAAGACCGTACCCTGAAACGATTCCAACCCCGGAATGCTCGGAACGTTCGGCTCTGAGAGCGCGCCAGTGCCGGTGATCAGCACGTCGCAGCTCAGCTCGCCGCCGTTCGTACTGATCCGCCAGCGGCGCTGCGGATGATCCCACGCGGCCGCGAGTACCTCGTGCTGGAAACGGATATGTGGTCGCACACCGTAGCTGTCGGTGCAGTGCCGCAGGTAGTCCCAGATCTCCTGCTGGCCAGAGAAGTTACGACTCCACGACGAGTTGAGCTCGAAGGAAAACGAGTACAGCCGGGAAGGTACGTCGCAGGCGCAACCCGGATAGCAGTTGTCCCGCCAGGTGCCGCCGACGTCGGCGGCCCGTTCCAGCACCACGAAATCGGTCATTCCGTGCTGGCGAAGTCTGATCGCCATACCCAGCCCGGCGAAGCCGGTACCGATGATGATGACGTGGTGGTGAGTCTTCTCGTTCACGACCGCTTCCCTTTGCGCAGTGGTGTTACCGCCGGTAACCCTACCGCTCAGTAGGTATGGGTGTCCAGCCTGCACCGCGGCGTCTCCCGCCGCCTGACGGACCGGTTACCGCTGGTCGCAGGGGTCGCGCTACCGGCGGGCTGAACTCGGCCGACCAGTCAGCGCGGGGGAACCGCCGCCGGACGCCGCAGCGGCCGCGCCTGCGCCATGAAACGGCAACCTCCTGGTAGTCCTTATCTCTACGCAAGTGGCGTAAATCCGAAGATGAAACGATGGGAGACCACGCCCCGTGGCACCCGAATCGCTGGTCAAGGCCCGCGGGACCGCACTCGGTCCCCAGATCTGGGCCGCTGACACCGTCGAGGTCCTCTCCCCGCCTGACCACTTGGCGCCCGCCGCTGTGGAGGCTCTGGGCTGGGCCGGCGTGGTGCTGCCCCCCATGGTGGTGTTGGGCCGCCGGGTGGTCGCCGTGGCCAACCTCATCGTCGACGTTCATGAGCGTCGGATCAGTTCAGGCTGGGGCCCGGTGACCGACCGGGTATCGGTGTCCACCTGGGACTGGCCAGAGATGCAACACCTCGCGCCGACACCCGCAGTACAGCTCAGCGGCATCATCGCACCAGCCCGGCACTGGCGGACCGGTCTCACCGGTGCCGCGCCTTTCGCGACGTTGTGCCCTACCGCACTCCTACTGCCGGCGCATATCGCCCGCAACGTCGAGTGCCTCACCCACGCTGAGTACTACGGTCCCACCGTGCTCGCCGCCGCAGGTCCACACGAAGGCGATTCTGACGCCGTCGACATCGTGCACGTAGGACGCTCCCGGGTGGTCTCGAACACCCCCCCGACCGCGACCAGCCGGTGGGTGCACGAAATGGTCTACGACCGACTGCTGGCGGCGCAACACCTTGCCATGATCGCCGAAACTGAGTAATGGCCGCGCGATCCTACATGGTCACCGCGCACTATTAACGATCTTGAGAACGCGACCAAGGCGATTAGGCGACAGCCGTCACTCGCGTTAGGGAATCGCCATCGGCGATGAGTGGCTTTAGCCAAGCGTGTAGGCGACGTCAGGAGAACGCGGGAATCTCACCCACGATGGCCTTCGGATCTGGGCCATAGGCGTTTGACTGCCGTTCACCGTCAGTGGCAAGGAAGACGATGAGCACTATCGCGCCGATCAGCGGGATGAGGGCGATCAGCAGCCACCAAGCGCTCCGACCGGTGTCGTGCAACCTGCGGGCGCCTACGGCCAAGCCCGGCACGAACACCGCTACCGCGTAAAGCAGGCCGAGTAGGCCGGTTCCGAGCGCCGTGTCGAGGATGGTGAGCATAATCGAAACGATCAGGCTGATTGGCTCCCAGTTCGCGGGCGCGCGCGTCCCGCTTCCGAAAGCATAGCCCCACACAATGTTGCCGGGGTGGAACGCCCGCATCACCCGTTTGGTCGCCCACTCGACGCGATGATGCTGCCGCTGATCGAACTCGGCAACAGCGGCGTCGTCTCAGCTGTATTTCGAAAGCAAGCAGATGTGCGGGGCGGGGTCGTTCCTCTCGAACGACCCCGCCCCATTGGCGGGTGCCTGCGCTGCACGCGTCCGGCGCCGGACGGGGGATCTCCCGGGCGTGCAGTGCGCGACGTGACGGGCACTGGGCGGCGGGATCCGGCGGTCATCGGAGCAACGTTGACGGTGGCGGTCGGTCAGGCAACGACGATGCCACCGGCGCGGCACTCCACTCGGTGAGGAGCGGTGTGGGTCCAGGCTATGAAGTTGTGTTTGGCGCTCCCACCGGCGGCACGCGGGGCGTGCAGCACCGCCGGTGGGAGAGCTTGGTGGCCGGTGATCCTTCGACATCTCGGTCGGGGGCACGGACGTTCGCCGGATCACCGGCCACATGGCGGCTGCTCAGCCTTCGTGGGTGGGGGGAGACCCACGAATCACGGCGAGACCGCCAGCTCTATGGAGTTGAAGTAACTGGGTTCAGCGTGCGGCCGCTGCGCCGGCAGAAAATAGCGACCTCGGATGGCGCAGCTGCGACACAGCCTGGCGCGCGCCAGATATGGCAGGGACCGATTTCGGAGCCACGGCCTCGAACACGCTTTCGGAGTGGACGAGGTGCTCGTTCGCGGCCCGCCACACGCTGCACAGCGCCGCACGGGGTCGCCAACGGCTTGAGCACTCCGGGCAACGACCGCGGCTATCAGGCGCATGACTGGCCAGCAGGGCCCGCCAACCATGGGTCAGACGGGGCAGCTCACTGCGAGCCACCGACAGCAGCGACCCGTTATCGGCGCTGCTTGCCAGCTCGTCGAGCATGTCGAGCCGCTCCCACACTGCCTGCCGGAGCATCTGGCCCAGAACCTGATCCACCTAACCGCCCTCCTGCCGTCCCAACCCGTCCCCACCTGCCTCATGCCGGGAATCTCGTCCGCTGAGGCAGAACACGGGCCCTAGTCGCGCCAGTTCAACGTACAAAGTGCGCGGCCGGATAAAACCCGCCATGGGATGCGCTGCGCTGATCGGCCATGCTATGACGGTGAACGGCACAAACTGATAGGTGCGGCCGATCAGCTTCGCCGAAGTGCACTTCACCAGCGACGATGAGTATGCCTACTCTGCACACGTCGCCCGTCGGACGGCAAGGGGGCGAGATGAACGTGACCGGCTCGCAAGACAACCGGCTATCTCTGGAGAACTGGAACGAGCCAGAGATGAAGCGGGCGCTTGCGGATCGCGACATCAGCTCGGTTTATCGCCTGCTCCGACGGGTAGGAATCTCGCAACGGCACATCGCGGCCTTGACCGGGCAGTCCCAGTCCGAGGTCTCGGAGATCCTCAAGGGTCGCCAGGTCATGGCCTACGACGTGCTAGCGAGGATCTCCGGCGGTCTGGGTATCCCGCGGGGATACATGGGTCTGGCCTATGACCCGGCGACGGCGACGAGCATGGTCGGACCGTCCGACAATGCGCTGGCGGAGGAGGACGAGTCGGTGAAGCGCCGGAAGCTCCTGGCGCATGGAGCTGCCGTGATGTTCGGCACCGCAGTGCTGGGGGCCGACCGCGGGCAATGGCTGCCCAGCCCTGCCCAGACACCCGCGCCGAGCAACATCGGTATGGCGGACGTCAAGCAGGTTGAGGCAGCAACCAGAGCCATGCGTGCTCTGGATTACCAGTTCGGCGGCGGCGCGTGTCGTGACGCGGTCGTCGCCCAGCTGTCGTGGGCACAGCGCCTGCTGGGCTCATCGGGTACCGAAGTGGTGCGCCTGCAACTGTTCCGGGCGCTGGCCGACCTGCAGAATCTGGCTGGCTGGACGACTTTCGACGTGGGGCTGCTGGACTCCTCGCGCAACCACTTCGCCACCGCTCTGGAGTTCGCCAAGCAGTCCGGCGACTCGAGCCTGATGTCGAACATCATGTACCGGATCGGTCGGGTCTATCTCCACCACGGAGATGCCAACGACGCGCTGAAGTGGTTCCAGCTGGGCCAGATCGCCGCGCAGGACTCCGGCTCGGAGCTGGCCGTCGCGGTGCTGTGCGGCAACGAGGCCTGGGCGTACGCGATGATGGGCGACGACGTGCAGGCCAAGAAGCTGCTCGGCCGATCCCGCGACGAGCTGGCCAGAGCGAATCCGAACGACACACCCGACTGGGCCAGGTTCTACAACGACACCGATATGTACGCGATGATCGGGACGGTCTACAACGAACTCGCCGCTTACGATCCGCGTCATGCCGCCGTCGCCATCCCCGCGTTCGGCCAGGCCCTGGCCCGCTACGACGACTCGATGGGTCGCAGCCAGGCGTTCACCCTCACCATGCTGGCCACCAGCTACCTGCGTCAAGGCGATGTCGACCACGGGATCCAGGTCGGCCGCAAGGCCCTGGTGGCGGCGTCCGGGGTGAAGTCGAGGCGGGTCACCGATCGGCTCCAGCCGTTGGAGATCGAAGCGGCCCGACGGTCCACCAACCCGGACTCCCGTGACCTTGCGCACCTGATCCGGCAACAACGAAGCTTGTGATGAAGCCCACCGGGGGGGCGGTGCTGACCAGGGTCCGCTGTGACGAGCGGCTCACCATCGCGCTACGCGCGGTGTGCGGTCAGCTCGGCCTGGATCCGGTCGGGGCGCGACTGTTGCGCAATGTCAACAACGCGGTGTTCCAGCTGGCCCGCGACCCGGTCGTGGTCAGATTGGTCACCTTGCCGTCCTACGTACAGCGCGCCAACCTGGTGGTGGCCGCAGCAACCGTGTTCGCCGAACATGACGTGCCCGCGATCCGCTTGCTGCCCGGTGTCCGCCAGCCGGTGCGGGTCGGTGAACACGTTGCCACCGTGTGGCAGTCGGTGCCGCCGGTCGGCCCAGCGCCGGGCGGCGCGGATCTGGCGAATCTGTTGCGGGCGGTGCACGCGGTGCCGTTGCCCTGCCGGGCGTTGCCGTCCTGGGATCCACTCACCGATTTCGACAATCGAGTGCGGCACACCACCGCGATGGCCGCCGCTGACCGCGACTTCCTGCTGTGCCGCAGCGCTGAGCTTGCCGCCGCAGTCGCAGAAGTACGGTTCGCCCTGCCTCCCGCGGTTGTGCACGGTGATGCGCATGTAGGCAACATCATTCCCGGGCCAGACCGCCCGGTGCTGTGCGACTTCGACTCGTGCGCAGTCGGCCCGCCGGAGTGGGATCTGACCCCAGTCGCGGTGAGCCGGGTCCGGTTGGGCAAGCCCGCCGCGCACCAGCGCGACTTCATCAAAACCTACGGGTTCGATGTGCGGGACTGGGACGGCTTCGAGATATTGCACGGTATTCGCGATCTCAAGCTGATCGCCGGAGTATTTCCCCGGGCTACGTCTTCCCCAGCCGTGCTGGCGGAGTTCAACCGCCGGATGGCCAGCCTGCGGGCCGGCCGACTGTCCGACCGATGGCGGACCGTCCGGCGCTGAAAGAGTGTGTTGATCTACCAGGACGTCTACTGTCGATTCCTGTGTCGCCGGCCCCCCCATCGGTGGCGGGAGCGCTGGCCCCGCCCCGCACCGCGAGTAACCGACTGTGTCATTCTGGTGATCTGGGCCTCACCAATAGTCCAACGGCCACCGCCCTGGTGCTCACCAATGGCCCCGCGCTCACGATCTCGCATGCGCGGTCGCTGCGCGCGCTCCCGCTGCATCTGCTGCACACGTCCAGCTGGACGGACCAGTGGCCCGTTCGTCTGGACGCCGACGAGCTCGCCACTCTGCTGAGCACCTTGCGGGCCGGTTCGGACGCCGCGTCGGCCCGTCTCGCAGAGAACGCGATCGGGTACGCCACGGCCTGGACAGGTGGGACGGCTGGTCCCCATTCGCGCAGCTGGCCGCCGAAGAACCCACACGACGTGGTCGTGGCGCTGCACCGGATCCTGACCCGGTCGCGGTTTCTCAAAGGTTCCCGCTCGTGTTTTCCGCTGGACACCGCGGTGGCACAGATGCTTCCGTTCGTCCAAGCCCGGCAACCGATCACAGTCCTGACCATCGGTTTCCCGTTCAAGCAGCACGACAACGGACTCAAAGCCGACGGCCCCTGGCCCGACCTGGCCGAGCTTGGTGCACTGCTACGCCTCAAGGAGCTCCACGATGCCTTCGCGGCGGTGTATCCACCCGGTCTGCGGGTGGTGGTACTCAACGACGGTGGGTACTCGCGACCGCGCGGCTGGTCGGAGATGCGGCGCTACCGGCGGCAGCTGCGACGTTATGCCCAGCTGCTCGGGCTCGAGGATGCCGCGCGGTTCTGCGACCAGTCCTGCTTCGTCGCGCGGCTGCTCGGTGCACGTGGCTGGGCTCGGCGCGAGCAGTACCGTCGCCGGTTCCGCGAACTGATCACCGTGCTGGCCGGCAACCCGCGTTCGCTGGACGGCGCCACCTGGATCGACCAGCGACTCGTGGAGGAACTGCCGCACGCGCTGCTGTCCAACGTCCCGTCGTTCCGCGACATCTTGTCCTCGCTGGTCTATTCGGTGCCGGTGCCCGCCCGGGCCGGCGTCGAACCGCGTCGGTGGGCCTGTGAGGTGCTCGCCTGGCCGGACGACTTGTGTGCGCCCGAGCTGCCGCCGGAGGTCGTCTCGGCTCGGCGCGAGGTGCTTGGCTGTGCGTGGCAGGACACCGTGAACTTCCTTGCGGCCTCGCTGGCCGATGCCGCCGTCGGAGTCGCCCGGCGCTTTCCACCACATGTCCGGCTCGCCACAGTGGCGTCTCGGCCAGGTTGCAGTGGTTTCTCCTACCTCGGTGGCTCCACCCTGTTGCCCTGGCATGGAACCGGATGTCTGGACGGCCGGGGGCTGCTGTGCGCTGAGTTCTTGGTGAGCCTGGACCATCGCAACTTCCTCCCGGTTTACTGCGACCTCGTCGGCGATGACCAGCCACTGCTCATGGTCCCCTTCGCCCGGACCCAGTTCACCCAAGGCCGCCGCCGAGTAGACCCCACCCTGCTCACCACCGCCCGCCTCCGTCACCGCTGAGCCGAAGGAACCAGATGGGATCGATGTCTCTCTTCGGTCGCCGGCGGTGCACCAGCGTGGTGGCCACGCTGATGACCCTTGCCGCGCTGGTCGCCGGGTGTGGCGGGCTGAGCAGCAGCGGCCCGTCCGCGCAAAGCGGCAGCCTCGCCCAGCAGGTCAACCTTCAAGGCCAGTCCTACGCTGTGGGCGGTAAGGATTTCGACGAGCAGCTGGTGCTGTGCGAGGTCGCCGTCGCCGCCCTGGAGTCGGTCAACGCCAAGGTCACCGACCGGTGCAATGTCGGTGGCACAGACGCGACCCGCCAGGCGCTTCTCAGCGGAGACATCGGTATGTACTGGGAGTACACCGGTACCGCATGGGTTTCCTTCCTGAAACAGAAACCGATCCAGGACAGCAAAGCGCAGTACGAGGCGGTCAAGCAACGGGACCTTGCCGAGAACAAGATCGTCTGGCTGCAACCGACGCCGTTCAACAACACCTACGCCTTCGCGGTGAAGAAGGAGCGTGCTCAACAGCTCGGACTGCGAACGCTGTCGGACATGGCTGCCTACATCCGCTCCGGCAAGCCGGGCAACCTCTGCGTCGAGACCGAATACCAGAATCGGGACGACGGGCTCGTCGGCCTACAGGGGAAGTACAACTTCCAGGTCCCACCGGATCGGCTGCGAGTGCTCCAGACCGGTGCGATTTACCAGGCCACTGCCGACCAGAAGGAGTGCCTGTTCGGGGAGGTGTTCACCACCGACGGCCGCATCCCGCAGCTCGGGCTGACGGTGCTGGCCGACGACAAGCTCTACCACCCGCTCTACAACGCGGCGATCAGCATCCGCAAGGACGTCTACGACCGGGAGCCGAACATCGCCAAGGTGTTCGCCCCGATCTCCGCGGCCCTGACCAACGACGTGATGTCCGAGCTGAACCGGCAGAAGTCCGCGCAGGGCAAGTCGCAACGCGAGGTCGCCCGCGACTGGCTCGCGCAGAAGGGTTTCATCACCAAAGGGTCCTGATCATCGGTCCCGCCAATCCCGGGGTAACGGCGGGAGTTGGGCTGGCGATGGTTACTGCGACTGGACCAACAGAGGCGGTGCATATGGTGGCAAGGCGGCGTCGCGCCGTGGCGCGGGAAGCCGACTACTTGGACGGCTTGGTCAACGCGCAACTGGATTTCATCGGCCAGTTGCCGATGCACCGGCGCGAGGAGCTCGCTGAGGCGCTCGCGGTCCTAGTGATGCTCGCCCAGGACCACCGCTACCGCGCCCAGGGCTGGATCAGCCGCCGCGAGCTGCGGCACCGCATCGGTCGAGCGCTGGCCGGGCTTGACGCGCTGATCGGAGTCCCCGGTACCGCTGCCACGGTGCTACCCCAGCGATGACCACAGCGAGCTGATCGGCGCGGCGCGGATCCGGTCATCGACGGGGAAGGCGTGCGGACCGGCGTGCAGCACGAGACCGCCGATCATGCGGTAACTGTTACGCACACTGTTAACTGTCGTTTTTGCGCATACGTTGGGTATAGCTCAACCCGACGTTTAACCTCACGACATGGGGTCCTACCTGCGGTACCTGTCGGAGAACTCCACTGAGCTGATCTTCTACGCCCAGCAGCACTTCCTGCTGGTGGGCTACTCGGTGGGGTTGGCCAGCGTGATCTCGCTGGCGCTGGCGCTGGTGCTGCATACCAACCAGCTCACCCCACCGTCGTGGCGGCGCAGCCTGCGAGTGGGCAGCCGGGAGACGTCGCTGCTGCTCGCATCAGCCGCGCTGACCATCCCGTCGCTGGCACTGTTCGGCATCCTGCAGCCGCTGCTGGGGCTCGGGGTCACCCCGAGTATCGTCGCGCTGACCCTTTATGGCATCTACCCGGTACTGCGCAACACCCTGGCCGGACTGTCGTCGGTGGACCCGGCCGTGCTGGAGGCCGCTCGCGGCGTCGGGATGGGCCCGGTACGCCGGATGCTGCGGGTGCAGCTACCGCTGGCCTGGCCGGTGATCATATCCGGGATCCGGGTCGCGGTGCTGATCGTGATCTCGATCGCGGTGGTGGCCGCCATCATCAACGGCCCCGGTTTCGGCAAGCCGTTGCAGGACGGCTTGGCCAGGCTCGGCGCCGTCAACTCGTTCAATGAGGTCATCACCGGAACGCTGGGGTGCCTCGTGGTGGCGGCCGGCTACGAGATCGTATTCGTTGTCGTCCGGCGGTTGACCACCCCGAGGGGGCTCCGTGTCTGAGACCGTGCAGTCTCCGATCGACTCAACTCATCGGTCCGGGCAGCGTCCGATGATCGCCCTGGAAGGCGTCAGCAAGACCTACCCCAAGCAGTCGAATCCGGCCGTGGCCGAGCTGAACCTCCAGGTTCCCGAGGGCGCCATCGTGACGCTCATCGGGCCGTCCGGGTGCGGCAAGACGACCATCCTGAAAATGATGAATCGGCTCATCGAGCCGACCACCGGGCGGATCCTGCTCGCCGGCGAGGACGTCACCGACGTCAACGCCGACCAGCTGCGCAGGCGGATCGGTTATGTGATCCAGCAGGTGGGGTTGTTCCCCCACCTGACCATCGGGGACAACATCGCGGTGGTGCCCAAGATGCTGGGCTGGGACAAGCGCCGGGTCGCCAGCCGGGTCGACGAACTGCTGCACCTGGTCGGGATGGAGCCCGACGACTTCCGGGACCGCTACCCGCGGCAGCTCTCCGGCGGGCAGCAGCAACGCGTCGGGGTGGCCCGCGGTCTGGCGGCCGACCCCCCGGTGATGCTGATGGACGAGCCTTTCGGGGCCATCGACCCGATCACCCGGGAGCGATTGCAGGACGAGTTCCTCGAGGTGCAACGCCAGGTCGCCAAGACCATCTGCTTCGTCACCCACGATCTGTCCGAAGCCGTGAAGTTGGGGGATCGGATCGCGGTGTTCGCTGCTCGCGGGCGCCTGGCGCAGTACGACACCCCCAGTGAGGTACTCGCCCATCCCGCCGACGACTTCGTCACCGAGTTCGTCGGTAGCGGCGCCGCCGTCCGCCGGCTGTCGCTGCTGGAGATCAGCCGGCTGGAGCTGGAGGAGGTAGTGATCTCCGGCGCCGGGGCTGCTGGGAAGGACCATCCCGTGCTGTCGGTGGACGGTGCGGGCCACCCATCGTCCTGGCAGCATGTGCCCGGATCCGAGCAACCCCCGCCGCTGGTCACGGTGCCACTGTCGGGCACCGTCTACGACGCCGTCGACGTCATGCTCGACGGGCGCGCTGCGGTGGTCGTCGTGGTCGATGACGACGGGCTGCCCCGAGGCGCGCTGCGCTGGGAGGCGCTGGTGGCCGACCTGCGCACCAAGGGGCAACCGCGATGACAGCGGCCGCACCCGCCCGTGCACCGGGCTGGATCCGGCGAAACCGCGACCTGGTCGCCACACCGGTGATCGTGGTCGTCGGGCTGGCCGGGGTGCTGGTCTACACCGCCAGTCGGCAACTGGACAGCGTCGAGCAACGGGCACTGGATCCGTCCTACCTGTGGCCCAGGTTCCTCGAGCAGATCTGGCTCACGGTGGCGTCCACCGTGGTGGTGATCGTCTTGGCGCTGCCGTTGGGGATCGCGCTGAGCCGCCCGGCGGCCACCCGGATCCGCACCGGGACGCTCGCTTTCGGTGGCTTCATGCAGGCGCTGCCGGCCTACGGCGTGATCATCCTACTGGCCTTCCTGCTCGGGTTCGGCACCACCACGGCGATCATCGCTCTGGTCCTGGCGTCGTTCCTGCCGGTGCTCACCAACACGGTGGTCGGGCTGCTGCAGGTGGATCCCGCCCTCATCGAGGCCGCCCGAGGCATGGGGATGTCCGCCAGGCAGACCCTGCTGAGGGTGGAGATCCCGCTCGCGGTGCCAGTGATGGTGGCAGGCATCCGGGTAGCGCTGGTACTCAACGTCGGTACCGCCACACTGGCCACGTTCATCGGCGCCGGCGGCCTCGGCGAACCCATCAGCAGCATGCTCTATCTCGGCCGGGCGCAGGCGGTGCTCGCCACGTCAGCCATCGTGGCAGCGCTGGCGTTGATCATCGACTGGCTGGGCGGCGTCGCTGAAAGGCTCGTCAGCGGACGGATCGGGTGAGACCCGGACCACCCGCCGCTGGCGTGCTAGCTGCCGTTTTGACGGCACTGGCGGTGGCCGGCGCACTGGTAGCCGGCTGCGCCGGGCTCAACAGCAGCGGCCCGCAGGCCGAGGCGGGTAGCCTCGCCCATCAGGTCAACCTGGCGGGCCAGTCCTACACCGTGGGCGGCAAGCTCGCCGACGAGCAGCTGGTGCTGTGCCAGATCGCGATCGCGGTGCTGGAGTCGGTCAACGCCAGGGCCATCGACCAATGCAATATCGGCGGCACCGACGCGACCCGCCACGCGCTTCTCGGTGGTGACATCGATCTGTACTGGGAGTACACCGGTACCGCCTGGGTCACCTTCCTGGGTCAGAAGCCGATCCAGGACAGCAAGGCGCAGTACGAGGCGGTCAAGCAACAGGATTTGGCCCGCAACAACATCGTCTGGCTTGCGCCGACCCCGTTCAACAACACCTACGCCTTCGCCATCGAAACGCAGCGCGCCCAGCAACTAGGGCTGCAGACGCTGCCAGACCTGGCCGCATACATCCGCTCCGGTCAACCCGGCGATCTCTGCATCGAGCCCGAGTACCAGAACCGCGACGACGGATTCCCCGGTCTGCAACGTTCCTACGGCTTTCAGGTGCCCTCGGACCGGCTCAAGGTGCTGCAGGCCGGATCCATCTACCAGGCCACCGCCGACCAGAAGGAGTGCCTGTTCGGCGAGGTGTACACCACCGACGGTCGCATCCCCGAACTCGGGCTCACGGTGTTGGCCGATGACAAGCTGTACCACCCGCTGTACAACGCGGCGCCCACCGTACGAAAGCAGGTCTACGACCGCAACCCGAACATCGTCAAGGCGTTCGCCCCGATCTCCGCGGCCCTGACCAATGAGGTGATGGCCGAGCTGAACCGGCAGCGGTCCGCAGAGGGCAGATCGCCGCGCCGGGTTGCCCGCGACTGGCTCGGGCAGCACGGCTTCATCGCCAATGGGTCCTGATCGTCGTGTCCCTGATCGTCGTGTCACCGGCCGGTGGTCGCGCGGGCTGTCAGTCCCGGGACATAGTCTGACGCCGTGGACTCGACAGTGCTGCTGGACGCCGCTGTGGTCACCCGCTGCCGCCGCCGGGTGCACCTGGAGCACGATCCCGCGGTAGCCGACACGCCGCGAGCTGCGCTGGACGCGACCACTGCGCGGCGGATCGCCGACGCCGTCGCGCACCGTCGTTTCGTCGCCGACCGGCTGGCCGCCTACCACCCCGCTGACTGGGCGGAGGTCTCGCCGGGGCTGCCTGCCGAGCAGCGGTGCAGCACCACCGTCGCACTGCTCCTCGGAGGCGCACCGTTCGTCTGGGGCGGTCTGCTGCTGGCAGATCCCCAGAGCGGCCGCCGGGGTGGCGTAGAACTGCTGGTGCGCCACCACGGTGGCTACCTTCCAGTGATCGTCGTGCGGCACAAGGTGACCGACCCGGGCTCCGGGGCCCGCACCAGCTCGTTGTCTCAACCGACGCTGGCCAGGATCGACCCGAAGCGCAAGGTCCGCCCCCAGTCCAGGGACCAGTTGCGGCTGGCGCATGCGGTGCGGCTGCTCCAGGCGGCCGGGTTGGCCACCCGCGGTCGGGCCACCGGCGGGGTGATCGGGCTGGAGGCTGACGTCGTGGTGTGGCACGACCTGGACGCCCCCACCTGGCCGGGTGGCCGGACCGCGATGGCCGAGTACGACGCCCGGTTCGCCGACCGGCTTGCGGTCGCGCGCGCCGCCGCTACCGAGGAAGAGCCGCTGGCCCAGCCGTCCAGGGTCACTGAATGCCGGTCCTGCCCGTGGTGGCCGCTGTGCGGTCCGGCACTGCGGGCTTCCCGAGACGTGAGCTTGGTGCTGCGCGGGGAGGATGCGGTGGCGCTGCGAGCGACCGGATTGTCCACCGTGGACGAGCTAGCCGCGCTTGACCCGGCGGGCGACCCGCCCGTGCCGATGGCCGGGGTGTCTTTCCGTGACGCGGTGCTGCTGGCCCGCGCCTGGCAGCGGGACCTCACGCTGGTGCGGCGCAACCGGCGCATCACCGTGCCGCGCGCTGACATCGAGGTGGACGTGGACATGGAGAGCTTCGACGAGTCCGGGGCATACCTGTGGGGCTGCCTGCTGTCCGGCTCCGACATCGGGATGCCGAGGGGTTATCACGCTTTCGCCACCTGGGAACCGGTGCCGACGCCCGATGAGGCCCGGTCGTTCGCGGCATTCTGGGGCTGGCTGACCGAGGTCCGCGCCCGCGCAGCCGAGCGTGGTCTGAGCTTTGCCGCGTACTGCTACAACGAGCAGGCCGAGAACCGCTGGATGTTCTCCTCGGTGGAACGCTTCGCCGGCGCCCCCGGGATCCCCACCGCCGCCACGGTGGGAGAGTTCGTCACTTCGGGCCAATGGGTCGATCTGTACGCCGTGGTCAGCGCCGAGTTCCTCTGCGCGCACGGCAAGGGACTCAAGACGATCGCTCCGGCCGCCGGGTTCTCCTGGCACGATCCGGAGGCCAGCGGCGAGAACTCAATGCGCTGGTACTCCGACGCTGTGGGGCTGGGCGGCGCGCCACCGGACCTGACCCAGCGGGCCCGGCTGCTCACCTACAACGCCGACGACGTGGGCGCTACCCGGGCGCTGCGACTGTGGATGAGTTCCGAACAGGTCAACGACGTGCCCTACGCCGGCGACCTGATAACTGTGCGACCATGACTAGCAACGCAGCGTGAGGGGAGAACCGCATGTTCGTGCGTCGCATCGCGGTGATCGGTTCCGGGTATGTGGGCCTGACGACGGGAGCCTGCCTGGCCTCATTGGGCCACCGGGTGGTGTGCGCCGACCTGGACCAGGCCAAGGTGGCCCGGCTGTCCGCTGGGGAGGTGCCGATCCTGGAGCCAGGGTTGCCCGACTTGGTGGCGCAGGGGCTAGCCGCCGGCCGGCTGCAGTTCGTGGTGGGAGCTGCGGCCGCAGTCAGGGATGCCGAGGTCGTGTTCCTGTGCGTACCCACGCCGATGGGTGCCGGCGGTGCAGCGGATCTCTCAGCCGTGGAGGCGGTGGCCGCCGAGGTGCACGAACTGCTGCCGGCGGGCTGTGTGGTGGTCAACAAATCGACCGTTCCAGTGGGCACCGCGGCACGCACCGCACAGTTGCTGGGCCGTCCGGACGTGGCAGTAGTGAGCAACCCGGAGTTCCTCCGGGAAGGCTCGGCGGTCGAGGACTTCCTCAACCCCGACCGCATCGTGGTGGGCTGTGACGCGCAAGATGCCGCCGAACGGGTGGCGGCGCTGTATGCCCGGCTGGGCGCACCGACGGTGCTCACCGACGCGGCCAGCGCAGAGATGGTCAAATACGCAGCGAACTGCTTCCTGGCGATGAAGCTGTCCTATGTCAATGCCATCGCAGAGCTGTGCGAGCGGTTCGGGGCCGACGTCCTCGACGTCACCGAAGGCATCGGTTACGACCGGCGGATCGGGCAGGCATTCCTGCAACCGGGTCCCGGCTGGGGTGGTTCCTGCCTGCCCAAAGACACCCACGCGCTGCTACAGGTGTGCGCCGCGGCGGACTTCGATTTCGCTCTACTTCAGGCCAGCCTGGACACCAACACTCACCAGCAGCACCGAATGGTCGCCAAGGTCCGCGACGCCGTCGGCGGCTCGCTGGCCGGGCAGCGCATCGGGCTACTCGGGCTGACCTTCAAGGCCGGCACCGACGACCTGCGCGACTCCCCCGCACTCACGGTGGCCGCGCTGCTGGCCGCCGAGGGTGCCGACCTGATCGGCTACGACCCCGGGGTTCCCGCCGCGGTGCCCGGCATGACCGACGACCTGCAGGTCACCGACGACCCGCTCAAGGTCGCCTCAGGCGCCGCCGCCCTGGTCGTGCTCACCGAATGGCCCGAGTTCCGGCTGCTGGACTGGGGCCATCTAGCCGAGCTGGTACAGCGTCGCATCGTGATCGATACTCGTAACCTGCTCGACGCAGACGTGCTGCGCCGGGTCGGCTTCGAAGTCCGCAGCATCGGCCGCAGGGCCACCCAGGCGCTCACAACCTTCTAACGCCAGCCGCGCCTGCGAGAGGAGACCATGGACATCACCCAGCTAATCCTCGATGACCACCACGAGCAGCGGCGGCTCTTCGCAATCCTCGAACAGATCGACCGCACCAATACCGCGGCTCTCAGTGCTGTGTGGACACGGCTCGCCGCATTCCTCGAGGTGCACGCCGAGGCTGAGGAGCAGCTCTTCTATCCGGAACTACTGCGCGTGGGCAAAGGCGCCGGGGGCGCCGACCCGGAGGCCGAAACCAAGGACGCGATCGGCGATCACAATGACATCCGTGACGCGGTCGCCGAGGTCGCAGACCACGACGTGGGCAGCGACGGCTGGTACGACGCCGTCGCCAAGGCGAACGAGGCCAACAGCGACCACATGGCCGAGGAGGAACGCGAGGGCCTCACAGATTTCCGCCGGTACGCCGAGCTGCCGCTGCGCCATGACTTGGCGGTTGCCTTCATCACCTTTGAGGCCAGGCACTTCGCCGGCGTCGAACCGGTGGACAAGGACCCTGCAAGCTACGTCCGCGACGTGGAAGAGGACCGCGGGCAACGCCGCGGCCGGCCGAAGGACTAGACGCCAGCCCGTTGATCTGGTGTGCTTAGCCTTGCCTATCACCCAGTCGAGGGGCCACGAGCCATGTACGTCTGCATCTGCCGGGCGGTGACCGAAGCCGAGGTGCGCGGATGCATCGCTGCCGGAGCGTGCACCGTCAAGGACGTGGTCACCCGCAGCGAGGCTGGCACTGGGTGCGGGTCATGCGTCGGCAAGATCGTTGCCCTGCTGAGCGCTCCGGCTGACGAGCTTCCCAGCCCGCTGTGGCGTACCGCCTGATCACTGGCGAACTTGCTCTTCGGTGCGGTCTGATTTACCCGATTACCGCTGGTCAGGGCAGGCTCACCTTCGGTGACAAGCCGATTCAGAACCGATACGGTAATGATCACTGAGTGATTTCCATCCAAGGGGGTTTGGTGTTATGCGCGGCGATGACGAGGTCCTGGCGCTACTCAATGAGCAGCTGACCAGTGAACTGACCGCCATCAATCAGTACTTCCTGCACGCCAAGATGCAGGCCAACTGGGGATTCACCAAGCTCGCCGAGCACACTCGGTCGGAGTCCATCGAGGAGATGCAGCACGCGGAGCGGATCACCGACCGCATCTTGTTCCTCGAGGGTCTCCCGAACTATCAGAAGTTGCTACCGCTGCGGATCGGACAGACCGTACGAGAGCAGTTCGAGGCCGATCTGGCCGTCGAAATGGAGGTCGTCGCTCGGCTGCGTCCCGGTATCACGATGTGCCGGGAGAAAGGCGACATCACCACCGCCAACCTCTTCGAGCGCATCCTCGCTGACGAGGAGGAGCACATCGACTACCTCGAGACCAACCTGGAACTGATGGACAAGCTCGGCGAGCAGCTCTTCCTCAGTCAGCTCGTGGAGCGGCCGCCGACCAACGGCTGACCCGAATCGGCGCAGGTACGACTACCATCACCGCTGTGGGTGATAGTCGGTTATTCGGAGTGGATGACGCGCGCGCTTTGCTACCCGAGGTGCGCAGGCGAGCCGCTGCGCTGGTCGAGGCACGAGCCGACCTCAGTGAGCTGTCGATGGACCTACGCCGCTCCCGTGCGTCCGCGCTGGGCGGTCTCGCGGAGGCCAAGGCACTGCAGGCCCGGCTGGACGAGATGCTGGAGTGGTTCCCCGAGCAGGGCATCGAGCTCAAGGGATTCGCACCGTTGCTCATCGACTTCCCGGCTGAGCTCGACGGGGTTTCGGTGCGGCTATGCTGGCTGGAAGGCGAGTCGTCGCTGGAATGGTATCACCGCTCCGACCTCGGAATCGCCGGCCGCCGCCGGCTCCCCCCTGTTTAGCCCGCCCGTTTAGCGCGCCCGTTTAGCGCAGTCTGGATGCAGATTGCGGTAAACGGGCCCGGAATTACCGCAGTCTGCATCCAGACTGCGGTTACGGGAGTGGGCGTTGTGAGAGTTGGGTGGCGATTTCGGTGATTACTGGTTGGAGCAGAATCGGAGAGGTGCCGCCCAGCAGGCTGCGCTCGGCCACCTCCAGCACCACTACCTTCCCGTTGGCAAGCAGCGCCCCGGCTGATCTGGGGGCGGCGCCGACGGTCTCGGGGTGCACGATAGTGACGTCTGAGAATGCCGCGGCCAGATAGCGGCTGGCGAACTGGGTGAACGAATCGGCGATCATGACAACGGGCTGGCCGACGGTGCCCGCGGCGAGCGCCGACGTCAGCCGCAGCGGAACCCGGAAGTCGCTGGCGATCGGCCGAGTCCGGTCCTGCGGCCCGGCCGGTGCCAGCGAGTACGTCAGGATCGCGTGCTCGCCGCTACGACCGATCAGCGGGCTGATGTCGTCAGGCCACGCGATGGTGTCGCTCGGGGCCACTTGCCAGCTCCGGGTGATACCGGGTTGCACCCGATCGGCCAGCGCGTACGTCATCGCCAAACCACCTTCCTGGCTCCAGTGCGTATCGGCCGGGTAGTAGACCGGGGAGCCTTTGCGTCGGACGATGTCGTCCAGCGCCGGTCGCAGATCGATCGCGCCGGCTTCGTCGACCACCCGACGCCAGAACTCATCCCTGGCGCGCGTGGCGCAGGCCTTCCCCAGGTAGTCGGCGGGCAGCCGCTCGGGCACCATGGTCGTCTTGTCCGGCGCCACCACCAGCACGAATTGGCGCCCAGAGGCCTGCACCGCGGTACGCAGCCGGCGCAACGAGATGATGGTGTCGGTCAACGAGCGGGACGGTACACACGCGCCACTGACGTCCGCGCCGAGATACAGCCAGCCGTCGCGGCCCTCGATTACCGAAGGAAATGCGGTGATCGGTGGATGCGGGGCCGGCCCCGGCGGCAGGGGTCCCGGTGGCTGCCCCGAAAGCGGCCCCGGCAGTGAAGCCGGCTCGCCGAAGACATTTCGGCTCACCGCCTCAGTCGCGCGCAGTGCGCCGTCCCGGAACGGCAGGCTGTCCGTCGCCCAAGCAGGCAGCCCGGTGAGCCACGCCCACCCGTTGCGCGAATCACCAAAGGTGGCCAACGCCCGGTTCTCGAACCGGGAGGCGTGGACGCCGACGCTATGGACGAAGGTCGGGGTGAGGAAGAACAAACCCGCGCAGATCAGCGCGGTCAGCTGACGCCCGCCATGACGCGGGCGGTACATCGGATGGTCGGGGTCCAGCCACGCCTCGTGAACAGTGGCTGGGTTGCCGGCTCGGCCGGCGTCAGCCGGGCTGCGGTCGGTCACCGACATGGCGTGCACCGTAACTCGGGTCGCTCGCCTATCCTGCACCGGCTGACCCGCCGGACGTGGGGAGAATTCCAATGGGCGATCGCCGCATCGAGTGGACCGGCGAACGTTGCGTGCCGTGGACCGACGATCTGCAGGTCATCTACGAGCACTACCACCGGTACGCACTGGCCGCTCGGTTCACCGCTGGCGCGCGGGTGCTGGACCTCGCTTGCGGGGAGGGCTTCGGAGCCGCTCTGCTCGCCGCCGGAGCCCGCGACGTGGTAGGCGTCGACATCGATCCGCAGACCGTGGAACACGCCTGCGCCAACTATTCCGGGGACAAGCTGCAGTTCAGGCTCGGATCGATGATCGATCCCCAGCTGCTTACCGGAGCGGACCGCTTCGACGTCATCACCTGTTTCGAGGCACTGGAACACGTCGAGGAGCAAGACACCCTGATCGCCGTGGTGCGCAGGCTGCTGGCGCCAGGTGGGCTTTTCCTCACCAGCACGCCCGACGTGACCGTCTACAGCCACGAGCACGGCAACGACAACCCGTTCCACGTCCGGGAGCTCGCCGAACCGGAGTTCCGGGCGTTGCTGGGCAGCTCGTTCGGCTACGTCGCCGTCCTGCGCCAGAACGTCGCCGTCGGATCGCTGATTGTGAGCCCTGTTGTCGGCGAGTTCGACAACAGGGCTGTTCCAGCCGGTCAGAAGAGCCCTCCTGTCGAGCTCGGCGACAACAGGGCGGCACCCGGTGCAGGGATCGCGCAGTCGCTGCGGCGGGCGCCCGACGGCTGGCGGGTGGCGTCGGAGGTCCCGCACACCTACCTGCTCGGCATCGCCTCGGATGCGACGCTGCCGGAGTTGCCCCAGCTCAGCGTGCTGGTTGATGCCGAGCTGACCCTGGTGCGCGACGCACACCGCGCACTGGCCCAGCAACGGCAGCGCACCGCCGAGCTGGCCAACCAGCTGCAGCAGGCCGCTGCCGCCCACACCACTACCACCAGACGGCTGCAACGGCTGGAGAGCGATCTGCGCCGGCTGCGTAGCGAGCTGGCCGGCGCGCAACGCCGGGCCCAGCGGGCCGAGGCGCTGGCGGGCTGGCAGCGGGAGATCGCCGGCGAAGCCGACCGCCGAGGAGCCGAGCTGGAGCGCGAGGTGCTGGCGTTGCGTACGGAGCAGTCGGCCACCGCGGCACGGCTGATCTCCCGCTACAGGGGCACCGTGGAACGTGCGGCACCGCGCGGGTCGGTGCGTCGTGACCTCTACGAGCGCGCTCTGGGCCGCAGACCGACGACGCCGGCGACCACCCCAGCCGCCGCCGCACCGCTCGGCCCCGTGGCGCTGCGGACCAGTACGTCGCCGCTGCTCAGCATCGTTGTACCGGTGCACGGGAAGTGGGACTACACCCGGGCGTGCCTGGCCAGTATCGCGGCGCACCGCCCGACTGTCCCGTTCGAGGTGCTGGTCGTCGACGACGCCTCACCGGATCGCACCGCCGAGTTGGTCGCCGCCAGCCCGGGCGTGCGGATGGTGCGCACCGAGCGCAACGTCGGATTCATCGGGGCGTGCAACCTCGGCGCCAACCACGCCCGCGGGTCATACCTGCTTTTTCTCAACAACGACACCGAGGTCCAGCCCGGCGCGCTGGACGCGCTGGTCGATGCGGCGGACTCCGACGACCGGATCGGCCTGGTCGGCGCGATGCTGGTATACCCGGACGGGCGGTTGCAGGAAAGCGGCGGCATCATCTGGGCCGACGGCTCAGGCTGGAACTACGGGCGCGATCAGGACGCTCACGCGCCACAGTTCCAGGTGCGCCGCGATGTTGACTACTGCTCCGGCGCGGCGATTTTGGTCCGCCAGGAACCCTTCGAGGCCGTCGGCGGGTTCGACCAGCGATACGCGCCCGCCTACTACGAAGACACCGACCTGGCCTTCGCCATCCGGGCGACGGGGCACCGGACCATCGTCGAGCCGCGCGCGATAGTGATGCATCACGAGGGTGTGTCGCATGGCACCGACGTCACCAGCGGGGTCAAGCGCTTCCAGGAGGTCAACCGCGCGCAGTTCGTCGACAAGTGGGCGTCAAGCCTCGCTGAGCACCTGCCGGCCGCCAGTGAGCTCAACGTGTGGCTGGCGCGTCAGCGAGGACCGGCCGGCCACCGCGGCGGCCTGGTGCTCGTCGCCGACCACCAGGTGCCGATGCCCGACCGTGACTCCGGGTCGCTGCGCATGCACCGGCTGCTACTAGCGCTGGTCGAGCTGGGTCAACGGGTGGTGTTCTTCCCGTGCAACGGCGCCCTGCTACAGCCCTACACTGCTGATCTGCAGCGGCACGGGATCACCGTGATCGCCGACGCGGCCGGGCAGGACACCTTCCTGCGCGAGGCGGGCGCGGCGCTACACCTCGCGGTGCTCTCCCGGCCGCAGGTGGGCTGGAAGCTGCTCGAGGAGCTGCGGATGCGCGCGCCACGCTGCCTCGTCGGCTACGACACCGTCGACGTGCACTTCCTGCGCCTGCAACGGCAGGCCGAGTTGGCCGCGGCAACAGGTGACGAGGCCACTGCGACGGCGCTGGCGGGCAAGGCAGCCGCGTCCCGGGAGCTCGAGTTGGGGCTGGTGCGGGCCGCCGACTTGACGTTGGTGGTCTCCGAGCACGAGCAGACCCTGCTGCGCAGCCTGGTGCCTGAGGCCGACGTGCGGGTGCTGTCTAACATGCACCATCGGGCCGGTGAACTGCCCGGTCCGCAAGGGCGGGCGGGGTTGCTGTTCGTCGGCAGCTTCGACCACCTACCTAACCGCGACGCGGTGGCCTGGATGGCCCGCGAGGTGCTACCGCTGGTGCATCGCCGGCATCCGGGCACTGTGCTGCATGTGGTGGGCAGCAACCCGTCGCCCGATGTGCTCGAACTCGCGGATGACACCGTCGAGATACACGGCTGGGTGGCGGATCTGGTGCCGCTGCACCAGCGGTGCCGGCTGTCGGTGGCGCCGCTGCGGTACGGCGCCGGGGTGAAGGGCAAGGTCGGTGAGAGCATGGCCGCCGGCCTGCCCACGGTGTGCACACCGGTGGCGGTCGAGGGGATGGGGCTGGTCGACGGCGAGCACGTGCTGGTGGCTGCCGACGCTCGTGGGTTCGCAGACCAGGTGCTGGCCCTGCTCGACGACGACGCGCTGTGGTGCACGTTGTCCGAAGCCGGCGCCAATGCGATCACCCAACGGTTCGGACCCGACGTAGCAAGCGCCGCCCTACAGGATCTCCTAGCCACCGCCGCCAAACTCGGGTCGTGAGTGGCAAACAGTGTTAGAACACTGTTTGCCACTCACGAGGTCGGCCGCTAGCGGCCGACCCGCACCGTTGGGGGGGCGTAGGTTACCTGCTGCTTGATCAGGGCGTCGAAGGTGGCCTGCACCGCGTCACGGCTCGGCCCGGACACGTCGACGAAGATTGCCCGGTTGTAGAGCACATAGACCGCCCGGTACGTCGCGGACCCCGAGCCTGGGGCACTGGCCATCACAGCCATCCCCTGAAGGGCGCGGTTGTCATCCGCCTTGAACCCACCATCGAGCTGCGCGGTGGCAATGTCCTGCGCCACCGTCGTCGCAGCCTGCTGGTCGGGCATGGTGAGGGCGAACAGCCCGACCGTGGTGGTCCCCGTTGTGGTGGCCTTGAGTACACCGTCGGTCATCCCGCCGGCCTTCAGAGCCTTGAGGATGGCCGGCGCCAGCGGAGGAGAGGTCTCCGCCAGCAGCGTGGGCAGGTCGAACAGCCCACCACCACCGCGAATCTGGCCAGGTGGGTCGATCAGGGCGTGCGCCGTGTCCACCGGCGACGGCAGCGGGGCCGGCGGGGATGGCAGGTCACGAGGGGCTGCGGTCGGCTGTGGCGCGGCGAGCTGCGGGTTACCCGTCCGGCCCGGTCCCGTGGTCAGGAAGTACCCCACGGTGGCTCCCACCAGCCCCAGCACGACGACCGCCAGCACTGCGATGCCGATGATCTGCTTGGATCGGGACCGCATCGCGGGGCTCTGGAACACCTCGGGGCCCTGGCGCAGCCAGGCGCTCTGTTGTTCCGCGATGGGCGGGTCCGAGTCGGCCCACGGGGGCGCCGAGCTGTCGGTGGCCTCGTTGGGATGCATGCCAGGGCCCTGGTCGACCGGCTGGAATAGATCTTGGGCCTCGCCTGGACCCTGCTGGTAGGACGGATCGCTCTGCGGAAGCTCGCGCTGCGCCGAGTCATGCCCGATCGCCGCCATGACCTGCGTCGGCGCATCCTGGGTAGCGGCATCCCAGCGAAACGCCGGAGGGAACGGACTGGCCGCCTCGGGAGGATCGTCTGCAGGCGGCTCGTTCGGCTTCACTCTGCCACCCCCAGGGATAATCGGATCGCGTCATCGGGTCGAGGCCACATTGTGCACAGCAGCCACCCTGGGTTCACCGCCGACCTCCCACCGCCGGCTGAGCCGGCAATCCAACCACCGCCGGCTGAGCCGGCAATCCAACCAACCACCGCCGGAAGCCGGCCCGGTCAGTTACCGGTAGCCTCCGGCCCGTGCCGCAGGCCCCGAAGGCGGATCCGAACACCGGTTTCGCGTGGCTCAGGATGATCGGCGCGCTGACTGTGATCGTCGATCATTCCGCGCCGCTGACCGACGCGTCACGCCTGACGGTGTTCCCCACGTCGTGGAACCTCTCACCCGGCTACGTCGCGTTGATGGGCTTCTTCGCGATGAGCGGTTACCAGATCAGCGACAGCTGGCGCCAGGATCCGTCCTGGTGGCGCTTCAGCGCCAAGCGGGTGTTGAGATTGTGGCCTCCGTTGCTCGTGGTGGTGCTCGTCACCGCCCTGGTGATCGGGCCACTGGTGTCGACGGTCGGTTTGTCGGAGTATTTCTCCGCTCGGGGAACCTGGGGATACGTCGTCCACAATGCCGGTCTGTACACGTTGCAGCATCGACTGACCGGGGTGTTCGACAACAATCCTTATCCCTGGTCGGCGAACGGCGCGATCTGGACACTCCCGATGGAGCTCACCGGTTACCTGTTGGTGCTCGGGTTCGGCATTGCCGGACTCTTCCGTCGGGCGCCATGGTTGACGGTCGCGCTGATGCTGATCCTGATCGGCCTGGATCGTCGACTCGACGCGAGCATGGGCAACCCCGGGCATGGCGGCTCCTTCCTGCAGGTACCGTTCGGGTCGCTGGTCTCGTTCCTCGTCGCGTTCAGCATCGGTATGGTGTTGCATGCCTATCGCGACAAGATTTCGCTGTCGCCTTTCGTTGCGTGGTCGCTGGTCGGGTTGCAGATCGCGATACACACGACCAAGGCTGGGGCTTTGACCCTCCCGTTCATGGCCGGCTACGGGGCATTAGTGCTCGCGTTTCACTGGCCGGCTCGCCTGGAGGGATATGACTCATGGGTTTTCGGTAGCTACGGATTGTACGTGTGGGGCTTCCCGGTCCAGCAACTGTTGATCATGGCTGGCGCAAATACCCAATGGTCGCTGACCGCGACCGCGCTGCCGCTGACCTATCTGTGCGGTTGGCTTTCCTGGCGCTACATCGAAGCTCCAACATTATCGTTGCGCCGTTATCTTCCGCGCGCCAAACCACGTCGCGCAGCCAGGACTGCACCCACCTCGGATCCGAGCGCCGGTCCCCCTCGACGGCTTGAGGAGCTGCGCGAGCGCCCCGAGCTGATCGAGCAGCAACCGGCTGTGCCAGCAGCCTCGGCGTAACCTGGTGGCGGCGTAATCTGGTGGCATGGCCCTATTTGGACGCGACAAGACCCGCATGGTGACCGCCGAGGAGGCGCTTCCCGGGCGATCCTCCGCGATGCCGGTCGGGGAGCGGCACGCCGTGACCGGCCACCGCATCGTGGCGCCGTTCCCGGATGGTCTACGCACCGCGGTATTCGGGATGGGCTGTTTCTGGGGTGCCGAGCGGATCTTCTGGCGCACCCCGGGGGTGTACTCCACCGCGGTCGGCTACGCCGGCGGTCACACTCCCAACCCCAGCTACGAGGAGGTGTGTTCGGGGCGCACCGGGCATACCGAGGTAGTGCTGGTCGTCTTCGATCCCGCGCAGATCTCCTACAGCAGGTTGCTGCGAGTGTTCTGGGAAGGCCACGACCCGACCCAGGGCATGCGGCAGGGCAACGACCGGGGCACCCAGTACCGCTCAGCGATCTTCACCACTGATGCCGACCAGGCCGTCGAGGCGCAGAGTAGTAGGACCACCTACCAGCAGGCGCTCGCCACCGCCGGGCGCGGGCAGATCACCACCGAGATAGCTCCCCTGCGCGACTTTTACTACGCCGAGGACTACCACCAGCAGTATTTATCGGATGGGAAAAACCCGAACGGTTATTGCGGTATAGGCGGCACGGGCGTGGCGTGTCCGGTGGGAACAGGTGTCGAGTCTGGCAACGCCTAACGTTTCGGCTGGTGACGACCGCAGAGAACCGACGCGCTGGATCATCCACGGTGAGCGGGTGATCGACGACACCCGGCGGCTGCGGTTGAGCATCGCGCAGGTGGAGTTGCCCGACGGGGTGCACTTCGAGCAGTACGTGTTGCGGATGCCGAAGGCGGCGATGACGGTGCTGCTCGACGACTCGCGGGAGCGGCCGCGACCGCATCGCCCGAGGCGAGATCATCGGCGCTGGTACTCAGATCGGGCTCCCTGCACTGCCGGTTCAGCCCGCGCGGCTTGTGAGCGGTGTGGTCGCCACAGCCGACCCGCGTTGCCGACCGACCGTTTCGGGTACGGCACTCGGTCAGCCGAGCCAGGCTGGAGAGACGTCGCTAACCTTCTCCGCGACGAATGCGACGTAGTACAGCGGCTCGCCCTGCACGGACAGGCGGTGCCGGTAGCGCTCCTTGGCCAGAGGCCGGATGACTTCCTCGTCAAACATCCGATGGATCAGGCTGCTGAAGCCGCTCGAATCGCGCTTTGCGACGAATTCCTCCTTGATGGTAAAGGCCACTAGGCCTGGGGTGGAGATGAGGTTGTAGGCGACGGCGAAAGCGCGCGGCGGTATGTCGTCGAATCCCAGCGCCGCCACCGTCGTCATCGTGTTGAGGTTGGCTCCGGCGAGCGTGTCGCGCTCATCGCGCGCCAAGTCGGTGAGGTCGGCGACGAGGTACCGCTCATAGACTCCGGGGCGGTCCCGGTGGGCCGCGGCGGCCGCTTCCTTGATGATGTCGATGCCGTAGACGGTCCCGGCCCCAAGCTCGCGAAGTTCCTCACCGACTATCCCGTTCCCCGCCCCGACATCAAGCACTCTGAGCTCGCCCGGCTCGGTCCCTAGCTCGATGAGCGCCCGAGCCAGCAGCCTTCGGATCACCCGCGGTGACTGACACTCGAGTTTGTCGTAGAAGAGCCGCTCGTAGAAGCCGGGAATGTCGTAAATGTCATGGTAATCGTGGAAGCGAATGCGCCGTCGCTCCCCGCCAAGCAGAATTTCGCACCATTCCTCGTCCTGGTCGAGCTGCCCAACTTCTGGGAGCTCGACCTCGAAGTCAGCTTGCGTGGCAGTCTCAGGAGCGGTTGGTTCGCTCGGGCTCATGACAGCACAAAGTCCCTCCGTCGGATTCACTCGGCCACCAGCAATCCATCAACCGACCGCTGAACGTTACTCACAGGGCGGTAGTAGTTTACCTTCCCACAACGCACCCCACGGTTGCGCAGCTCGGCGCGCATCCCGGACCAGAAATTCGCGCCTTCGCTGGATTGAACCGAGATCCCGAGCAGGCGCTTGACCCCTCGCGGTCACCCATCCCAAGGGTCTGGCTGCCGTTGGCGACAACGGTCTCGATACCTTGAGCGCGTCCCGCCCTCGTCGCCGGTCTCTCGGAGGTATCGATGCGCATTACGCTCGCGCAGGTCGACTCCCTGCCCGGCGAGCTCGACGCCAACGTCGCACGTGCCGAGCAGGTGATCGCCGAGGCGGTCAGCACAGGAACCGACCTGGTGGTTTTCCCCGAGCTGTCGCTCAGTGGCTACACGATCGGGGACCTCAAGGAGGATATCTCGATCCCGCCGGACGACGAGCGGATGGTGAAGCTGGCGAGGGCGGCGACCAAGGGCGCGGGCGTGCTGCTCGGGTTTCCCGAGGCGCAGGCACACGGTCTGCACATGTACAACAGCGCGGCGTACTACGAGGACGGCCTTCTGGTGCACGTGCATCGCAAGCTGTTCCTGCCCAACTACGCGACCTTCGAGGAGCGCAAGCACTTCCTGCCCGGTCAGTCGTCCCGAGCCTTCCCGATCATGGGTGGACGGCATCGCGCCGCAACTCTGATCTGCAACGACGCCTGGCAGCCGCAGCTCGCCTACGTGGCCACCCAGGACGGGGCGCTGATCCTGCTGGTGCCGGCGTGCAGTGCGCAAAGCATCTTCCCGGAGAAGTACGACTCGCGGTCCTACTGGCGCGGCATCACCCGGTTCTACGGGCGGATGTTCCAGCTGTACGTGGTCTTCGTCAA
>DASUII010000321.1:0-29504 GCA_036279835.1 Pseudonocardiaceae bacterium
CGCGCTGATCAAGACCCTGACCTGGGACCAGGGCAGCGAAATGGCCGCCCACGCCGCGTTCTCCCTGGCCACTGACGTCGCGGTGTACTTCGCCCACCCCCACTCACCCTGGGAACGCCCCACCAACGAAAACACCAACGGACTGCTCCGCGAATACTTCCCCAAAGGCACCGAGATCACCGACGACCAAACCTACCTCGACTGCGTAGCCGCCGAACTCAACAACCGACCACGCCGTATCCTGGGCTACCGAACCCCAGCAGAAGTCTTCGCCGACCTCCTAGCCAGCTCAATTGCTTCCACCGGTTGACACCCGCCCTCCGCTACCGGAAGTTGGCGTCGAGAGTTGCATCCAGCCGGTCCAAGTAAGGTGCCAAGAGAGCGCCAAGCGCGATGAGCAAGCGTGGCTACATGGCTTCGCCGATACGTCAGCGGTTAACCACCGAGGGAATCTGCGCGGGGTTAATGGCGTGGGTGGCGTGGGATTGGAGCTCGGCGGCGTTCAACGTCGTCATCTCGTTTGTGTTCAGTCCGTACTTGGCTGGCGCGGTGGCCGCGGATGAGACCACCGGGTCCGCCGCGCTGGCCCGGCGACGCGCTGTGATCGCCTTAGACTCTGGGTCTCAATCGCCTACTATGCGGTGGCCGCAGCGGGGATCAACGCGTTGACGAGGGTGGCCAGCCGCCGAAGCTCCTCCACGGGGATGGCGCTGAGCCGAGCTAGCTTCTCCTGACCTGCCTCGGTCAACGTGAGGCGCACGACCCGGCGGTCGTCGCTGTCAGCACGGTTGCGGGCGATGAGGCCGAGCTGCTCGGTGCGATCGATCAACTGCACCGCGCTGTGGTGCCGGGTAAACAGATAGTCGGCCAGCTCGCCGACGCTGGGTCCGCGCGAGTCCGGATGACACCGGATCGTCAACAGCAGCTGATGCTGGGCAGGTGTGAGCCCCACCGTGGCCGCCTGCTCCTCACTCCACCGGAGGAACCGGCGAAGGCCGGTTCGGAACGCGAGCTGCTTGTCGTACTCCTGTTCAGCCACGGGTGTGAGCGGCGACACCATAACAATGTACCTCCTAGCATGATATTATCATGGCGTGATACACAGACGAGGCGCCTCCACAAGATGGATCGGGCGACCGTCACGGGCCACCGGTTCACCCCACCGCGAAGGAACCTCGCCGAAGAAGAAACAACACTTCGGAGAAGGTGGAAGACATGACTACCGAGGCTATGAGATTGCATCCCGACCTCGCGGAGTTGCGGGCCAAGTATGAGGCAGCCGCGGAGACACCCGTCGCTGGTGTCGTCGCTGGGCTAACCTTTCTGGCCGGGCTCTACCTCGCGATTTCCCCGTGGGTAGTCGGGTTCAACGGATTCACGACGCTGACCGGCAACGACCTGATCGTCGGCATCGCCCTGGCAGTGCTCGCCCTCGGGTTCGCCTCCGCACCCGGCCGGACTCACGGCATCACCTGGGTCGCGCCACTGCTCGGCGTGTGGACGATCATCGCCCCGTGGATTGTCAGCGGCGGGGTCGCCACCACGGCGACTATCTGGAGCAACGTGGTGACCGGCGTGGTCGCCGTACTGCTCGGTCTGGGCGCGATGTCCGTCGGGATGAAGCCGACCCGCTAAGTCCCAGTCATAGCCAACGCGGGCGGAAGGTCATCTGGTCCCCAGGACCGCCTTCCGCCCGCGTTGGCGAGTCATTCTGGGCAACTGTCCGGCGATTGCCTGGAACCTTGTCGGTTCCGGACGACGCGACCTCTCAGTCCCCCGGGCTTGCCACGCGGTAACAGCCGGCGATCTGCGCAGGTCCGAGACGCTCGGCGACGCGGGGAGAGGCTCTGCGGCGCACATCTGCCAGACGCAGGGCTGGAGAGTGCAGAGCGACCCCTTGAACCGCCTCCCTGCTCCCGGCGACCGACGGCCTCACTCATCAAGAAGGTCAACTGATCGAGCTGGTCGGGCCCGTACGTCAGCCCTTGCGTTTGGTGACCGCGTCGGTGAGCTGCGGGGCGATGGTGAACAGATCACCTACCACGCCGAAGTCGGCGATCTCGAAGATCGGCGCCTCCGGGTCTTTGTTGACCGCGACGATGGTCTTAGACGTCTGCATGCCGGCGCGGTGCTGGATCGCACCAGAGATGCCGAGCGCGACGTAGAGCTGTGGAGAGACCGTCTTGCCGGTCTGCCCGACTTGGAATTGGTGCGGGTAATAGCCGGAATCCACGGCTGCTCGAGACGCCCCGACCGCCGCACCGAGCGAGTCAGCGAGCTTCTCGACCACCCCGAAGTTGTCCGCCGAGCCGACGCCACGACCGCCGGAGACCACGACACTGGCCTCACTGAGCTCCGGGCGGTCCCCACCCTCGATGGGTTTACGTTCGATGATCTTCGCCGTTTTCGTCGCGCTCACCGCGGGGACCTCGACGGTCTGCTCGGCGGCCGCGCCCGGCGACTCGACCGGTTCGATCGCGCCGGCCCGCACGGTGATCACCGCGACCGGCGTGGTAACCCGGGACTTGGCGAGGTACGAACCGCCGAACACTGAATGTGTCGCGCTGCCGTCGGCAGCCAGCTCGACCGCGTCGGAGAGCAATCCCGATCCAGTACGCACGGCAAGCTTGCCGGCGATCTCCTTGCCGTCCGGTGACGAGGCGATCAGGACAGCCGCCGGCTGGACCGACTCCACGAGCGCCGCCAGCACACCGACGGCAGGAGCGGTGAGGTAACTGTCCACGTCGTCGGACTCGGCGACGTAAATCTTCGCCGCACCATAGGCGGCCAGCCGGTCCTTGAGCTTGGCTGCGCTGCCAGGCCTGCCGACCACTACAGCGGACACCTCACCCAGCCTCGCTGCCGCCGTGAGCAGTTCGTTGGTGACCTTCTTGACCTCGCCGCCGGAGTGCTCGACGAGGACCAGGACCTCTGCCATAACGGTTCTCCTCTGCGACGATCAGATCAGCTTCTGGCCGATGAGGTATTCGGCGAGCTTGGCCGCACCGTCACCCTCGTCTGTGACGACCTGCCCGGCCAGCCGCGGCGGCCGTGGCGTGGACTCGATCACCGTCGAGGTGGCATTGGCCAACCCGACAGCGGTGCGTTCGATGCCGGCATCGGCCAGCGACAAGGTGGCGACCGGCTTCTTCTTCGCCGCCATGATCCCCTTGAACGACGGGTAGCGCGGCTCGTTGATCTTCTCGTTCACGCTGATCACAGCCGGCAGCTCAGCCCGTAGGACCGTGATCGCGTCATCGGTCTCCCGCTCCACGGTCACCGTGCGGCCTTCGACGGTGACCTTGCGGGCATTGGTCAGCTCCGGCAACCCGAGCACGTCGGCGACCATCGCCGCGATAGCGCCCACGGTGCCGTCGGTGGCCTCGTTGCCGGCAATGATGAGGTCGACGGCGCCGAGCGTGCCGATGACGGTGGCCAGCGCCTTGGCGGTCTGCACCGCGCAGGACCCGTGCAGGCCCTCGTCGGACAGATGCACCGCCTTGTCCGCCCCCATCGACAGGGCCTTGCGGATGGCATCGGCGGCCCGCTGGGGCCCCATCGTGACGACGGTGACCTCACCATCGTCCGACTCCTTGATCTTGAGCGCCTCCTCGACCGCGCGTTCGTTGATCTCGTCCAGGACGACGTCCGCCGAGGCGCGATCAAGGGTGTGGTCGGAATCGGCCAGGGTGCGTGCGGACCAGGTGTCCGGCACCTGCTTGATCAGAACCACGATGTTCATGACCACGATGTTACCGATCGGTAGATACCCAGCGGAGTGATGACCCTCACTGCGCCGCAGTCGCAGCCTTCTCGGGCTGAGCGATCTTAACCTGCAAACCAGCGAGCAGAAGCTCGAGGCCGTAGTCGAACCGCCCCGGCCGGTGCGGGCCGTTCAGGTGCGGGCTCACTACGGTGATAGCGGGGATCTGCTGCGGTGGCAGCGGCGGGTAATAGCCGGTTTCCTCCCGAGTTGCGCTATCGCGCCGGGGGACGATGTCGCCTATCTGCTGGAAGCCAGCAGTATAGATGAACAGGACGAAGAAGGCGTCAGACGCCTCGGCAGGCGAGAATCCCGCTTCCAGCAGTAGCGCAACCGTCCGCTCCATGAGCAACAGGCCGTGCGGTCCGATCCTGACCCGGACGCTGTAGACCCGGGCCAGCCCATGGTGGGCCGCTAAGGCCTGGTGGTAGCTGCGCACTAGGGCCCGAAGCTGGGTCAACCAGTCACCATCGGTCACCGAGGTGTCTACCTCGGCAAGCATCAGGTCGACCATGAGGTCCACCAGCTCGTCCTTGTCTCGCACGTGGTTGTACAGAGCCATCGGCGAGACTTCGAGCTCAGTGGCCAATGCGCGCATCGTCAGGGCAGCCAGACCCTTCTCGTCGACCAGACTCAGCGCGGCCCGCACGATTCGGGGTCGCGACAGCGGGGGTGGCCGCGTGTAGTCCTTGCTGGGGTCGATGCCGACCCAGGTAGTCGGGTCGGAGCGGCCGGGAACGCTGGACTGGTCGTTCAACCTTGATCCCTCCTCGTAGCCACTACAGCGATACGTACAACGTATACCCGATTGGGCTATAGCAGCTTTCGCACCGCACTATAACACTGTACGTCTAACTATACAACGTACGTTCAGCTTACGACGTATCCAGAGCGTCACGCTGACTGATCACAACCCGGGCACCCGACTGGTGCCCACCGCCCACCCACGCGGCATCGGGGGTATCCGATATGACAACCGCCATCAGCCCACCTGAGGCCACCCTTAGCGTCACTGACCTGCTCCAGCGCGCGGGCCACCGAGATCCCAGGGCGTGGGAGGAGATCGTGCACCGATACCGGGGAGTGGTGATCGGGAAGGTGCGCTCGTTCGGACTGCAGGACGCCGACGCCCACGACGCGGTGCAGATGACCTGGTTACGGCTGGCGGAGAACTGCCATCGGATCCTGCTGCCCGAGCAGCTCGCCGGTTGGCTGGCGACCACCGCAAGTCGCGAGTGCCTGCGCATCCTGCGCCAGCAGGCACAGCACAGTGCGCCACCCCACGCGGCGATAGAGCAACTGGCTGACCCATCCACAGGCCCGGAGCAGCACGCCATCGACGCAGACACGGCCCGGCTGCTGTGGAGCCTTATCGCGACGCTGTCACCCCGCCGTCAGATGCTTCTCCGCGAGCTGTTCTTCGATAGCCCGCGCCCGTACACCGAGGTCGCTCGGAATACTGGAATCCCAGCCGGCGGCATCGGACCCACGCGGGCCCGGGCCCTGACCCAGTTGCGGCGCAGGCTTGACGAACGCGGGCTGACCCCCCGCTCCTAACGCTGATTCTGATCGACCCGCCGGAGAGGAAAATCCCTTGATTGAGCAGCCACCGCCGCCCGTCCAGAACCCGTTGACTATGGTGATGAAGGCGAAGTCTCCGGAAGACTACGCCGCACTTCAACAGCTCATCACACACTTTCAGTCTTTGCCACCGGAGCAGAATCCAGTCACCATCGCGCTGAACAAGATCAGCACGGTACACTTCGCTCGATTCGCATTCCTTGGCAACGATCAGCTCGGAGTGATCACCACCTACGACGGCGACTTCGCGGTATACATCAACGAATTCATCGACACTATCGGCGACGTTTTCAACGCTCTTATGGCACACGTGGAAAGTGCCCCCCCACTGCCGGTCCAGACTTATCGCCAGGAGTTTCTCGACTACGTCCAAAGCGTCGACGTTGGATGTGTTGGGACGTTCTACAGCGCCTACCCCGAGCGCACGGTACTCGACATTCTCGGACCGGTCGGCGCCCCGAGCTGAATACCGTAAGAGGGAGTACCGCAATGGAAGCCGTCGAGCTCGCGGATGTGCAGGGATTTATCCTCCGAGGTTACACCATGCCAGTGGCCCGGTATCTCGGACTGAGCGTTCGCGAGCCGACGGGCGCCGGCGCCTTTCTGGGTACCTTGGTTGACAGTGATCCGGCGGTACCTTTTATTACCACTGCACAACCTTGGGCAGCAAAACCGGACCACTGCGTGAACCTGGGCATCACCTTTACCGGCCTCGCGGCGCTGGGGGTGCCGCGAGCGTCTCTGGACAGCTTTCCGGTGGAATACCGCGAGGGCGCCGTGCAGCGTGCTACCAGCGTCGGCGACGTCGGTACGAGCGCACCCGACCAATGGCTGCCGTGGTTGGTGGACCCAGCGCTGCACCTGCTGCTGATCCTGTCCGCCCAGTCGGCTGACGCGCTCGACGCGGCGACGAAGCGACTGGAACAGGCCTGGTCCGCCAGCTACGTCGAGCTGGGTCGCCGCGACGGCGCGGCGTTGCCCGGCGATGCCGCACACTTCGGTTACCGCGACGGGTTATCCCAACCCACCATCGACGGTGTTCCGCTCGCTGGGCTGCCGGATCACTTGCCGCGAGCTCCGGTAGGAGAATTCCTGCTCGGATATCCCAGCCAGTTCGACCGATTCAGCTACCCAGTACCGGAGCCGCCCGAGCTGGGTGTCAACGGTAGCTTCGCCGCATTCCGGGTACTTGAACAGGACGTCGATGCGTTCGCCGAATTCGTCGCCCAGCAGGCGTCGGCGACCGGATTGTCGGAAGAACTGATCGAGGCGAAGCTGTGCGGACGTTGGCGCAACGGCACGCCACTGGTTCTCTCACCGGACACCGACACACCCGAACCGCCGATCCCACTCGAAGCGCTGAACGACTTCGACTACACCGGCAAGGGCGTCGACGAGTGGGGTTACCGGTGCCCGATCGGCTCGCACATTCGCCGGATGAATCCACGCGGGCAACGCGTCGCCGGCGATGGCGGTCACCTGCACCGCATCGTCCGGCGGGGGATCGCCTACGGTCCCGCGTATGACCCGGCACATCCCAGGGACGGGCAGGCTCGGGGACTGCTCGGCCTGTTCATCGGGGTCAGCCTGCGCGATCAGTTCGAATTCCTCATGACCCAATGGGCGAACGACGGGATCTTCACCGCCGGACTCGGCCGCACCAACGATCCGCTGATCGGTGCCCGAGACGACGGCGCCGGAACTTTCGCGATACCGCGGCCGGGAGGATCTGTGGTCCTGCACGGACTCACTCGATTCGTCACCACCCGCGGCGGAGCGTACTGCTTTCTGCCGAGCATCTCCGCGGTCCGCTACCTAGCGGCCCTGGCGTAGCCTTGAATCAAATCAGGGCCGGACGAAACGCAGTGCCTCTTTGAGATGCGCGACCGTCTCTGGCGAGAGGACCAACTCCAGGGAGACCGGCTGGTTCACGCCGAACACCCGGCCATCGATGGCCAACGTCGTCGTCTCCCTGCCGTCGGCGAGATCAGCGCTGAACACCAGGCTGTTGCTCATCCGGACGTCGACGTCGACAACGAGACCGTAGCCGGCCAACGCCTCGCCCATCAGGATGCACCCCTCTGACAGTCCGGAACTGGCACCCTTCAACCGTTGCCAGGGAACCCACAGCCACGGTTCACCCTGCTCGATTCGGTCGTGGTGAACGACGCACACCGGCACCGGACAGAGCCCATCACTGCCTTGGATACCCACCTCGTGCTGCGGGTCGCTCCGGTGACCAGTGCAGTGGATCACTACGCACGACGGTGGCCCGGAGGTCGGCATGCATCCGAAGGTAGCGTGCCGGCGCTGCGCCGACCATCACATCCGGCGGATGATGTCCTCGACCGGATCAGGCTCGGAAGACGGTGTTTCGCGCAGGAGTACTTGATAGACCCCGGTGTCCGAGACCCGCGCCGGGGGCAGCGCGAACGGCGCACTGCGCCACTCGTCGGGTGGAGTCCCGCCCCAGGACAGGTGGTTGTCCAAGTCTTTGATGGCCTGGATGAGATCGTGCACGGAGGGCGGTGTGGTGGCCGGACTGCCCTGGCACAACGTCGCCATCGAAGATCGGATATTCCGCAGAATCGCGTTCGGATTCTTTGTCATCACGGTGCCTCCCGCGGGTTGCGCGGCATCCAAGATCTGTCATCCGCTGTTGGAGCGTTGCGAAGGCTACTCTCACTCGATCGCCACCCTGATCGGCGGCATGGTTGCGGTGCGCCCAGTAAGGCCCGGCAGAAGCGGGGGTGACCTGATTTCATCGGCAAGGCGATTATCGATGCCGTGACGGACCGTTCCGTCTATTGCACACATCGCCAACCCTTCGACCGATATAGATCGGTCGACACGAGCTACTGCAGGCCTTGATCATCACCGGTCGCCAATGAGCAACCGTCCATCGCTGACGCGACCGACGCGACAGCAGCAGGCCGATGCCAGCTGCTGCTGGACGACCACATACGGTCTAGCCCTTACCGGCACGAAGTGGTGAGCATGGGATTGGACCGGAACCAGCACCAGGGTTCGTTCGGCGAGTCGTTCGTTCGCATGCTCGCGTCGGCCGCCGGGCTGATCGTGGCAAGAGCAGAGCTTGACGTGACCGGCGAAGACCTGACGATCAGCTACAAAGGGGTCATCGGCCATACCCGCCACCCCAAGATCGAGGTTCAGGTCAAGTCCTGGTCTCGACCGGTCTGCCGGGGTGAGCACTGGCAGTACCACCTGCGAGCGAGGCATTTCAATGAGCTCGCGGCCCAGCGTTTCCTCGCGCTCGGACGGGTGCGCTCGTAGCGCGCCCACTTGGCGGTGGCGCGGAGTCCGAATGCCTGCGCTTCGACGTGTGCGGTGAAGCCCAGCGCGGACGGGTTCAAGCTGGGTACGTTCGGCGCACTGGGCTCCGGATCGACCTCGCTAGCGTCCCCCGCATCGGCGGCGAGGTCGTCGTGAGTGTCCGGCTCCAGCACCACGCCTCTGGGCGCGAGGCGGCCCAACGGGTATCGGTCGATGGGATTCTCACCGGAGAATTCCTCGTCGTCACCGCCGAGTGGACCGTGCAGGTCGGCCAGCACGAGCCTCTGCAGCTCGTCCCGGATCTGCCGTTCCTGCGGTATGTCGAGCACGGGCTGTTCGGTCACGCGCCGTACCGTAGCCCGGCATGCCTCCATCTCGTGCACGCCAGGTCCGCATCGTGCACTGAACTACAACACGGCGTATGCCTCCTACACGCGAACTGGTGAGCACAATCTCGGGCACTCGCAACAGCGCGGTGACCGGCGGGACCGATCACCGCACTCCACACCACGTAGCTAGAACGGGGGTGGTTCGTGCGGGTCTGGCAGCGTGGGTGGGAGTGGAGGTTCGGGTTGCGGTGGTGGTCGTTCCAGGATGGGCGTGTCGTCCTCGGGCGTGGCGACCTGCAGGTAGTCGACGTCGTTAGGCCGGGGCCGAGGTTCGGGTAGATCGTGGATGATGGGTGGGGGTTGGGTGTGGTATCTCCTGCCGAGCGGGCTGATCCAGATGAATCCTGAGCAATAACACACATTCGGAGGATCGGCTTCCTCGTCTGAAAGGCTCCGCCCCATGCGCACCGCTCTCCCGCGGACGTTCTATCACACCACGGACCGGCGGTCAGGTGCGCAGTCATGCCGATGTGCGGTCCTATGCCGATCTAGGACGAAGACATGGCCAGCTGCGTAACCAGAGAGTGTCGGCCAGAGTGTTGTGACGTCACTCGGTATCCAGCCGCACTACGTTCCTGTCTCCGGCGTGCCGGGGCAGCATGGGGCCGTCGGCGGCGAGGATCCTCACATCCGCCTGTGCTATCTGTAGCTCTTGGAGAAGTCTGCACCTATGATCTTGGCTGGGAGAGCGAGCGTGCCGATCGACCGCACCCTCTTGCGCCGCGCAGACTTGCCCAACGCCGTTGCGCTCGAGCTTTCGTCACGCAACCGATTGTTGCCCCGTCGCTGGGATTATGCAGCACTCGCCCTAGAGTCGGCTGCGGTAGAGACCTGGCTGCGCCCTCAGCTGCGACGCGGCTCCTCCGGAGGAAGCGCGAGCGTCGTGTTCGCGGACAAGGGGTGGCGGGGCGCCCGGCCGCTGCATGTCATGACCTTGGAGGACCGGGTGCTGTATAGGGCACTCGTGGGGCTCATCAGTGAGGCGCTGCCGGAACGGTTGCGCGGCCGGGTGCAGGTCGAACAGTTCCGGACTGCGCCACTCGACGTCCCTGGTGTGGAGTACATCAGCAAGACTGACGTGACGTCTTATTACGAGTTCGTCGACCACGACCTGCTTTGCGCTGAGCTGATCGCCCAGACCGGCGAAGAACTCGCCGTCGACGCGCTCGCCGACCTGCTCGGTTCGGTCCTCGGCCGCCACGTCGGGCTTCCGCAAGTGCACCCCGCCAGCGATGTTCTGGGCGACACATATATAGACCCAGTTCGCAGGCGTCTGCTGCGCCGTGGCCACGCCGTGTTTACATACTCTGACGATTTCCGGATCGCGTCCCTTTCGCTCGGCGAGGCCCGCGCCTCGCTCGAAGCATGCGCGATGGAGGTACGCGCCCTCGGCTTGGTGCTCAACGAGCGCAAGACCTACACCTATGGTGCGGGGAATTACCGGAAGTCCCTGACGTCGTTCGCCGACGCAGAGCAGCGCCTGTTCGCGGAGGGCGAGTCGGACGACCCGTTCTTCCTGGGGTTCCTGGATACGGACTACGGCGACGAGGTCGGCGATGCTGCGGCACAGTTGGCGCTCGGCGCCTCGCCGCTGGGCGGCAGCGTCGATGAGGACGAAGCGCTCGCCACAGACAACGGCGACTTCTCCGACGACATTGACCCGCGGCGCCTCCGGGCCGCGCAGCGGGCGTGGGAGCTGTGGGTGAACGAGGACGAGTCCGAGGAGACGCAGGCTGGTCAGGACGCTGCGATCACTCAGTCGCTGCTTGGTCGCGCTTTGCCGGCTCTTGGCGCAGCTGGCGACACCAGCCCGCTGGGGTCCCTGTCGGAGTTGCTCCGTTTCGAGCCTGCTCTCACCCCGCAGGTTGTTGCATATGTGGATGCGTATGGGCGGAACGGCCAGCGCGCACGTGCCGATCTGCGCAGCGCGCTTGACGAGGTCGTCACCGGCAACATCCTCAGCGCATGGCAGGGAATTTGGCTCGCGCAGGCTGCTGGCGGTATCCGGCGTTCACGGCGCACACACAGTTACGAGAAGTGGCTCGCCCAGTGCGTCGCCGACGGCCACGACGGCCTCGCGGCCACTGCCGCGGCAGCCTTGGGACGGATCGGGCGGGGCGATCCCGACCTGGTGGCGACCGCCGTCGATCGGGTCGGTCCGGAATGGCGGCGCCTGGCGTTCTGGGGCTTGATCGGCCTAGACCATGCGAGAGCCGAAGACACAGCCGATGACGAGTTGGACCGACTGCTGCTCGCGGCCGCGACCGCGCAGTGACCACGCCAGTCCCGCAGGTCCCGTCGGCCGAAGCCGAAGCAGCGTCGGCGCTGCTCTTCCGCACCCTCGGCGCCCACCGCGTTGCGGTCGCGGCCTTGAAATCGCGTCCGCGTACGCGACTGCGGGCCTCACCGGATGAGGACCCTTTCCAGGACAGGTGCCAAGCCTCACTGGTCAGGCTGCTGTCGATCACCGAGGCGTTCGCGTCGGACATGCTGTCACGCGAAGTCGACCGAGCAGTCGCGGGCGCGCGGAGCGCCACTGCCACCAAAGTGGCAGACGAGGCCGTCATCCGCGGCACCAGCACCTGGCAAGATCAAAAAAAATCCTACAAGGACTGGCTCGGCGTCAAGGAGGACTGGAAGGCCGTTGAACAACTAGCCGAAGCGCGCAACGCCGTCGCCCACGGCCTAGGAAAGCTGACGAGGCGCCAGCTGCGGAGCGAACAGAGCGTCAAGTCCAAACTCAAAGCCGCAGGCATCACAGTCGACGACAACAGAATCGTGCTCTCCGACGACAGCCTCGCCGCAGCCGCCTCGGCGTGCCACGACTTCATCGAGAGACTTGACTTGGCAGTCCAAGCCAGAGGCTGACTGGAGGAGCACGCACGTGTGGCTGCGCCGCTTCTGCACGCTATGCCGCTGGCATCCGCACATGCCGATGACCGGACGCCAGAGCGCATCATTCGACGACGAGAAATGGCGTCACAGTGGCCTGGGCGCACCACCACTCTTGATAACTAGCACCCTCAAGCGACGACTGCTGCGGCGATGACAGCGGTACTCAGGGCTGCCGTTGATTTGCGCGGGCTTCGGGGTGCTGGCTGTGTCGCGAACAGGCGAGGGCGAAACTTTGAGTGTGGTTGTCGCGGTTCGCGACACCGTCGAGGTGCCTCTCAGCGAGGTCGTCGTTTCAATTGCTGCCGGCAACAGCAGGTCCTGAGGCGAAGAGGTCGAGCTGAGCGGCGGTCTCGTTGACTGCTCGGGCCTCACCTAGAAGTTCGTCGATCTGGCTAATTTGGCGCGTCCATCCGAATAGTGATGCCGCGTGCTTGAGCAGCTCTAGTATGGCGATGACGGCCGCGGTGGAGACCATGTCTGTCAGCGGTCCGGGCTCTAGGGCCACCTGGAAGTTCGTGTGCTCGGCATCGATCCTCTGCATGTGGAGACCGGTCGTTACATAGGTGCCGTTGGCCGCCCCGGTCGCGAACTTCATTTCTACCCCGAGGCTTGCGTAGATGGAGGCCGCCTCGGGTGCTGCCAGCTCGTCCGGGATGGTGAGGCCTTGAAGCTGGACGGCAGCCAGGATTCCCAGTCGGCGGGTCTGTATCAAGTCAGCGTCAGCGTCGAGGGCTTCTAGCGCGTCGAGGACGACGCGCACAGCTATGCCTAGACCTGGGCCAGCAGGGTCGGTCATCTGCTCGAAGCGGGCAGCGAGGATTACGAGCCCGCGCAGCACAGGCAGTGCCTCAACTGGCTGACGAGCACCGACCAGCACTCGAATGCCCTGGAAGGACGCCACCGCCTGACCGAACATGTTGAAGGCGAACATCGAGGCCATCGTGTGCCCCTTGTCGGCTCCACTGGCGGCCGCGGCGTCGACCAGCGGCATGACCGACCCAAGCAAGCGTTGCGACGGGGACGGCGGTGTGTACTCGATCGTGACATCCTCGTCGCTTAGCTGGACCGGTGCCTCCCCGTTCTCAAGACGTCCGTGCACCTCCAGTCGTTCCAGGCGGAAGCCGACGTCCGGGTGCGTTCGGACGGTTATCCGGTCCTTCTGCTTCATCCGGAAGGTCGAGCTGTCACGAACCATGGACTCGATGCCTGAGCTCCACTCGAGCCGCGGGTACAGCTCCCCCTCCATGGCCGGGTCCTCGACGGCTCCGATAAGCCGGCCACGGACAACCTTGCGCATCGACTGCACATCCTTGGGCTTAATCCCGTTGAGCTCGTCCGCGACCTCCTGGGACAGACCGAGCAGGTCGACAATGGTCCGACGGACGTAGTGAAACGTCTTGTCGGCGGACTTGAGAGCGTGCGCGGCCACCTTGTCCAGCTCCCAAATGCCGTGCTCAAGCCCATCGCTGGCATCCTTCGCGGCCTTATAAGTCCCGGTATCGCCGACGAAGATGATCGTCTCCCGTACCCGAGCACCCAGTAGTTCCTTCCACCGCGGCAGCTTCGGGTCGTCGGTCACGAGCCCGTATTCGTGCGCGAGGTCTTCTTCCGAGATGCTCCGTGCGGCAGCCGCCTTGCGGACAACCGCCTTGGTCAAGTTCTCGGCAGCGATCCATAGGTGGTTCAGCGCGAGCCACTCCCCACCGACGTACCACTCCCGGAGCGCAAGCTCATACTGTCGCAGAGCTCGGCTGACCCGAGGGCTGTCGGTTGCAAGGGTGACGAACGCCGTACAGGCCGCTTCCATCAGATGACGCCGGATGATGCGCCCGGCCGACACCGCTCCCCGTTCGTCGGGAACAAACGTCTCGAGGAACTCCCGGTCCTCACTGGACGGGGTGGAATCGTAGGCCAGATGTAATTCCAAAGGGCCGACCCGGACGTTCGCCACGAAGCCGGCCATCGTGGCGATGGGACGGGCAACGACCGAAAACTTGGCCGCAGCCTCGTCCAACGAGCCCGCGCGTCCGCAAACCTCGATGATTAGCTCTCGGGGCAGCTCCTTGCCCCCCTCGTCGACCCATCCGGTAAACGTGCGCACTCGAATCCCTTGAAGATCGAGGTTCGGCGCGTTCAGGACCAGCTCGCAGCCCTCCTCGGGCAGGAACCTAGCTGCCGATCGCGCCCGAAAGACGACGATGTACTCAGCCTGGCCCGTCGTGGCGCTCGACGCGGACTGCTTGCTCACCGAGTCACCTTAAGACGGGCCTGGCGCGGAACCGCTCGGCAGTCGACACGGTTCCGACGGTAGCGTTGGCACCGGCAGTCAGCTTCGGTGCGCCTGCCGGGAGGTCGGAATGCGTGTTGCCGTCGCCGGTGCGACCGGCCTGGTCGGCCGCCGGCTCGTGCAGGCAGCCCGGCAGGCCGGCCACGACGTGCTCGAGCTGTCCCGGTCTGCCGGTGTTGATTTGGCCGCCTGCCCGAACCTCGACCTGTCTGGTGTTGATGCGGTTATCGACGTCACGAACGCGCCGAGTCTCGACCAAGACGAAGCGACGGCGTTCTTCACCACGGTCGCCGAGACCCTCGGGCGCGCCGCCACCGCCGCCGGCGTGCCTCATACGGTCGTGTTGTCGATCATCGGTGTCGACAAGCCACCCGAGAACGGCTATTTCATCGCCAAGCTCGCCCACGAGCGCGCCACCCGCGGCCACGCCCCGGCGGTTCGGGTGCTGCGCTCCGCGCAGTTTCACGACTTCGCCCGTCAGATGCTTGCCTGGAGGCGCGACGGGGACACCGCCGCGATCCCCGACCTGCCGATCCAGCCGGTCGATCTCGACGAGGTCGTCCGCGTGCTCCTCGAACTCGCTACCAGAGCGGACGCCGCCGCGCTGACAGAACTCGCCGGACCTCAACCCGAGCGCCTACCGGACATGGTTGCTCGCCTGGACCCCTCGGTCACGGTCCGCCCGCAGCCAGTCAGCGACGCCGCACGCGCCCGCGCGCTACAGCCCGGACCCGACACCATCATCGCCGGACCCACCTTCGACAACTGGCTCACCCAAAACCGCTGATCCCAGCTTTCTGCCACCAAGCCGCGTTCCGGTAGTCGATGGATTTACGAACCCCGCAACCGGCCCCGGTGTGGGGGTTCGTCATGCCAGGTCGCCTCCGCGGTTATCGGGGGCGCAGCAGAACGGCGATGCGGTCCCGTTGCTCGGGCGTCAGCGGCGGGAACAAGTCGACGACGGCCCGGACGTGCGCGGCGGCGCGCTCCAGGGTCACGGGGTCGGTGGTCCTCGGCGGCAGCTCTTGTGCAGTCTGGACGGGCTGCCTTCGCGAGGATGGCAGCGATCTGGGTGGGTCGGTGGTGTCGGCATCCGGTGCTGTCGCGGTTGGTCGTGGATGCTCAGCTCTCCTTTGAGTCCTGGTGGTGCTGGGTCGTTGTTCTGAGTGATTTGGCTTGTTTGTCAGATAAATTATCCTTTCCTCAGGGACCATTAGGGTGATTGAGGGGCTTTCCGATGTGCCTTGCCCGGCGAGCTCTGCCAGCGGGTGCGGAATACGCGAATCAGTCGGTTTCGGTTGCTGCGTCTAAGGCAATTTGGTCGATCGCTGCTCGGTCGACGGCTGCCCGGATGTCGGTTGTGAGGTAGCCGCGTACCCGTCGTGTGGCGCCCTGTTCGGTTGGCACGTATTGGCGGGTTGGCCGGCATCCCAATTCGCCGATTTGCCGGGCGAACAGGCTTGGTTCTATGTCCAGTTCGTCAGCCAGCTCGGCCGTGGGTATGAATTCCCGCCCGTGCGGGTTGAGATCGTCACCGAGGTAGTCGACGACGGACGCCAGTGGTTCCGGTAGCTCGGGCAACCGCTCGGATCGCCATTCCTGGGTCTCGACGGCGCTTCCGGCGCCGAGAGCCTTGACCACACTGGCGGGGTCGATCGTCTGTCGCTGATCGTCGCCGGCCGCGTGACCGGTCAGCGTTCCGGCTGCCTCCCGCAATGCCCGCCCGCGTGCGCATACCTCCCGCCACTGCGGGTTAGGCATGTAATAGGTGCGTACCGTCATGGCCAGCACGTCCGCCCCGGCGTCGGTCTCGCCGTCCGGCCGCAGAATCCCTACCCCTTTATGGGACGGAAGAAGGGTCGAGGCGTCATATCCGCGGGTGTTCATCTGCTCGCCCAAAACGATGTTGGAGTCCCGCCAATCCATCACACGCAGGGCAAACCGCGATCCGAGTACCGCCCTCAACCGTGAGGGGATAGTGTTGGAGTCCGGACGCTGAGTGGCCAGGATAACGACGATTCCGGCCGCCGGTCCTTTACGTACCAGGTAGGTCAGCAGGTCGGCGATATACTCGCCGAGCGTGGCTTTCTTGCCGCCAATCTCCTCGCGTGTGGGATTTTCCAGGAACACATGGACCTCGTCGATAATCACTGCGGTGATCGGCATTCCGAGGTTCGGGTCTCGCGAAATGGCTGGCGTGATCTTCGATTCCGGGCATACCTCATCGTCTAAGGTGGTCATGCGGGAGAACCGGGATTGGACTTCTGCCACGAGTTCCACGAGGTGATCGCGCACCGCGTAGGCATGGTCGAGTTCGTCGCCGCGCACGAACCGGTAGGCGACCGCTTCGGCCGCGTCCCAGTCCTTTCCACCCTTGCCGTCGAACACATACAGCCGGGTATACGGGTCCAGAATCAGCCCAGCCGCCGGGAGGCGAATCGCGAACGTCTTACCTTGCCGGGGAATTGCGCCGACGAGTAGTGAGGTCCACACCAAGGGAAGATCGATTCGGCGTTGACGCGCGTCCCGGCCGAACGGCACCGGCCGCCAGGCATCCCAGCATTCCACGTCCAGCAGTGGCGTCCGCAGTGGTGGGCCGGAGTACGGGTCCTCATCGGCCACCCACAGGAACACCCGTCCCGCGTGGCCACCCTTGCCGCGCACCCGTTCGACGATGAGCTGCACCTCATCGACGGCCAACGCGGACGCGAGTGCGTCCCGATGTTTGATCACATCGGCGGCCTTGCGGGTGGCCGGTAGGTCCACGGTGATCGCCCACCCGTCACCGACTCGGGCGGCGCGTTCGACCAGGCGCAGGTTTTCGTCCTTGCCGATCAGCTTGGCGTCCCGGAACGCGTCGACCAGGACTTGTGGGTCCATGGTCCAGGTCAGCGCGCGCGGACCGGCTAACACCGCCTTACGCCCCGGTGAGCCGTCCTTGCGTCGGCCGGTGATCGCCAGCGCCACCGCGCTGACACCGGCTGTGATCCACAACGCGCTAGCGCCGTAGATGAAGTCAACGACGGTCACCGCCACCATGCCGGCCCATATCGCGGCCGCGGTGAGTTTCCATCGGAACACCGTCAAGGCGCGGATCTCGATGAACTTGTCCGCCAGCTTCTCGGCCTGCTCGGCCGCCTCCCGATAGTCGTGCACCCGGACCCACCGACGCCACCGGCGCGCGGCCACGACGAGCCCGCGACTGACCGCGCCGGCAAACCGCAACGGCGAACGCACAACCCACACGATCATGTCCTTGGCTGCCTGCCGCAGCGCTAGCCGGGATATGAGCGCAGCCGGCACGTACCGACAATGCCCCCACCAGTTCAGAAATCGGCGACCTGTCGCCCGCCGTGCAGCGCGCGGGAGGTCGTCCACGACTTCGCCGTCGTATATCGGCTCGGCTGGCTCCATCTGGCGCGTCTGGGCTGTGACGGGCAGCGCGCCGCTCGCTGCTGAGGGTTCTGGCGGGGGTTCTTCTCGTGGTGGTGGGTGGTTGGTCATCGGCGATCCCGCTTGTGGGTGGGCGGGTGGATGATTTCGGTGACGGAGAACATCCGGGCAATCGCGGCACCGGCGAACAGCGCGGGTACGCCCAGCGCCACAGCCCAGGCGCGGGCGTCGGAGGTGAAGAACACCACCGCCCACTGCACGGCGACGATGAAACCCGCGGCGCCCAGCGCCCGCAGGAGGTTGCCGCCCATGCGGGTGACTTCCTGGTTGTGCCGGGCCAGGCGGTGCCCGCTGCGGGCGCCGCTGCGAAACGCCGCCAGCATCCCCACTCCGGCCAGGGCCAACACCACGATCAGCACCGCACCACCGGGCTGGTTCATCGGGATTCACCCCCGTCATCGCGGGTGGGTTCTGTGAGCAGCCCAGTCAGGGCACTGGCCGGAACCACCAGTCGGCCATGCCGCCGCACAGCGCGCAGCGTGCCCAGACGAATCGCACGAGAGACAGTCGAAGGCGTGACGCCGAGAATCCAAGCGGCTTCCCGAACCGTGTAGTACGCCGGAGGCCTAGCGCCGGACATGTCAGTACGCATGTAGTGAAGCCCTTCTGGTCGATACAATTTGGATGATTTAGTGCCATTTGCTCGGATGATTTAATCCGGGTCCGGGCATGGGTGCACCCTTGGACGGATGCATCCGTCAACCCGCATGAGCCCGCGCTACTCTTTGCCGCCAGAGCGGAGCGCGGAGGAATATGTGTCGGAGGACTGGGCGGCCGTCGCGCAGGCGATCAGCCAGCGCATGACAGAACTGGGCATCAATCAGGCCGACTTGATTGAGCGCTCTCAGGTCTCGAAAGCAACAGTCGGCGAGCTTTACCACAACTCCGCTCAGCGTCGGCGGAGCGCGCGGACACTGGAAGCACTGTCCATGGCACTGGGGTGGCACCCGCAGCACCTGGGCGCGGTACTGAAAAGTCAGCGTGTCCCAGGTATCGGTGAACCGGTGAGCCGTTCCGATGACGACATTTCGGGAAGGCTGTCCGCGATTGAATATCGCCTTGCGCAGATAGAGGCGCGGCTCGGTTTTATTGACGAGCTGAGCGACCGCCTCGGGGAGATAAACGCCAACGTCGAAGCGGTGATGAGGTTCGTAGACTCGAACCAAAAAGGAGTGAGGGGCTGAGTGTTCCGGGTGGCCGCTGTTCATGCCGATAAGTCAACGGCGAATCCGCCGCACGAACCATGCACCGGCGATGCACCTCTAGCGCGCTTGCAGCGCATTTGTAGTGCACTTCGCGACTTTCGGGGCTGTTTCTAATGGAGCCGGTGCAGCTATGGACGGGTCGCACCGCGTGCGCGCTGCAAGCCGCGCTACGGATGACCAATGAGTCGTTCGCCGCGCATCTGGGCACTGCGGTGCGGACGGTCGCGACATGGCATCAGAAGCCGGATCGCGTGCCCAGCGCTGAGATGCAACAAGCGTTGGACACCACCTTGGAACGCGCCGGAGCGGGCGCCCAAGCACGGTTCACCAGGAGTACCACCGAAAGCAACGTCAGGGTGGAGTCACCCAACCCGCCGTTCGAGAATCCAGCCGACACCGCTGAGGACGGGACCGCGACAGCGCTGTATGACCTGACAGCCACCGCGTCACCTGCGATCATCACGGGGACGGCTGAGGACACCGTGGACGGGAGCTTCATGGGCTGGCTACAGGTTGCGCACGCCACATCCGCGCCACCGGATGGCTCGGACGTTGGGCAGATCATTCGCTGGTACCGCTCCTACGAGGGGCTGACCCAGCAGGACGCGGCTGCCCGCCTCAACACCACGCAATCGCGGCTGTCCAAGCTGGAGAAGGGCACCCAAGCCCTGCGAGACGTCACGGAGCTACGACACATCGCGAGCAAACTCGGCATCCCGCCAGAGCGGCTCGGCGTTCTGCCGGACCAGTCGGCGGACGCGCGCCCGTTCGCCTCGCACGTCAGCGACCGGCCGGGACCAATCCGGGACAGCCAGGAACACTGGCGGGACATCCGGTGGCAGCTCAACGCCCACCGCGCGACGCTGGGCGACCTGGCCGCCGAGCTGTACCCGGCGCAACAGCGCATCCAGGGAACGACGGTCCTGACCTCGGCGAGCTGGCTACCGGACGGCCCGGTCGACCTCGCCGATATCGAGCTGGCCTGGCGCGCCGAATCGCCGACACCGCAGCTGTCCGGCAAGGTGCCACAATCAGCAGGCGCACGGCCCCTGATGGCTAGCGGTGAGCGTTACGACCGCTATTCGCGCGCGCTGCGCGATCTCGCCCGACCCAAACTACTCGATAATCGCGTGAGCTATCGACTGCTCGACGTCGAATGGTCAGGTTCCCGGGGAACACTAGGGTTCAACTACACGAGCTACTTCGACGTACTTGATGTGGGTGAAGCATTAGGGCACGAGTTCGCGCAAGCATGGCTCGCCGGAAAAAAGCGACCGAGTTTCGCGGACCTACCGTTCCGCCGGAGCATCATCGACCTATTTGACCTGTACGCCCGGCCGATGCTGCCCAGTATCAACACGTTAACGATCCGGCGCGACTCCATCGAAGGTCACCGCATGTACCTGCATCGGCGGGACGCCAAATCAGTAGCCGCCGCTGGCGGGATGTACCACGTGATCCCCGCAGGTGTTTTCCAGCCCGCCGCCCTCGCGCCGGCACATCAAACCAACGACTTCTCCCTCTGGCGCAACATCCAGCGCGAGTTCTCCGAGGAGTTCCTCGGCAACAGCGAGCACGATGGCAACAGTGTCGACCCCATCGCCTATGACACCGACGAGCCATTCGTATCCTTCGAGAAAGCACGCCAGGCCGGTGACCTCCGCGTCGTCGCCTGCGCCATGGTGTGCGAACCGCTCACCCTGTGGGTAGAGCTGCTGACGGTCGCGGTCATCGCGGCACCCGTATTCGATGCGCTGTTTTCCGGAATGGTCGCCGTAAATGAGGAAGGTGCCGCAGTCAGCACCGAGGCAGGCCGCCCCACCGTGGGAATCCCCTTCACCGAGGTGGCCCGCGAGCGGCTGCGCACTGAACCGTTGTCCCCGATCTCCCGCGCCTGCGTTGAGCTAGCGTGGCGGTACCGGCATCAACTGCTCAGCACGTGAGGGTCCTGGTCACCGGAGCCGCCGGCTTTGTCGGCTACGCGGTGGCCGCACTCCTGGTCGAACACGGACACCAGGTGACAGGACTGACCCGCTCTCCGGCGTCCGCACTGCCTGCCGGCGTCCAGCGACTGCAAGGCGACCTGCGCACACCCGAAACCCTGCCCACAGCGCTCGCTGAGGTTGATGGCGTATGCCACCTGGCCGGGCTGACCAAGGTACGTGAGTCGCGGAACAATCCGGTCGCGTATTGGCGCACCAACGTCGGTGGCATCCTGACCATCCTCGACAGACTCGCCGACGCCCGTGCCGGGCGAATCGTCATCGCGTCCACCTGCGTGGTGTACGGCGAGCAGGCCGAGCAACCGATCAGCGAGACGGCGACCGTGGCACCGAGCAGCCCCTACGCCACCAGCAAACTCGCCGCCGATCAAGCGGCCGCGGATCTCGCCGCGACCGGAGCGATCGGAGCAATCAGCCTGCGCGCCTTCAACGTGGCCGGAGCCCTACCCGGACACCCCGACCGCGATACCACGCGACTCATCCCCCAACTCCTAGCCGTCCAACAGGGCCGAGCATCCGAGCTAGTCGTCAACGGTGACGGCACCGCGGTCCGCGACTTCGTACACGTCGCCGACATGGCCGCCGCCTTCGACCTAGCCCTACGTGCCTGCGAACCGGGCACCTGGCGCGCCTACAACGTCGGCAGCGGCCACCCCAGCACCGTGCGTGACGTCATCGCCAGCACCGAGACAGTGACCGGACGACCCGTCCCACGACGGCACACCGCCACCGCGCACGAGCCAGCGACGCTACTGGCCGACAGCACCCGCATCTGCTCTGAGCTGGGCTGGCGACCCGAGAGATCAAGCCTCCCCGAGATCATCACCGACGCCTGGACCGCCCTGAACAGCCAGTAGTCTCCCGCCGCATATTCGATTCCGGAATAGTGACCAACTGACTACGCACCGTCTACCGCGACCGTCTGAACTGCTGTTGCCTTGACGACCATGAGCGCAGATCCCGTCAGCGCGCCGGTACGTCGTACGGATGACGACCCGCTAGAACGACTGAGTGCGATCCACTACCGCCTTCACCACATATCGGCCCACCTAGTAGCCACCATCGGCCAGTTGCTCAGTCAACTCGACGAGATCCATGCCAACCTGGAAACGCTGATCGGGTCGCTCGGGTCGGCGGAGCCGATCAAGACGGGGACCGCATGCTGGTCACCTGACTTGGAGCTTCCCCTGTCGCCCACTGCTGTCGGCAGCCGGTCGGTTCCCCCCGGAGGTCTCGTTGGAGAGGCCCAGGCTCTGTCGGCGCTGCTGGCGCAGGGGGCGGAGCTGGCCGCAGACCGCGCCATGTTGATGACTGGCCCTGGGGACGAGGCGTTCCCGCCGATGACTGCGCCTGACCGGTCTCTCACTCCCGGTGAGGCGCTGGCGAAGTTGTTCATGGACAACGCCGACCGGAGCGCGAACGCCGCGAACGATGAGCTGGTCACGGCGCTACAGGAACGGGCCCGGATGATCCAGACACTCGCCAACCCCATCAACCACCCCGGCCCCCGCAGCGAAGGGTCCCCGCGCTGATGACAGCCGAGAACTCGCACCGGTTCGCCCTCACCGGGCACGACCCCGAAGGCGGCAATCGGACGATCATCTTGTGGCGAGAGACGGATCTGGTCGACGGTCACGTGGTACGTCGGGTGGTAGTCACGCTGGACGCCACGATGACGACCGCGACGGTGCTCACCTTGCCCGAGGCTGCGGACGTGGCGCAGGCGATCCTGGCGGCCGCCCGGTGAGTACCACAGAGCAGCCGGTCTCACCCCAGGTCGTCCTAGACGCGCCGCACGGAACGCTGCGGGGCTACTCGATGGGGTGCCGCTGCTTGTTCTGCACCTCGGCGAAGGCAGCGACGGAGGTAGTCCGCGACACCGTCACCCGCACCGCCGGACGGTAAAGGATCTCCGACGTGCGGCGTCCCACGCGTCCCGCCAGACCTGGTGCGGGACGAATGCGATGGGACAGGTTCCACAACACCGCTAACTGCGGAAATCCCGCCGAAAGAAGCTTGGGACGGCGGTATCGAGAGCTGTCCCAGTCGGCCCAAGCCCTCCGGGCAGACCCCGTTCGATGACACCCGGCACGCGGGACGGGACACCCACCCCCTCCCGGAACCGACGGCGCCGAGCCGCGCATGCGCTGGCGATCAAGAATACGACCGGCGGCCAATCGTTTAGGTCTTCTCGATCACACCTACTTCGGTTCGATTCGCACGGTGTCCGGATCGAACCGGGGGCCCGGCCGGATGACGGGCAGCACGGTAACCGTCATCAGGGTATCCAGTACAGCGCGGCGACGGCCGATGTCCAGCCCGGCCCACAGCGCGGCCGGGTCCGGGGCGTCAACCAGCCCGGCCAGTGGGCTGGCTGCGGTGGCCCCGGCGATCTCGGCTTCGGCGCGCTCCAACCGGGCGCTCGCCCGCGCCCGGGCGATCTGTGCCTCGGCGCGGGTCAGCTCACCTTCGCCGAGCATCTCGGCGATCTCGGCCAGTCGCGCGCGGGCGGCATTGGCGGCGGCGCGGAGACCGGGAAGATCAACGTCCGGGGCACTGGTGCGCAGCAGCTCAACAGCGTCCGGGCGGCACAGCCGCTCGACGACGATCGCCTCGATATACGCGTCCAGCGGCCCGGCCACCCGCGTCACGTGCCCCGTGGTGCCGGGCTCACCGGGGCAGCGATAGCACGGGATACCCCGGCCCGCGGTGGACACCCGCAGCGTCGGCCGTTCACACCCCGCGCACCGGTAGATCCCCGAGCCCAACCACTTCACCCGCGCATCGGAGGGACTCGTCCGCCGGGCGGGGTCGGTCAGGATCGCCACCACCGCCCGCCACTGCTCCTCCGGCACGATCGCCGGCCAGCTTGCCGGCCCGATCACCTGGCCCTGGTGGTCTCGCAATCCGGCGTTGCGCGGCTTGAGCAGCAGCGCACGTACCGCATGCGCGTCCCAGGCCCGGGCCTTCATCGTGGTGGTCAACCCGGTCGCGGTGAGATCCCGCGCCACCGAGCGCAGCGACGCACCGGCTAGCACCGACTCCACCGCGGCGCGCACCGCCGCGGCCTCGGGCTCCCGCACGGTCATCCCGTCGTCGTCGTAGCCGAACGGGCGCGGCCCGCCGTGGCGACGGCCCTGCTGCGCGCTCTGGAGGAAGGCGCGGCGCACCCGCTCGGAGCGGTGCTCTGACTCGTAGCGGGCGACCGCGCCCAGCTGCCGCGCCACCATCCGCCCGGACGGGGTGGACAGATCCAGTGGCCCGGCCTGCACAGTGTGCGTCGGCACGTCACGGCCGTCGTTGCACGCGGTGATGTACTCCTCCAGCTCGATCGGGGAGCGGTGCAACCGGTCGGTGTGCCAGGCCAGCACGGCACCGACCCGCCCGGCCCGGATCGCCTCCAGCATCGCCCGGTACCGCGGCCGGGTCTTGCCCGAGTAGGCGGACAGGTCGTTGTCGGCAAACACCTCGACCACAGTCCAGCCCAACCGAGTGGCCAGCTCTCGGCAGTCCGCTTCCTGGCGCTCGACACCGAGCCCAGCACCGGCCTTGTCCTGGGAGATCCGCGCGTAGACCGCGGCGGCACGGGGGAGTTCTTCCATCATGCCGATAGTGTGTCACATGCGGACTCTCACTCAGGTGAAGTGGCCGGGTTGGGCTTGGTGCAGCCGCCACCAGCCAGCGGTCTTCAGCTGGTGGTCATGTCGACACAGTGGTCCCGAGTTGGTATCGGTGGTGGGCCCGCCAAGGGCGTGGTCGTGGGTGTGGTCGAGGTCGGCGCTGCAGGCTGTGGCGCGGCACCCCGGGTAGACGCAGAACCGGTCCCGGATCTGGACATGACGGCGTAACGCCGCCCCGGCGAACCGGGTGGTTGGGTCCTGAGCGTGCGGCTTCCCCGGTCCGCACTGGGTGTACTGGGTGTATTGGGTGGCGATGTCGGTCACGATCCCGGCCCACTCACCACAGCTCTCGGGGCTTGCGGCGAGGTCGGTGAGCAGGGTGGCGGGGAGCTGCAGTTCGACGACCCCGCCTCGGCGCGGCTGCTGGCTCGCGGTGTGACCGAGCGTGGTGTGATCTGGCGCTGGGTGGTGGGGTCGGCGGCGGGTGATCCCAGCAAGCAGCAGCTGTCCCGTGGGGTCGGTGATCGCAAAGCGCCATTCTGCAGCGCGCTGGGCGGCCACCATAGTGCGGGCGATTCCCGCCGGAACGGGTCCCCACCCGGGGATCTCCCCGGGGTGCTGGTCGCGACCGAGCAGGGTCGCCAGTCCCACCCGCACCTCCACCCCGACCCGCCGTACCGGCAGCGCTGTGCCGGGCTCGGGGCCGGTGGGGTACCCGTCCGGCATGCTTCCCCGGCTGTCACTGTCCTCGGTGGTGTTCTGGGCTGCCGGGTCGTCGGTGTTTGCGGTGTCGGCGGGTGCATCACCACGGGCGTCGCTTGCCGGGTGCTCGCCGCCGGTCGCAGCGTCGGGTTCGGCCGGGTGCCGGGGATCAGCGCCGTCGGTCTCGCTGATGGTGTCGGTGAGCAGGTCAGTGATGATCTGATCGCCGGTGTGATGTTGCCAGCGGCCGTCCAGCAGGCCCAGGTAGATGTCGGCTCGTAGCGGACCGATCCGGCTGGGATGCCCGGCGCGTTTGGCCGCCCGGGCCAACTCCTCAATGCGGGCACACGCGGACGCCGCCTGGTCTGCGGGCAATCCGGAGCCGGTGATGGTCGCGGTGCCCTCCGGGCCCAAATATCCGATCACCGTGCGCTCGCGCACCGCGGTGGCGTACCGGCGGGCGGCCCACTGCGGATCCAGCGCGATGGCCAGTTTCTTGATCCGCGCCGCGAGCTCCCCGGTGGTCAGCCTTTCGGCATGGGGCAGCAGCCGGGTACAGACCACCTCGGTCTGCTCGGGGGTCAGATCAGCGCAAAGATCGGCGAACACCCACGCCTTGCTCCGATCAATCCGGCCGGTCTCCAGTGCGGTGAACACCGCCGGCATCCGCAGCACCAGGGCCTCGGCGAAGTTGAGTTCCCGGTCGGCGGCGCGGCGGGTCCAGGCCAATGCGGCGCGGATCTCATCCGCGGCATACGCCGGCGGTTCCGAAAGCCGGGATACCTCATCGTCGTAGGCGGCGGGGTCGCACAATCCGACTTCCACCATGGTGGCCAGCAATCGGGCCTGGTCATGGGACAATTGCCGCGCGCGGGCCCGCAATACCTCTACGACGTCAGAACCGCTGAGTGCGGAGATGTCGATTCCGGCCAGCAGCGCACCTAACTCCGGGCCCGGCGCTATCTCGGCCAGACCCGCGGGAAGCAACTGCCGCACCATCACAACCCGAACGCTACAAGCAAGGTCTGACAGTCTCGGCCATCCAACCCAGCAGCCCGGACACAATCCGACGGCGGGAATTACGCCACCAGCGAAACAGCCCGAATGACAAGGGACCCGCCAGTCAGGAGCAAAACCAGTGTTCCCCGGAGGCGACGTACCCGGTAATGCTCACCATAAAGCCGATCGACGGCCTGGGCACCGCGATCCTATGGTCGGGCGAGCGCCTGTCCAACGCTACGACGTGGCGGAGGCGATCTGGTCGATAAGCGTGCCCCACTGACGGCGGGTCACGGTAATCGTCGGTCCTCCCCCGTGGTCCTTACTGTCCCGGATGGACGAACTCGAGTTGGGCAAGGCTGACTTCGACGCAGTTGGCGTTGGCGGCGCTGTGGCTGCTCTTGCGCCACCCGACCGGCGCGGGGTCCACGCCCGGACCTGGGCGTGTGTCGCGGTTCATGTCATCTCCCTGAGCATCTGCTCAATCAGGGCGACCGAGTCGTCGGCACCAAGAGCCGACCGCAGCAGTCTACTCGCGGTGTCCTGGTAGGCGGCGATCTCGTCCGGCTCCTCAAGGAACAGGTCAGTGGTCTTGCCTGGTGCATGGCCCAATACCCGAGGGTCGCCCTCCGGGCGCAGGCCCTGGCGGTCTCGGCAACAGCTGTTCGGAACAGACAGCTTGATCGCGGTTTGTGTGCCTGGCGCGACATCACATGTCGCTTTACGCACACAAACCACGATCAACCTCCGGAATCGGGTCAGAACAAGATGCCCTCGGGCTCGGCGGGGCCGTTGGGGGCGGGGCGCGCGACGGTGTCTTGGTACGCTTGCGACGGCGTATACCTCGCATCGGCGCGTGATGTCGACTCGCCCTTGGTCGTCCACCACGCGAAGTGCAGAGCCTCGAAAGACACTGGGAGCTTCGAGGATGAGCGCGTGCTCTACGGCTTCGGCTCGGAGCGGCTGCTGATCGGCAAGTTCTGCGCGATCGCGGCCGGGGTGCGTTTCGTCATGGCCGCCGCCAATCACAGAAGTAGCGGCCCATCTACGTTTCCGTTCACGATCTTCCCCGGTCGCTGGCAGGACGAGACGTTGGAGACCTTCCAGGCGCACACGATCAGCAAAGGCGACACTGTGGTGGGCAACGACGTCTGGTTCGGCCGAGACGTCGCCGTGATGCCCGGTGTCACGATCGGCAACGGCGCGATCATCGCTACCGTTGCAGTCGTCACCCGTGATGTGGAGCCCTACACCATCGTCGGTGGCAATCCTGCCCAGCTGATCAAGCAGCGATACTCGGAAGCCGATGTCGAGCTGCTCCAACAAGCGGCGTGGTGGGACTGGCCCATCGAGATCATCAGTGCGCACACCGCCACGCTGATGGCCGGCACCCCGGCCGAGATCGCTGAGATCGCCGGGCACATCTTTCCGTCCGATGCCCGGTCGACGTAGCCGCGCGTGGTGGGATGAAGGCCGTGGGCGTGACGGTGGTGGGCAGCGTCAACCTCGATCTGGTGGCCGCACTGCCGCGGTTGCCCGGACCAGGTGAGACCCTCACCGCTGCCGGGTTTACCCGGATGCCCGGAGGCAAGGGCGCCAACCAGGCCCTGGCTGTGCACCGCCTCGGGCTGCCGGTGCAGCTGATCGCCGCGGTGGGTGCCGACCCGGAGGCCGCCACTGCGCTGGAGCTGTTACGCCACGAGGGAGTGGGTCTGGAGCGGCTGCAGAGGGTCACCGAGCCGACCGGGCTGGCGCTGATCGCCGTCGACGCCGCGGGCGAGACCACCATCGTCGTGGTACCCGGCGCGAACGCAGCATTGCAGGTGGATGCACAGGACGTGGCCGGCGCCGAAGCGGTGCTTACCGTGCTCGAGGTGCCCGAACAGGCAGTGACCGCCGCTGCCCGCCACGCCACCGGGCTGTTCGTGCTCAACGCGTCGCCAACCCGCGCGGTCCCGACCGACGTGCTGCGGCGGGCCGATTTGGTGGTGGTCAATCGAGGCGAATACGCCGCGCTACCCGGTCTGCATGCTGCCCGAGCCGTTGCCATCACCGACGGACCGCGCGGTGCGGTGCTGCTTCGCAACGGCATCGAAGTCGCGGCCGGGGTCCCCCCGTCGGTCAACGCCGTGGATGGCACCGCTGCCGGTGATGCGTTCATCGGCGCTGCGGTAGCAGGTCTACTGCGCGGGCTGCCCGATGCCGAGTTGCTCGCCCGGGCCTGCGCTGCAGGCGCGCTGGCGGTGACCCGGCCCGGTGCTCAGCCGTCCCTGCCGACCGCCGCCGAGATCGACGAGGTGCTTGCCCGGTGACCGTACCGATGATCATAGATACCGACCCAGGGGTGGACGATGCGGTGGCGCTGATGCTGGCCGCAGCGAGCCCGGAGGTGCAGCTGCTTGCCGTGACCACAGTGTTCGGCAACGCCGGCGTGGAGGTCACCACCGCCAACGCGCTGCGGCTGCGGACCCTGGCCGGGCTCGGTAATCTGCCGGTGGCCGCCGGTGCCGCCCGGCCGCTGGTGTACCCACCACCGCGGCAGACCGATCGCTGGCACGGTCGAGATGGCTTGGGCGGGCACGCCGACCTGCTACCGGAACCCAGCGGACCGGTCAATGCTCTCGGCGCGGTGCCACTGATGGCGACTCTGCTACGTGGCGCGGTGACCCCCGTGACGCTGGTGGCCATCGGACCGCTGACCAACATCGCGCTACTGCTCGCCGTACATCCCGAGGTCAAACCGTGGATCGGTCGCATCGTGATCATGGGTGGCAATCTCGGCGGTTCACCAACCGAGTTCAACATCGGTTCCGATCCCGAAGCCGCCCACCGGGTGCTCGTGGAGGAGGACGTGGCGACCACGCTGGTGTCGTTGAATGTGACCCAGCGAGCCACCGTCGACGGTGCCTGGCTCGCGGAGCTCGCGACGGCCGGACCGCGCTGCGCGGCGTTGGCCAGCATCATCAGACATTGCCGGCAACAGCGCTCGACGCCGGTGGCGCTGCACGACCCGTTGGCTGTGCTGGAAGCCACTGTGTCGGGCACGCTGACCACCACCCCGATGGCCCTTCAGGTGGTCTGCGACCACGGACCCGACCGCGGTGCCGTGCAGTCCGGCGACGGTCCCGGACGCCCCGTGCAGGTGGTGTGCCACGCCGACCTGACGTCGATCAACGCGATGATCCTGCACCGACTTCGAGCTCTGCGGTGATGCCGGACGATCGCCGCGCCCGCAGCCGCAGTATCCCTACGGCCAGCAGCACGCCGAGGACGCCGCCCGCCGTGTTGTGCACGAGATCGCGGACCTGGCACT
>DASUII010000322.1:0-12119 GCA_036279835.1 Pseudonocardiaceae bacterium
CCTCGACGAGCGGATCTCCAGCGACGGCGAATTCGTCCACTCGGCGCCCTGGTCGGTCGGCCAGCAGGGCGACAGCAACGTCTCACACGGCTGCGTGAACCTCAGCCCGGCCAACGCGCAATGGTTCTACGACCACTTCGGTCTCGGCGACGTCGTCGAGATCGTCAACTCCGGCGGACATCCACTACCGGTCTGGGACACCTACGGCGACTGGACGCTGGCGTGGCCGCAGTGGCAAGCGGGCAGCGCCCTCAACTAGCAATGCTGACCCTCGTCTCCGACCAGCCAGGAACCACGATACGTCGACGGCCAGCTGACGCAGCGCGCCAGCGCTGTACCGGTGTCCAGTCCGCAGGTCGGCTCGGTGTCGCGCACATGCTGAGCGCAGGTCCACCGGTGTCATCGACCCCGCCGATGCGAGCGCGAGACCGATCGCGCTCATTAACACCACCTCAGATACCCAGCCAGGGTATGATTCAGGATCGCGGGTCGGACCGGTGCGTGTTGGAGGGTAGATGCTGTGAGGGTCTCGGCGCGGGCCATGGGCTACCTGGTCGCCGTGTGCGCGATCACGGGGCTCGTGGTGACCGGCTGCGGTGGTTCCACCGGCACACCGGCGCCTGATCATGAGGCGGCGGCCGCGTCCAACCATGATGGCATGGCCGACATGCCCACCGGAGACGGCTTGACCGCCGACACCTCCGGTTTCCGGTTCGCCGCAGCCACATCCTCGCTGCCGGCCGGTCAACCGACCTCGTTCCAGTTCCGCATCCTCGGTGCCGACGGCAAACCGGTCACCGCGTTCGAGCCCGACCAGACGAAGCTGATGCACTTCTACCTGATCCGCTCCGACCTCACCGGATTCCAGCACATCCATGCCACCATGAGCACCGACGGGACCTGGGCCGCCCCCTTGGCTGAAACCCAACCGGGGACCTACCGGGCGTACGCGTCGTTCATCACCAAAGACACCTCCGGTAAGGCGGTGGCGCTGGTGCTCAGCCAGCTGGTCACCGTGCCGGGAACCGCCATTGTGACGCCGCTACCGGCCGCGTCGCCGACAACCCAGGTCGACGGCTATACCGTGACCCTGTCCGGTGATCGAATCATGGCCGGCACCGAACACCCGCTGACTGCCACGGTGTCGAAGGACGGCCAGCCGGTCACCGACCTGCAACCCTACCTGGATACCTACGCGCACCTGACGGCCTTTCACGACAACGACCTTGCCTTCGCCCACCTGCATCCACACGGCACGGTCAACGGAGACCACGGAGGCCCGACGCTCTCATTCGAAGCGATGCTGCCCAAGCCTGGGAACTGGCGACTGTTCCTTCAGTTCCAAACCGCTGGAGTGCTGCACACCGCCGCGGTGACGGTGTCCGTGGGATAACCGCGGGGTTCACAGCCGGGCGTGCGACCAGTCCACACTCACCGGCGCTGGGGCGGGCGTGCCGAGGTCGAGCTGGATGTCTTCGTGATCTTTGAGTGGGATCGTGCCCGGGTCGCCGGTGAACGGCTTTCCGTTGACGTAGGCGGTGACGGTCCCGGTGGCCGGGCCGACCGCGTCGGAGCTCAGTGGTTGCCGCCAGAGCGCGAAGAACTGACCCAATGTATAGGTCTGCTGGGTGGGCGACTCGACGTGAATGATCCCGTCGCCGGCGTGCACGTGCAGCCAGTAGTAGCAGCGGCTGGCGTGCGCGAAGGCGTTCGGCCCAGTCTTCTGAGCCACCGGCGCCACGAGGCCGATCCCGTAGGGAAGGCTGCGCGGTTCGCCGTTGACGAACACCAGCAGATGGCTGTGTATGTGGTAAGCGACCTGTTCGCTGGCGTCACATTGGATCCCGTCCACCGGCGCACCATTAGCAGCAGTAGACGCCGGCGCCAACGCCGGTCCGGTCTCCACCGCGATCCCCTCTGGTCCCGCTGGGCTGGCCGACTGGCCCGCTGGGCCGGCCGACTTGGGCGCAGGCGCCCCGCAGCTCTGCAACGCCAAGCCCAGCGCCACGGCGACTGCGAGTATCACCGGGCCAGCGCCCGATCGCGGACGTGCCGGCTGGTTACCTGACCCTCTCAAGGTTCTTCTCGGCACCGTGGATGTCCTTATCTGTGTCGTGATCTGCATCTCGCGCCTGCGTTCTGGTCCGACCCTGGCCAGTACCCGCTATTGATGCGAGCAGCCGCGCCGATGACCGCACCGGTGTCACCCGGCCGATATGGTGCGAGGGTGCATGAGCCAGGCGTTGGCGATCCCGACTTTGATCCCGGTGCTGGGCGGGGTCCGGCCGCCGAGCAGCTGGTGCGGATCGATACCGGCCGGGTGGTCCATGCCGGGCGCGAGGCGCTGGTGGTGACGGTGGCCGGGGAGATCGATGTGCTCACCGTCGACCGGCTCCGGGCAGCGGTCGCCGCCGGGTTCGAGCAGCTCCGCGACGGCGCGACTCTGGTGATCGACATGACCGACGTGACGTTTTTGGGCTCGCCGGGTCTACAGGCATTGGTCGACGCCACCCGCGCTGCCCGGCGGCGCAGTGAGCCACTGCATATCGTCGTCGATCACACTCGTCCGGTGATCCGTCCCATCGAGCTGGCGGGGCTCGATGACGTTCTTGCGCTGTTCCACACCGTTGACCAGGCCGTGCCCTCCGGATCTTGAGATCCGTCGCCTCCGGTGTTGCGGAAGGCCGCGGCGACCGCAACAATGGCGCCCCGATGCCCCCGATCGGTAATGACGACAGTTTGCGGCCCGATACGTCGCCTTGTGACCGGCGCCCCTCCAAGGACGCACAGGTCCGAGCACCGTCGAAACAGGCGCTGCGCCTGCAGTTACCGGCGGACCCGATTGCGCCGTCGGTGGCCCGGAACCGGGTGCGGCACTGGCTTACCGGGTCCTGCTGGCCCCCAGGTCAGCAGGAAGACATCGTTCTGGCAGTCAGCGAGGCCGTCAGCAACGCGATCGAACACGCCTACCGTGACGGTCAGTTCCCCGACGTGGTGGACATCAGTGGCGAAGTTGAAGCGGTACCGGGCGGTCAGCGCCGGGTTACTTTCACCGTGCGCGACCACGGCCGCTGGCGCGCGCCACCGATCGACGATGAGAACCGCCGCCGCGGTATCCCCCTCATGCAGGCCTGCATGGACACCGTCACCATCGGTCAACCCGACGACGACCGCGCGGGCACTGCGGTCGTGCTACGCAGCAGGGTCGTCCCATCGCTGCGGCGAACACTCGGCGCGCTGGACAACGACAGAGACCCACCCCACGTAGCGACCGCCACCTGACCTTTCCGGTGCTCGTGCGGGGAATCATGCAGGTACATGGTTATCACGCCTGGCCCGTAGAAGGTCGCTGGCGCGCACGTCGGCAGCGGTCGGCATGGCGTCGATCTCGGCGCGGATGTGGGCCGCAGCGGCCGCGAACCCTGGCTCGGTGATCAGGCGGCCGGCGGCGGCAGCGACCGCTTCTGCGGAGAGCTCGTCGGGTGTCAGCGCGAGTGCGACGCGGGCTTTTTGGCAGGCGGCTGCGTTCATGAACTGGTCGGCACCCTGCGGCAGGATAAGTTGGGGTAACCCGTGCGCTAGCGCGCTGAGCATGATGCCCGCGCCACCGTGGGACACGACGAGGCTGCAGCGAGGCAGCAGGAGGGTGTGCGGGATGTAGGGCACCAGCAGGACGTGCGGGGGTTGCGGCCCGAACCGCGTGGGGTCCGTGCCTGGGCCGGTCGTGACGACCAGGTTCAGCGGTAGCTCGCGGAGCCCGGCGATCGCGGTTTCGAACACCCCAGGTGCCTCATGGAAAACCGTGCCGAGAGTCAGGTGGATGGTCTGTCGATGCGGTAGTGCCGCTAGCGCCTCGGGCAACCGCTCGCCCGCCGCGGGCTCCCCTGCCGCCGGGCGTAGCGGCATGATCCGCCGCCAGGTAGGTTCACCGTCGCCACGCAAACCCGGTGGGCAGATGTCCAGGTACGTGGCGAGTTTGATCTCCTCGGCTAGCTCGGGCACCTGCCACTGCGCACACAGCTTCGCGAACCCCGGCGCGAACCATGCCTGCCACAAGTCGGTCGGCGGCAAAAGCCCCAGGCCGTGCACGACGTGGCGGGCACCGGTATGCGCGGCGGCGAGCGCCCCAGCCAGCTCGGTGAACTCGTGCACGACGATGTCGGGCCTCCACTGCTGGGCCCGCGGAACCAGCTCGACCGCACGCTTGGCCGCGGGTTCGACGAACACGCCCTCTATCTGCACCCGCATCCGCTGCTCAGCTGGAAGATCCGCCAAGTTCGGCTGGGCCGCACGGAGGGACGTGTCTGCCTCCGCGCGGCTAGGGCCGACCAGCCAGGTCTCGAAATTCCGGCGCTCGACCTCGGGCGCCAGCCCGGCACCGGTCGCGAAGGCCACCTCGTGACCGGCCAGCTGCGCCTGCTGCGCCAGCGGCAGCATCGGGTTGACGTGCCCGTAGGCCGGGCAGCTGGTGAACAGGATGCGCATGTAAATCTCCAGTTTCGGGTGGCGTGCTTCATAGAGCCGCTAGACGCCCACGGTGATACCGGCGCTGTAGAGAAATGCGGAGCGGCTGCTCCGCGACACCGCCTGGCGCTAGCGTGGGGCTTATGGCGACGGTTGCCCTGGTGCTCGGCATCTGTTACGTCGTCGTGGTGTTCATCGTGGAGCCGCTGCGGCTTCGCCGGCGGACCGGAGCCTCAGGGTGGGTAGCGAGTCTGGGCGCCACCGCCGCGGAGAAGACCGCGAGCTCGATGTTCCTGCTCGGCTGCGGGCTGGAGCTTAGCAACCCAGCACTGGTGCTGGCCGGCGTCGCGCTGCCCCGGGTCGCTTTTCCGGTGGTCGTGGCAGCGGCCGGCGCGGGCCTGTCCGTCGCCAGCGTGGTGCTGACCGTGGCCGGCCAACACCACATGGGCCAGGCCTGGCGCACCAGCATCGACCCCGATCATCCGGCGCCGCTGGTCACCACCGGCCCGTTCCGGGTAGTGCGCAATCCCACCTACACCAGCCTGCTCGCCAATAGCCTCGCCTTGGGCCTGCTGGTGCCTACCGCCGCTGCGATCGTCGCCGTCCTGGTGTGCTTCTCGGCGCTGCAGCTACAGACTCGCCGCGTGGAGGAGCCCCATCTGAGCCGCGTACATGGCGAGGACTACCTGCGCTACGCCGGAGCCGTCGGCCGGTTCCTTCCCGTTATTGGGCGTTTCTCCGGTCCCGGAAGGCAAGAGCCGATCGGCTAGCCGCGCAGGGCGCGGCGCCAGACGCCGGTGGACAACAGGCGCAGGCCGTTGAGGCCGACGATGACCGTGGAGCCCTCGTGTCCGAGCACGCCCAGCGGCAGTGGCAGGGTGCCGGCCAGGTCCCAGATAGCCAGGCCGGTGATGAACGTTGCGGCGATTACCAGGTTCGCGATCACCAAGCGGCGGGCGCGGCGCGACAGCGCGATCACCGCGGGAACGGTCGCGAGCTCGTCGCGGACGATGACCGCGTCTGCGGTGTCCAGGGCGAGGTCGGACCCGGCGCGTCCCATCGCGACCCCGGTGTGCGCGGCGGCTAGGGCGGAGGCGTAGTTGACACCGTCGCCGATCAGCATCACGCGCTGACCCAGGGCTTGCAGGGCGCGCACGGCGTCGACCTTGTCCTGGGGCAGCAACCCGGCCCGCACGTCGATGATGCCGACCTCGGTGGCCAACGCGGCCGCGGCCCGGGGGTTGTCCCCGGTTAGCAGCAGCGGGCCGGCGCCGGTCAGAGCGGTGATCGCTGTGATGGTGTCCGCGCCGCCCGCGCGGAGCTGGTCGGCGATGCCCACCACTCCGACCAGCCGGGTGTCCAGGCGGGTCACGACCGTGGTCCGACCGGAGGCTTCCAGGTCCGCGACGATGGCCGCTGCCGGATGCCCTCCGGTGGCGCCGCCGAGGTGGGTGGGACTGCCGGCCTCAACCAGGCGCCCGTCCAGCTGGGCGCTCACCCCCCGCCCGGGAGCCGACGTGAACTGCTCCACATGGCGTACTGGCACACCGGCCTCATGTGCCGCCGTGACCACCGCGCGCCCCAGCGGGTGCTCCGACGGGTTCTCTGCGGCGGCGGCCAGCGCAAGCAGTTCGGCCTTGTCCACGCCGGTCCGCCTCCAACGCCCCGGAGACAGCGAAGATGACGATCAACAGACCGCCGTCGAGAACCCGCCCGATAGCTGCCGCGCCGACCGCGGCGGCAACCATCAGCAGATCGACGTCCAGCGTCTTGTTCCGCAGGGCTTGCAACCCGGCCCAGCCCGGTTCCCACCCGCCGGTGACATAGCAAGCCAGAAACAGCATCCACGACACCCAACTGGGTCCACCCGCGAAATGTGTGAGCAGACCGACGCCGAACAGGCGTCGCAAAGCTCGGCTCGGTCGCGGTCACAGCCACCGCAACCTCGCTGTCTTCGGATCGACATGACGAAACCCACCATACAGGCGTATATGAACATATATTCATACATATCTATATATAAGATGAGCAGATGGGTCATGGCGTGGAGGGCCGGGATACCCCACCCGCGGTGTTGGACGCCGATACGGCGACCACCGTGGCCGCGACCCTGCAGGCCCTGGCCACGCCCAGTCGACTGCTGATCCTGTCCCGGCTGCGGCAGGCGCCCTGCTCGGTCACCGAGCTGGCCGAAGCGATCGGCATGCAGCAGTCCGCCGTGTCCCACCAACTGCGACTACTGCGCAACCTCGGGTTGGTCACCGGCACCCGGGCCGGCCAGCGCATCGTCTATGGCCTGCACGACAACCACGTCGCGATGCTGCTCGACGAGGCCGTCTACCACAGCGAGCACCTACGCCTGGGACTGCGCGATCCCGAAACCGCCTAGCCGGTTGTGTCCGGCCGGCTGCTCTCGGTCGCGGTGGGTGGGTGAATCGACGCTTAGGCGCCTACTCAACGGACCAGCAGCGCAGCGAACCGCGCTACCGTGGAGGTATGGGACATGGAGAAGATGGGACGGTGGTCCCCCCACTGGTGGGCCTTGCGACCGCGATGGCCCATGACGCAGCGCTGGACGCGCAACTGCTCGCCGTCGACCAGGATCCCAGCCACACGCCGACTGTGGCGAGCGTCGTGGCGGCGCAGGAACCCGTGGCCGGTCGGCAGGTCAACCGCGGCCATCGGGTTCGGATTTGGGTCGACACCAACCCTAATGGCGACCCTGGCGGAGGCGGTGGCCTGCCAGTGCCGAGTGGACCGACACTTCTGACCTCGGCTGGCACCAGTAAGAGGGTTGGGTCAGGACGAACCACCGGCTGGCTGGGCGCTCATTGGCAGACCGTGCCCGCCGCCGGCACCGCGCCCTGGGTCAGGTAAGTATCCACTGCCGAGTCGATGCACTTGCTGCCCCGACCATAGGTGGTGTGCCCGTCGCCGTTATAGGTGAGCAACACCGCGGAACCCAGCTGCTGGGCCATATCTTGAGCAGAAGGATATGGCGTTGCAGGATCGTGGATCGTGCCCACCACCAGGATCGGCGGCGATCCCGCGTAGTGGATCGGGTGCGGCTGGCTCTTCGCCGGGACCGGCCAGTACGCGCACATCAAGTCAGCCCAGGCGAAGAAGGCACCGATGAGGGGGGAGGCACCTTCGTAGGCGGGCAGCTCGGCCTGGACATCGCCAATCGTCCGCACCGGGTCGGGGTGGTCCAGACAATCAATGGCGATGTTGGCCTCGATTTCGTTGGAATAATGCCCAGTCTGCGGATCACGCTCGTCATACAGATCTGACAACGTGAGCAACTCGCGCCCGTTACCGGCCATCGCCGTAGCCAAGGCGCTGCGCAGGATCGGCCAGCTCTGCGGGCTGTCGTACATGGTGACCACCACGCCGGTTTCGGCGAGCGCCTGATCAAGCGTGCGGCTGGTACCCGTGGGCAGTGGGTGAACCTGGGCTGAGGCGAGGAAATCCGCCAATTTGTGTCCCGCGGTGGTCGCATCCGTGCCCAGCGGGCAATCAGGATGGGTGACGCAGTCGGCGATGAATCGGGTCAGCTCGGTTTGGAAGCCTTGGGCCTGCTCGAGATCGAGTTGCTTGGTCGTCAGGTTCGGGGATTCCGGGCCGTCCAGTACAGCGCGTGCGATGTGGGTCGGGAACAGCTCGGCGTAGACCGCGCCGAGGTAGGTGCCGTAAGAGGCGCCGAGGTAATACATCTTCTGGTCACCGAGCGCAGCGCGAAGGACGTCCATGTCGCGCGCAGCGTTCGGGGTGCCGACGTAAGGCAGCAGCATCGCCGAGTGGGTTTGGCAGCCCGCGGCGAAGGTCTTGTCCCCGGCCACCAGCGCCGCCACCTCGCCCGGGGTGTTCGGGGCGGGATCTAGCCGGTTGTACTGATCGAGCTGGGTGTCGGTGAGGCAGCCGATCGGTGCACTTTGACCCACTCCTCGCGGGTCGAAGCCGACGATGTCGAAGTCGGCTCGCAGCGCGGGGTCAAAATGCGACGGCTGGCCAGACTGTGCGGGATAGCTCTGCGTGACGAAATCCACGCCTGATCCGCCCGGACCGCCGGGATTGGTGATTAACGAGCCGATCCGGTGCGCGGGGTCGGTGGCCGTCGCGCGAATGACCGCGAGCTCGATGGTGTGTCCGGTCGGGTTGCGGTAGTCCAGCGGTACCACCAATGAGGCGCATTGAAAAATCTGCTCGCAGCTAGACCACGCGAACTTTTGGGTATAGAAGCGGTCAAGCCCCGCCGGGCCTGCGGCGGCCGCCGAATTGACGGTGGTGGATCGGGAGCAGCCAGCGAGCACCACAGCCAGCACCATGAGGAGCAGCCCGCAGGCACGCAGATTTGCCACCGGGCGTTGGCGTCGGCATGGTGTGGTAGCCGGCATCCCGCTCGTCCCTTCCGCGTTGGTGTCATGCCCAGGCACGGGTGGGTGCCAGCGAGGGGGTTCCCCGTAGCGCAGTCACGAAACTGGGCCTGTCAGCAGGCGCTTACCTTAATTGGGCGGTGATGGGGAGGTGGTTGAGGCCGCGGATGACGCGTTGGGTGTGCTTGCGCTGCTTGCGGCGCATGGCCGCGAAGACCGGATACGGATCAGCCACAAAACTCCGATCAGCCGGATCAAACGGAGACTCCTCCGGCACTGACCGCGATGGCCGGCTGACAATGTGGCTCAAGGGCACGTGTGAGGTGGGAGGGTTAGGTCGACGAGCAGTCGGTGGAGCATCTTGGGATTGCTGGGTAGGGCGAAGTGGTCGACACCCGGGTTGTCGGTGAGGCTGAAGTGGAAGCAGCGCATCGCCCGCCAGGCAAGGACGGCGTTGTTGGTGATGTCTTCTTGGTTCCCGTCGCCGTCACGGGTGAACAGCTTCGTGGCGGCGGTGATGATCTGTCCGGACGCCAGGTTGTCTAGCCGCGCCCCGACGACGGTGGGGACTCCGGATCCCCTTTCGGCGTAGACGTCGACGCCGGGGAACGAACCCGGCTCAGCGATCTTGACGAAGCCGACGTAGTAGTCGGCGATGTCTTTGGCCCAGCCCAGATTCGCGTCCGTGATCAGTTGTCGGTAGTCGCGCGGTGTGTAGGTGCGGCCGGTGGACGCGTCTTCGATGACGGTCTCGCGATCGCCGAAGATTGTTGGATCGGAGGCACTGAGGTAGGTCGACGGTGCAGTCTGGTAAAGCCGGGCGCTGCTCGCGGCGTTGTCCTTCGTCGCCGGATAGCCAAAGTCCTCGATGTTCAGCCCGGTGAACAGGACTGGGTAGAGCAGACCCTGGCCCGGGAAGTTGCCGGCCAGGGAGGTGAAGCCGTGAATGTACTTAGCACGCCAAGCCTGCGTGGTGTGGGTGAGCAGGTAGTGGGCGTACAGCGGTCCGTTGGAGTGACCGATGAGATGCACCGGACGGTTGCCGTTGTCCCGGTAGGTGTCTTCGATGATCTTTTGAGTGCGCTGCAGGAACTCGCCGATGTCGGGGGTGAGCCGTGCGTCGTAGCCCGCGACGCGGATGTCGCGATTCCGCCGGTAACCGGTGGATTCGAGTGCTTTGTACAGCGGTTCGTAAAACGGTGCGCTGTCGGTGGTGCCGTAGTCTTTGACCTCGACGGTGACTCCTTGCTGGTTGGCGAACCGTTGCGGCATCGGTATGGACGGGCTGGGGTTGTAGTGCAGAGTGAGCAGCTTGTCCTGGCAGACCTGGTTGAATGTCGCGCTTGGGTGGTCGTTGCGGAACCAGTCTTCGAAGCTGCCCGAGCGGGGGCACTCAGGGGCTACCACCTGATCGTGGACGGTGACCAGCAGCTTGGTCAGGTGAAACGCCGGAAACAGCACGACCGGCGTGCGGGGGTTGCCAGCGGCCGTGGACCCCGATCCTCCTGCCTGGCAGCCGGCCAGGACGACCAGGATCGCCACGACCGTGACCACCCACGTCTGGTACCTCCTCGTGCGCATCGTGCCCTCCTTTCGGTCGTCTGCTGGCTGCCCAGCGTTCGAATGCCCGCTTTCTGCGAACCTGACGTAGATGTAGCCGTTGATCACCGCGCCGACGAAGCCGAGTTCGTGCACGCAGCGGGGCAACTCCACCGCTGCGGCCGGGGACAGACCCGCGACCGCGACGATCGTAACCGATGCCGATCCTCGGATCGTCGGGTCGCAGCGCCGATCAACAACGTCAACAGGACCAACCTGGCAGGCCGCGGATCCGTAAGCTCGACGGCGGCAAACCGCCTACACCAGCGTGCTCCATGACGGTGGATGGCAACCGTTCTGGGACGCGACCGAGAGTGGTCACCGGAGAAGCACGCGGCCAGCTTCCGGCTTGGGCCTGGCGAGACCCTGATGGGGACACTCGAGCTCTACGAGCAGGCGGCCGGTGAGACCGACGCGATCATCGCGAGCATCCCCGACCTCGGGCAAGCGGTGCCGGTCCCTCCGGGGGTGCCCTTTGCTGCTGGTGTGACGGCATGGTCGGTGCGGTGGGTGCTGCTCCACCTGGTCGAGGAGACTGCTCGTCACGCCGGCCACGCTGACATCGTCCGCGAGTCACTGGATGGCGCCACGGCGTTCCCGCTGATGGCCGCTGCGGAAGGTTGGGCCGCCCAACCCTGGGCCCAGCCCTGGCGGCCCGCCCAGCAAGCATGATGGCCCAGCGGACCGGGAGGCGTCGGTCTTGGTCGCGAGTCGGTAGAGATCCATCCGCCCCAGGGTAGGTTCGGCAGCGTGGCCGGGGTTCGTGCGGTGGATCGAGCTGCCGAAACCCTGCTGCCGCCACCGCCTCCCCGTCGCTACCCAGCTCTATCGGTAGGCTGTCGGGACGACGGGCCGTTAGCTCAACTGGCAGAGCAAAGGACTTTTAATCCCCTGCGCCGTGTCGCCCGGTGTGCCAGGAATCTGGGCCTCAGTGGTGTCTACCTGCTGGTTCTCGGCGGCGGACCGAGTGTCGTCGGTCGCTGTGTGCGGCACCGGGCTCAATTCGGGCTCCTGTGTTGCGCGCCGTGCACGGGGCACGATGCGGGCGGCGGCTTCGGCGGTTTCCCGGGCGAGTTCGGGCAGGACGTGCGCGTAGGTGTCCGCGGTGATGGTGATGGAGGAGTGACCGAGCAGGTCTTGGACGACCTTGAGATCGGCGCCGGTGGCGAGGGTGAGGGTTGCAGCGCCGTGGCGCAGGTCGTGGAGCCGGATGGGTGGGAGTCCGGCGTCGGTGTTGAGTTCTCGGAAGCGGGTGCTGATGGTGGCGGGGTGCAGCGGTCTGCCGTCGGTGTCGGTGAATACCAGGCCGCTGTCGACCCACGCGTTACCGAGTGCGCGGCGGGCTCGGTGCTGTCGTGTCCGGTGGGCGCGGAGGACGTCGGTGGTGTCGTTGTCGAGGGACACGACGCGGCCGGAGGCGTCGGATTTGGGTTCGCCGTACTCGGCGGCCCAGCCGATCTGGGTGATCTGCGCGGTGATGGTGATGCTCTGGTGGGTGAGGTCGGTTTCGCTCCAGGGTAGGCCGCAGGCTTCCCCTCGGCGCAGTCCGCGGAAGGCGATGAGGTGGAACAGCGGGTAGAGCGGGTCGTCGGCGGCGTGGTCGAGGAACTGCCCGGTCTGTTGGGGTGTCCAGACCATGACGCGGGATGGTTTCTGGCCGGTGTCGCGCCAGCGGCGGATGCG
>DASUII010000323.1:0-27617 GCA_036279835.1 Pseudonocardiaceae bacterium
ACAGCCATCACGATGCTCCGGCAACTCCGCGATGCCTACCGAACCACGGGTGACGAGCCCGGCTTCGGAACATACCTCGACCACCTACGAGACCGTCACAAACGCAAGACGTCATTCATCGCCAAGCTCGACCGCGCCAACCTGTGACGCCTCGATATGCCCTACCGCCTCGGCAACTCGTCGCTCGTCTCCATCGTCAGCATTCCGACGACAATCCCCCTGGTCAGATCCGTTCTCAGCTCTTTGGCATCCCATCCGAACACGAACCCAAAACAACTCACAGTCTCGATGTACATCGGACAGCGGCCGTCAAACATATAAGCGTCGTCGCCCGGCATACCAACTCGCTCCGCTACAGTACGTTGACACCGATCGTCAAGGCGGTGCTGGAGGAGTTCGTGCCGGACGCGACGGAGGCTATCGAGATGGTCAAGGGCCGAGCGTGCCTGGTCGACGGGACCACCACCCCCTGCTGGTCTTATTCTCTGCACCACCACCAACACGCGCCGTGTCGAGGTCTTGATAGAGCAAGTGCGTAAGGATTCTAGGGTGGGTCGGTCGTTCCCGTGGCGTCTGCTGGCGGACCGACTCTCATTAGGAGGTCTGGGAAGGCACGGATTGACCCGGGCATGTCGAGAATAGGTTGCTTTCATGTTTGCGATCACGGCTCTCCTACTCGTTCTGGCGATCTCACTACTGATCACCCGGGTGGCGACAGTGATCCTGACCGCCAGCGGCGATCCTGGGCTTCCGTGGCGGCGCGTTCGGCAGCGAATGGTGGCGCGTCTTCGAACTCGGGGCCGAGTTGCTTGCCCTGGTGTTCGACCTAGCCGGTCTCCTTGACCTGTCTGGGCAATACGCGGCCACCGAACTGGCGATCAACCCGACCGACTGGGTCGCCGACCGCTCACTCGCCGACCTCGCGTTGCGCGACAAAGGCGTCGTCGTGCTCGGGCTCCACCGCGCAGATCGCCTCTACCTCGGTGCACCGACCGGATGCACCGAGGTAGGGGCGATGTCCTCATCGTGTACGGACTCGGAGAGCTACTGCACGAGCTCGATGACCGTCCCACCGGACCGGCCGGCGACCTGGCACACCACTCCGCGGTGGCACGTCAACAGCGCCTGGAACGCAACCAACACGACAACGATGACGCCTGAATGTTGCGCCGTGGACTCTCTACGTTAGATCCAGGTGGCTGTGCCCGGTGGATTCCGCTAGCAGCCTCGGATTCTGGAGCGCCGGTGTGCCCTTCACTGGAAGCAGATTTCTGTCAGATCAGCTGGCTATGTTGGCCCGATTGGTGGTGTCCGACGTGGAAGGGGCGTCGAAGGTGACCGTGACCTGGGTGAAGCCGAATGAGCGGGCCAGCGTGGTGAGCATTTGGCGGGTATTCTCCTCGCCGCGTCGGTTCAGGTCGCTCGCCTCGGCGGCGTGGGTCAGCTTGGCGCTGGCGAGCTGGTAGAGCTCTTGCTCACTGGTCGGGTTGCTCTCAAACACCGAGGCAATCCGGTTGAAGAAGCCACGCTGGCGGCCGACCACGCGGCTCGCGGCCGGGTCGACGACGGCGGACGCGAGCCGGGCGGCCGGGAGGGAGATGCTGACCGACTGGCGGTCCGGGGATACCGTCACTCGGTCCGCGCCGACGTTGCTGAAGTCGACCGTCGTGTCGACCGAGCCGCGGCCGAGGAAGGTCGTGCGCTCGCCGCTGATCAGCGGCGAAACATGGGCAGTGTCGTGCTCGACATCTAGCACGACCTCAAAAGTACCGGTGGCGGCGTGGTATTGGGACAGGTTCTGCAGCGCCAGCAGCAGCGGCGCTGGACTGTGGTCCAGGACCTGCTGCGCGAACGGATTGCCCCAGTGCGGAAAGTAGCCTCCGAGCTGCGTCCCGACTGGCACCAAGACCACGATCCCGACTGCGACGGCAACCAGTTTCCCGCGTATCCGCCTGCGGTTGTCCGGCCGGGCGGAGAACTCGACCGTGTCGCGCCCGAGCAGCTGGGGCATCCGAAGTCGAAGGCATTGAGTGCCGCGAGGGTTCGCTTGCCGGTGACCCGCAGCACCACGATGAGCCACAGGTAGCCGATCGTCCCCGCGATCAGGACCCGGAGCAGACCGCCGAGGTCGCCGAAGAACATGCCGGCAGGGATCATGCCCCGGGTTACCCGGCCGTGCCCCCCTAAAACCGGTCTGGCGGTGCGGGCCCGCCGATTGGCAGATCGTGCGGCGGTGTGGTGCGGTGAAGATCGAGGAGACCGGGCGCAGGGACGGAGCACCGATGGGGGCACGCGGTTTCGGCAGCCAGACCAGCGCGCGGCGCGAAGCATTGCAGACGCAGCTGTGGCCGCTGCCGACGCTCGCGGTGGTGCTGGCCTTCGCGCTGGGGGTGGCTCTCCCGCGGCTGGATGTCGAGATCGCCGGCGCCCTGCCCCCAACGTTGAAAGCCTACCTGTTCGGAGGCGGGGCGGGCGCGGCGCGCACGGTGCTGGACGCGATCGCCAGCTCGCTAATCACCGTCACATCGCTGACCTTCTCGCTGACCGTGGTGACGCTGCAGCTGGCCAGCGGCCAGTTCTCCCCCCGGCTGCTGCGCACCTTCACCCGCGACCGGGTGGTTCACCTCACCCTGGGTCTGTTCCTCGCGACGTTCACCTACGCCCTGACCGTGCTGCGCACCGTGCGCACCGCCAACAATGATCAACAGCAGTTCGTTCCTCAGGTGTCGGTGACCGTGGCGTTCGCCCTCGCGCTGGCCAGCGTGCTCGGCCTGGTGCTGTTCCTGGCTCACCTGGCGCAGGAGATCAGGGTCGAGACGATGCTACGCAACGTCCACGAAGAGGCCAGCGAGACCGTCCGGCGGGTACTGCCGGGGCTCGACCCGACCGCCGAGGGCGGCGCCGCGCTGCCTGTTCCACCCCGAAGTGCCGTGCCGCTGCCGGCCGGCTCGTCAGGGTTCCTGACCCGGATGGACGAGCAGGCGCTGGTGGCGGCGGCCGCCGACGCCGACGCGGTCGTGCTCCTCGACCGCGTCCCCGGCGACTCCCTGATCGCCGGCACGCCGGTCGGCGCCGCCTGGCCACGCGACGCGGGCTCGTTCGACCCCGACACCTGGTCCCGGCTCGCCCAGCGGGTCGCGGAAGCGATCTCCACCGGCTTCGAGCGCACCGCGGCCCAAGACGTCAGCTACGGGCTGCGGCAGCTCACCGACGTGGCGATCAGGGCGCTGTCGCCCGGAATCAACGACCCGACGACCGCCGTCCATGCGCTGAGCCACTCCTCGGCGCTGCTGTGCGAGCTGGCCTGCCGCGACCTGGCACCCCGGCTGCTGCGCGACGAGCAGGGCGCGGTCCGAGTCGTGCTGCGCGGCCCAGATCTTGCTGATCTGCTCGAGCTGGCGATGACCCAACCTCGGCGTTACGGGGCGGGTGATCCCTTTGTCCTGGCCCGACTGTCGTCGCTGCTGGGTGAGCTCGCCTGGTGCGTGAAGCTGCCCGATCAACGCCGGGAAATCGCCGGCCAGCTCGCCCGGCTGCGCGACACCACCGCAGGACAGGACTTCGACGTCAGGGAGCGCACCCGCCTCGCCGGGCTGGCCGAACAGGTCCAACACGCACTGGACGGGCGCTGGATCCCCGAGGGGAGGACCTCATGAGTGCGCCGCCGACCGACGCCCTGCTGTCTGCGACCACCACCCTGGGAGCGGTGCGAATCTTCGGGGTCACCCTCGTCGGAGTCAACGCCACGACCGGATTGAAGCTGCTGTTCACCCTCAGCCTGGTGCTGGTGGTCCTCGCGCTGCGGAGTCTGGCACTCGCCCTGACCCGGTGGGTGCTCGGTGGTGCGGCCGGGGATCCCCGCCGGTTCTGGGCGCGGCAGGGCGTGCAGGTCATCACGACCGTCGTGCTACTGCTCGGTACCGTGTCGATCTGGATCACCCCGGGGACCAACCTCACCACCGGGGTGGGGCTGATCAGCGCCGGGCTGGCGTTCGCCCTGCAGCAGGTCATCCTCGCGCTCGCCGGCTACTTCGTGATCCTGCGCGGGGACACCTTCGGCGTCGGCGACCGGATCACTTTGGGTGGGGTCCGCGGCGACGTCGTCCGCCTCGGATTCATCAAGACCACCATCATGGAGATGGGGCAGCCACCGTCGGTGAGCGGCGCTGATCCGGCCGTGTGGGTGAACTCCCGCCAGTACACCGGGCGCCTGGTCACCGTCACCAATGGCGTGATCTTCAAAGAGCCCGTCTACAACTACAGCCGCGAGTTCCCCTATATCTGGGAGGAGATCGTCCTGCCGGTGAGATACGACGCCGACCGGGCCCGCGTCGAGCGGATCCTGCTGTCGGCGGCCCGCACGCACGCGGTGGTCGACGACCCGGCCGCCGATCGGGCCCTGGCCGCCATGCGGTCGCGCTATGCCATGGCCGACGCGTCTCTCAACCCCGCCGTCTATTGGCGAATTACCGACAACTGGCTCGAGCTGTCGCTGCGCTTTCTCGTCCCCCACCGTGGGGTCCGTGAGGTGAAAGACCGCACAGTCAACCGGATGACGTCAGTCACGCCGAGCGCACGGTCAGCCGGCCTAGCGCAACCCCCGCCAGGGCCGTGATCAGTGCGCCGAGCCCGTAGAAGTAGCCGAGTTGCTCGAGCATCTGCAGAGAGTTCGGCCCGAGCGGCTCACCGATCGGCGCTGCCAGCCCACCTACTCGCCACAACTGGCTGATCACCGGCCCGATCGTGAACCAGATCCCGCCGACCAGGGCGAGCCACGCTCCCAGCCCGCCGCTGGCCCGGTTGGTGCTCGGTCCGAGGATCAGGCCACCGACGAATACGGCGATGCCGGGAAGGATGTTCAACCACAGCCGGTCATAGGTGAAGAACCAGGGGACCGTGACGCCAAAGGTGTAGCCGAAGTACGGCCCGACGAAGGGGATTACGGCGCCCCAAACGCCCAGTAGCACGAGCAGGAAACCGCTCGCTGCACCGCGGCTGCGCCGCATCGCCAACACCTACCCTCGTCCTATGTCCGCCCTGCCGCCGAGTGCAGGCTGTGTCCTCGACATCGCAATCTCCTCATCGGCCCCAGCCCCGGAGGAACACCGTAATGAGCTCCACGTGGTGACCGGGTCCTTTCATCATCAATCGTAGTACCAAATCGGCTGCTCGACACCGTCGCGAGCACACTCACCGAACCCCGAATGGGGGACGCTAGGCGCCTTTTGGGTCCAGTCAAATTTTCAGGATGTAATCGGCAGCGCCCGAATCAGGCCGCGTGGGTTACCCATTGGTGCGGACGGCGATCGCGCCGGTTACCTGCGGGCGTTTCGGCGCAGCTGCCAAATTCTCAGCGAACCGGCGGTCGCGGCCAGCAGCACACCGCCCACGGCAGACAACAGCATGGCCACAGCCAGCGGCAGGTGACCGTGGGCGGCGAAGTAGGAGACCTCCACCGACTGGGTGTTCTGCAGGATGAAGACCAGCAGGACCACCAGCACGAGAGCGAAGAGAATGATTCCCCCCCACGTCCCGCCAACGCGTGTCCGCGGCGGTGGTTTCCGGGCTGGATGCCGCGCAGGGGCCGTCGTGGATTTCGGCGCTCGGTCGCCGCCCGGCAGAGCGGAATCGGCGGATTTCGGGTTCTGCGCGGGTCCGGACGTTTTGGACGCGACCCCGCCCCCTTTCACATCAGAGCCAACAATTACTCAGGTTACGCCAATCTTCCCCTCTTACCGTGGAAAAGCGGCCTGAGAAGGGAACGATGGCGACCCAGATGACCGGCCTTTTCTGGCTGGCGGACCTAGCCGCAGCGCCCGGTGCGGGAGCCGTTAGCTGTTACGCATCAGGCTCAGCCTGCGGGACGCCACGGTGTTCGTCAACTCCGCGCGGGCGGCGAGGTGGACGGACGAAAAGTGCGCCCACCAGGGTACCGAGGGCGGTGATGCCCGTCCCGGCAGCAAGCGCCCCGTATGCGGTGGCCTTGGCTTCCAGGACGGCGCGATCGATCGTTGGACGAGGGTCGGGGATCCTGACCCCGAACCCCTTGGCTATTGCCGTGTCCTTGATCGCTTGCGCTTGACCGTTCACCTCGACGTAGCGCAGCCCGGACCAACCCGCGACCAACCCGAATAGCAGGGCGACGACTGCCATCGCAGCGGCCACCCGCTTCAACCATGACGCGATGAGACGGTAGAGCAGGTACGCGCCGTCGGGTGCGGGGGCGCCATCGTGGGCCGGCCCCACGGGCCGCCGCGACGCCAGCAGCACCTGCTGCTTGGCCTCGGCGTACTCAGCGAGAGACAGGTGCTCCCGCTCGCGCAGCTCAGCCAGCCGGTCCAGCTCGTCGACCATGCTCATCTTCTTATCCACCGCCGCTGCGCCGCTCATAACTACAATCTTCCCCAAGCTACCTTCCCCAAACACGCTGGTGGTCTACGAAATTCACAACCGCGTGTGTCCATCACGTTGGTGAAGCTACGCGTGTGATGGCGCTGGTCAGCCCAAACCACAGACCGCGGAGTCAGGCCAGGGCCGATGGGCGGAATCGACCTGTAGAGAATTCGGTGATCGACGGCGTGGCACTTTTGGTAATATCGTCGAATCATGGTGTGCCGTTGACACCGGTCGTCGTTGACGGTCTTCGACGCTTCGAGGAGCTGTTCGCTGGCAGGCCGTGGGCAGCACCAATGGTCCCTCGGTACCAGATCTCCTCATCGCGGTCCTCGGCCTGCGCCTGAGCGATCAACCGTGGCCACTGGTCCAGCGCTGCCTTGCGGCTCGGGTCCACGGTCAGCAGCGCCGCGATCTCATCGAGCCGCGGGCGCTCTGCCAAGCCGGGTCATACGGTGGGACGTTGACCTTATTCCGTTATTGCGTGAAATATGACCATTGGAGTAAATCTCGGGACCACGACCGCTGAGGCAACGGTCGGGGCGCGGTTGGGTTGATCGAGGACGCAGCCACGGCGAGATCCGGGACTCGCAGCGGCCGGTCGGGGGGAGGTCAGCGATGCGGAGTCGATCCGGGTATTACTTCGTCTGCTCCGCTGCGCTGCTGCTCGCCGGGCTGGTCGGCTGCGGCGGTAAGGGCCGGTCACCAAGCTGCCCGATCTGGTGGCCCTGTGCAGCAGCCGCCATCCCACCACCGCGGCCGCGTACACCGGAGCGCCCCCGCATCCGATCCTCGTTGTCCGGCCCCACGGCGCGGTCCAGGACATGTTGGAGAACCCGAGATTGGCCAGGTTCGGGCCGGCCTGGAACCCTCCGGACCCGGCAGCCGTCCAGCTGGTGGCGTGCACCGAAAGTGACGGCGGCGGCGCGGACTCGGGCCTGCTGTGCCCGTATCCCTCCGGGCGGTCAGCGTCGCTGTGGGTTGCGGACTACACCATCACGGTCTATGCGGCGCGTACCGATACCGAGGTCGGCCAAGCCCACATTGAGGCCCGCGACACCTGTCCCCTATCAGCATCGGTCTACCGGCAAGACCCACTGGTGTATGCGACGCCATCACCTCGGCAGTACCTCGACGTACTCGCACCCTTCGTGAACCGGAGATAGGGGCACGCCTGGGTGGTTGCCGAGATCAAGGTAAGAATGTCGATGCAGTAGCTGTCGAACTCCATACCACCCTGCGCATATGTTACATAGCTTCCTTGATGCCACGGCGGATCAGCCACACGTTGGCCGGCCAGGCGGTGGCAAAGCCAAGGATCATGCCGAGTTGCATGAGAAACCAGTACACGGGGCTGTCAGGGTGGACATGGGGGTCGAGGAAAAAGACATATGACATCAGCGCCATCCAGCCGAACAGGCCGATTTCGAAGGCGGTCAGGGATAGGATGTCTGCCTTAGCGGCCTCGATGAGGCCCTTGCCGAATGACAGTCCCCGCATCGGGGCGATCACGAAGTACTGGAACACGATGCCCAGGCCTATCGCGGCGAGGTAGTCGCCGAGGTACTCGGCGAACAGCGCCTCGCCGGCGAGGGTGGCACCCAGGCCGAAGACGGCGAACTCGGCGATGATGTCGCCCAGGGTGCAGCCGGCACCGCAGTGGCTGACCCCCACCGCGGTGACGGCCCAGCCCGGCTTGTCCAGTGGCTGGGCGCGCTGGTGCCGCTGCAGCCATAGGAGCGTGCTGGGCCGTCCGAATTCGTGGTAGGCCCACACCGCCACCGGGCCGAAATACAGCGCTGTCACCGGCCACACCGCTTCCATCACCGGCATTCGCTGCCGGTAGCCGCGACCGAAAATGTCGTAGCCGATCCAGATCGCGCTGGCGAAGGCTATCCCCAGCGCGCACCAGGCCAGCACCGTCAACCACAGCGGCGGCACGCTGTCCTCCTCCCCCAGCATGCGATCCCGTTGCCCGCGCTGCCGCGAGCGGGTCCCGACCCGGTATGCCCGATCAACCAGCCCGTGGCCCACGCGGCGGGCGGCGCCGGAATGCCTGCTGGAGCGCTCACCTGGTCGGCTCAGACGGTACCCTCGGCGGATTGGTGCTGCTCGCCGCGTTTACCCGGCCAGGTTTTGGCATTCGGGCGTCTGGTCGACGGCGGCGCGCAGCTGCGGGTCCGCAGCGAGAGTGCCGAACAAGCCCACGACGTGGCTGGCCGCGCCGAAGGCGCGCCCCATTGCTCCCGAGTCGTTGGGGTTGGCCTGGCTGAGCTGCGCCGACGCGTCGTTGAGATTGTCACGCAACTGGCCGAGCTGGGTGCTCATCTGACCGAGGATCTGCAACCCGTTCTGCACCGGGGGTGGCCCGATCGAGACGAGCCGGTCGATCGCTTGGTTCGTGGCGTTCCGGGCGTTACCGAGATAGCTGATGTAGGCCTGCCGCGTCGCGGCCGTGTTGTTCAGGTCAGGCTCGGGTGGCGAACCGAGCTGGCGCAAGGCGGGGTGCAGCGCCTGGCACATCGACTTGGCCCAGGTTAGAGCCGCCGCCTGCGGTTGGGCCGGTGGTGTCGCGCTCGGTACCGGTGGGGAAGGCGCAGTCGACGACGTACCGGGCGCGTTGGTGGGATTGGCGGGCGCGTTGGTGGGATTGGCACAACCCGCCAGCGCAAGCCCCGCGGCGACGACGACAACGGCAAGCGGACGGCGCAGGGTCGCGCCCTGAGCGGCGTTCGGGGTGCGCATCGCAAGTGCTCCTGTTTCTCTATGGGACCGGGCTCCCACCCGGGCCGGCTTGTACGGAATACCATGGGTTACCCGGTCGCGCGGACAGTAACCTCACAGACGCCTACGAATTCGGGAGAGTCAGGTCGTGTGGCGGGTACGGATTTCCGCGAATCGCCCGATTCTCCGGCCCATTGGGGCTCGCTGGCTAAGGGCGGGCCATGGGCAGGGTTCCTCGAGCTTGACCGCGACGAAGCCGATTCGTGTGCCACTATCTATCGTGCTGCTAGGGTCGGCGCATTTGCGATCATCTGCGGTAATCGTTGGTGACGATCACGATCACGCCCGGGCTGGCGTTCACGATCCCGGTGAATCGAGGCATGACACGCATCCCGAACTGGGCACCAATCGCCTCAGCGTCGGCGCGCTGGCCGGTCCCCTCCTGGTAGTACACGGTGGTCGTGGGGATCGTCCCCCATGGGTAGTTTCCGACATCGACCACCGTCCAACCAACGGCAGTGAGGTCACCCGCCGCCTGCGCGGCCAAGCCTCGAATGGTGCTGTTGTTGTAGACGCGCACCTCGGCTTTACTGTCACCCTTTTCTCCTTTGCCTTGGCCCGCATCGCTCACCGATGGGTACGGCTCTGGCTCCGGCGGCCCGGGGGCGGGCACTTCGGGCGCTTCAGCGGGACCTGAGGTCGCGGGCGGCGGATATGGAATGACGGAAGGGGCCGCCGACCCACTGCCGGGAGCGTGCGGCGGGGTGGCCGGCGGTGGTCTGCTCTCCACGCTTTGCTGTCTACAGGTGACGGCCACCAATCCAATGAGGACAGCGATTACCGCCAATGCCACCAGCGCTAGTCCGGCAGAGCGCCTGCGCGATCCGGCCCCGTTCGGTGTGCTCATGGCGCTGCTTCGGAGCGAAGTCGAGCCGGCGGCGACCAGCCCTTGCAGCCCTGACCCGCCGGCGGCCGGACCGCGGCCGACATCACCTCTTTTATCAGCGGCCGGTCGGCGACGAGCGCCTCCGGTGGATTGATCAAGCGGTTGAGTTCTTGGTAGTAGCGAGCGGCGTACATGTCGAACAGCTCACCGATGGCCTGTTCCTCGGCACCGGTGTACCGCCACAGCCGCATCTCGAAAGTCAACATTTTTCGCTCTCGGCGGCTCAGACCGCCGGAATGGTCGTTCGAGTGCAGCGCCTTCGCGGCGTCCATTGCGCTCCTCAGCTCGTGATCCCGCGCCTGGGAATCACAGCGGTAAAAATCTCCGCAGTATTGAATCATGCACCTGGTTCAGAAAGTCGGCGGCGCGCCCTGGACATGTGTGCTTTCCCGGGGCGAGTGGGGATGTCAGGACAGAACCGACCGTTCGCGGGAGCGCCGCTGGAACTGGCCCGCACAGACTAAGGCGAGGAGCCGCTGTTGGACGCCCGTAGTCACGGGAGGGCGGCGCCGGATCTCTTCTTGGCGGGCGCCGAATCTGAGCGTGGGCCGGCCAGCCGCTTTCCTGGCCAACCGCTGGCGCGGCCGACCAGCGAGATCAGCGCGGGTACCAGCAGGGACCGGACCACGAAAGCGTCGATCAGTACGCCGACCGCCATCATGAAGGCCAGCTCACGAAGTGGCGCCAGCGGGATCAGCGCCACCAGCGCGAAGCTCGCCGCCAGAGTCACTCCCGCAGCGGTGATCGCCCTGGTCGAGCGGGGCACGGCCACCGCGAGCGCCTCGGCCAGCGGTCGACGGCGGGCCTCTTCCCAGACATAGCCGACGCTGAAGATGGTGTAGTCGCTGCCGAGGGAGACGAGCAGGACACTGGCCGCGAACGGTGTGTAGAAGATCAGACCGTCCTGTCCGAGCTGGTCCTGGAATAACACCACTGTCAACCCGAGCGCCGTACCGACCGCCAGGACGGTGCTGGCCAGCAGATACAGCGGGGCGACTAGGGCACGGAGGAACAGCATGAGCACCAGCAGGTTGACCAACCCCACCGCGATCGCGACTCGGACCAGGTCGGCTCTCGCCCGGTCCACCAGCGACAAACCGATCACTGTGTCGCCGATGTAGGACACCTGCGCACCGGCCAGCCCTGCGGCGGCCAGCAGGCGAGGCGTCGCGGCACGCAGCTCGCGCAGATGCCCTATCGCGGTGGCGCCGAGCGGGTCGCTGTTGAAAACCACGAGGAAGCGGACCGCACCACCGCCCGGCGCGAGAAACAGCCCCACCTTGTCGGGCAGTTGCTGCTCTACCGGCAGCGCCGGACCGCCTGGGCCGAACACCATATCCACTCCGGGCTGACGGCGCAGCTGGCCGGAAAGTGTGGCCAGCGCCGCACGGCGGTCGGTCATGCCGGGAGCGGACACGATCAGCGCGGTCGGTGACAGGATGCCCGGGGTGAACCCGGCCGAGGCCGCCGCCGCGGCCTGGCGCACCGGATTGCCCGCCGGAAGCGAATTCACCGGCGAGACCGCGCTACGCAACTCGGGCACCGGCCAGCTGGCGAACACCAGCACCGCGATCACACCGGCCGCGGCCACCGCGGCCACCCAGCGGTTACCGAGGAGCCGGATCAGGCGCGACCCACCCGCGGGCCTGGCGCGCGCGACGGGGACAGCTGGCGCCGGAACCGAAGGGTCGTCCAGATCGGGGGACTCGGCCGGGCCCGCGCGTCCTGCCTCGGGACCTGACAGCGATGTGGCGGAGAGCCCGTACGGCCAGAACGCCCACCGGCCCAGCACGGCCAGCAGGGCGGGCACCAAGACCACGGCCACTGCCAGTCCGACCAGCACGGCGACCGCGAGCCCGGGCCCGAAGGCATGGAACAGTTTGGACTGGGCGACCATCAGCGCGGCGACACCGGCCGCGACGGTCACACCGGCAGTGAGCACGATGGTCAGGTACTCGCCGACGGCCTCACGGGTGGCGCTCGGGTTGTTCTGTCCGGCCCGCAACCGTCGCCGCAGGCCGGACAGGAAGAAGACACTGTAGTCCGTGGTGATCCCCAACATCAGGGCGACCAGGATCGGCTGGACCTCCACCGGCACGCTCAACCCGGAGACTCCGGCCAGCCACCCCAGGACCCGGTCGGCCAGCAGGTAGCCGATCGCGGCGGTGACCAGCGTGATCAACGGCGCGACCACCGAGCGGAACGCCAGCCCGACGATGAGCGCGATCGCGGCCAGGGTGGCGGCCTCCACCAGCGGCAGCGCGCGGTAGAGGATCATCCTGGATTGGACCTGGGTCGGGATCGCGCCGGCCACCCCGACCAGCGCGTCGTCTGGTCGGTCAAGCCGCGCCTGGTAGTCGCGGGCCACCCGGGCCTGCCCGCTGAGCCCGAGTGTCGGATCGGCGAACAGGTAGGTCACGATGGTGGTGTTGTGCTCACGCGCGGCGGGCACCAACCGCGGATCGTTGATCAGGGGCAGCGCCAGGAGCAAGTCCCGGCCAGGCTGGCGGCCGACGTCGAGCGTGCGCTTGTCGATCTCGAGAGCCCGTTGCACGGCACGCTGCACAGCCTGCGGATCCAGGCCGCCCGGAGCACGCTGCACCACCGCGGTCCCGGCGAGCAGCGGCAGGCCAAACCGCCGTACCGTGTCGATCTGGGCCTGGATCGCCGGCTGGTCAACACCGACGATGCCGGACAACCCACCGCCCGCCGCCGCCACGCCGGGCAGCATGGTCAGCGCCGCCCACGTGCCCGCCCCCACGACGAGCAGCACCAGCCAACGTGCTCTCACCACAAGTGTCGCGTAGCGCTCCGCGAGCCGCACCCGAGTCACCGCTCGCCAGTGGGGACGCTGGTACTGGCCGCTGTCTGCTGCTCGCTCACGGTCATACCCTGACTCGGCATCAGCGCCACGTTGGCGGTCACCGCAGCTGCCCCGGCATGCAAACACCATTGCATGCAATGCGCTTCCGCGCCCGATGCCGACACGCCGAGGCAGATTACTGTCCGCGCAATCGGGAATACTGGTGTGTCCGTACCAAGCAAGGCCCCGCGAGTCCGGTGCCTACAGCGCACAGGAGCACTGATGAAGCACACGTCGAACGCCGCTCGGGGCGCTGCGTTGCGCCGTCCGCTTGCCGTACTCGTCGCCGCCGCAGGGCTCGCGGTGGCAGGGTGCGCCACCAGTCCCAACAACGCACCCGGCGCGCAGTCCGCGGCGCCCGCGCCGCCCGCGGCCAGCGCGACACCGCCGGTCGAGCCGCAGGCGGCGACCCTTAACTGGGCCAGCTCGATGTGCCAGGCGCTCCACCCCGTTTTCGGCAAGCTCGGCGCGCCCCCAAAGATCAATTTCGGCGACCTTGCCACGACGCGGCAGGCCTACATCAACTATCTGGGCAACGCGCGACAAGCCACGCAACAGGCGATCGACCTGCTCCCGTCGGTCGGGGCCCCACCGGTACCAAACGGGCAGCAGATGCTCGACCAGATGCGCAACCAGCTCAGCGAGTCGCGCAAAGATCTCGACGGCGCGTTGGCGCAGCTCAACCAGGCTGATCCCAGGGACTCGGTGGCGACCGGGTTGGCGATCGGCGGGGCCGGCACCGTCCTGGGTGCGCTCGGCAACCGCGTCCAGGTGCCCGGCAACCTCGCCCCCGACCCGCAGTTGCGCGCCGCCATCAACCAGACGCCGGAATGCCAGAATTTGATTGGGGCGAACACGACCGCTGCCACCAACCAGCCCACGGGGTCATCCCCACCGCCCAGCTGAGCCGGTGGTGTCGACGTCCGCGCAGCTCCGTGGATGAAGAGAGACCCTGCAGGGTCGGGCTCGGTGGTCATAGAAGCTCATCAGGGCGCGGTAAGCGGGCCGTTCAATGACCCGCGTGAGAAGCCAGCCCAGCAACAGCCCGGCGGCGAGCATGCTGGCGGCTTGTTCGAGAGGGCCGGCGCCCAGGTCCTGCAGTCGCCGCATGAGCACGTAGCCGATGGTCTGGTGGATGAGGTAGACGCCGTAGGAGATCCCGGCCACCCTTTGCGCGGTTCTCCGCAGCGGTCCCGGTATCCACCGGTCCCAGTCGGGGGCACGGGCGGCGAGGCAGATGGCTGAGATGCCGCAGAACACGCCGAGGGTCGCTGTCCAGTCCTCGGACCACCCGGCGGGCCCGAGGGCGAGAGTGTGCATGACATGCCCGAGCAGGCATGTCGTGATCAATGCCAGGAAGTGCGCTCGGGTCAGCCGCCCGTTCGCCCACATCCAGATCGCCACACCGGCGACGAACAGGTGCACGCGGTGGATTCCGAACCCGTCGGCAACCATTCGGTAGGCCTCCGGCGGTCCTGCCGCCCGCACCGGCCATAAGACCAATGGCAGCAGCACAGCGACCCAGAGCACCACCCGCAACTCCCGGCCACGACCCCAACGCGATCGCCACAACAGGGCGGCCAGGGTGAAGGCCATCAGCTGTAACGGCAGCGTCCAGTAGGAACCGTCGAGGAACGGGAACTCTTGCGGTCTCCAGTTCCCCAGCAACAGGAAGTTCCCCACCAGATCGCGCTTGTTGGGGGTGTACCACTCGGTCGGGGCGACGTAGCGCATGGCTGCCCAGGCCAGGACGACGGCGACCAGGAACGCCGGCACGAGCCGCGCTATCCGGCCCCACCAGTACCGGCCGGTGGGGTGGCGTCCCACCGTCGCCGCGGCGAAATACGCCGAGACGACCAGCAGCAGACTCGCCCCGACCTGGTGGGAAAAACTGAACGGGCGCGGCGCCAACTCGGGGTGGATCACCGGCGCCACGTAAGTCGCGTGGTAGGCGACAACCAACAGCACGAAACCGCTGCGCAGCAGGTCCCAGCTGACCTGCCGCTGACCGGAAATGTGTCTGGAGCGGGTAACTCCAGGTTCGGAGCGCTCGGGGAAACCGGTGCTGCTGCCGTCGATCACCAGCGCACTCCCGGATGCTGACAACATGTCTGTACCCATTGCCGACCAGGCTTCCCGGCGCACCAGTGCAGCAGGCTACAAGCCAGCCAGGCCCGACACTGCCGCGACCCCCAGGACCGTCAGGGTCCGGCGATCCACAGGCTTCCTCCTCACGGCTGTTGTCGGTGAAAGCCGACGGAGCCCTTGAGGGCGGCCTCGATGAGTTCGGTGTCGGGATCGGCGTCCTCGCGCACGATGGTGAGGCCGCCCTTGGCTTCGTAGAGCACATACCGGAGGTCATTCAGGTGCCGGACACCGTTTTGTCGAAGGTGAGCGAACAGGTCATCGTCAGTCAGGCCGCAGCGCCACAACTGGCCACGGCGAAGCCGGCCGTGCGCAACGAGGACCCGGACCCGGTGATCGAGCAGCTTGCCGAACACGGCGTTGAACCGCAGCAAGCTGGCAAGCCGGTGCACCGCGATGAGCGTGAGAAGAGCTACGGCGCCGGTGATGAAGGACTGGGTGCTGGCGATCGCGGTGCGACCGATGATCGCTCCGATCGCGACTGCGGTGGCGAAGTCGATGATCGACCACTGGGCCAGCGTTCGCCGTTCACCGAGCCGGAGACCGACCAGCGCGGTCACGAAGATGAGGGCCGCCTTGCCGGCTACGCTCCCGAGCTCCGGCCAATCACCGCTGATCCACGACACGGTCGCTCACTTCCTTCCGACCTGACGGTGCCCATGTCAGATGTCTTCGATCAAGTCTCGGTTGGCGGCCGCTGTTGGAGGTGTTCGGTGACCTGGTCGGCGTGCTCGGCGGGGACCAGCAGGGTCAGCCGGTCCCCTTGTTCGAGCCGGGTGTCGTCGGTGGCGGTGAATGGTGCACCGTTTCGGCGGATACCTATCAGCAGCGACGACGGGGGCCAAGGCACCTGCGCGACCGGTTGCCCGACTGGCGGGCTGTTGTCGATGAGCTCCAGGTCGACGAGGCGGAAGTCCCGCAGGCGGGTCACAGAGTGCTCAACTGCCGGCGGGGGGCTGGGGGCGCCGCTCGCTGGGACTGCTGGGGGCAGGGAGTCGGGGGCGCGCACCGCCGCACCCGCTGGTGTCTCGGCCTGCTGCATGCCGCGCTGCAGCCGGGTGTTGTAGGCAGCCAGCACGTCGCGGTGGGTGAGCCAGCCGAGGACCTCGCCGTTGCCGGCAGTCACTACGGGCAGCCCGGACCGGTCCTGATGCACCAGGACCGCGAGGGCCTGCTCCAGGGTCTGCTCGGGGTGCAGGGTGGGCACGACGCGGGCCAGCGTCTCGGCGGTGGATTCGAGCGCGTTGGCACGCACGCTGTCTTCGACGTCGCGGGCGGTGACCGTGCCCCGGTAGGCCCCCTGTTCGTCGACGACCGGCAGCGCGTCGCGGCCTTCGACGGCGATCCGGTCGATGACCGTGTTCAGCGGCACGTCAAGGGCTAGCGCGGGCGGGAGGGGTTGCATCGCGTCGGCGACGGTGAGCAGTTCCATCAAGTTGACCGCCGCGCCGCGCATCAGGTCGATGCCGCGGCGGCGCAGCTTGAGGGTGTAGATGGTCTCCCTGCTCAGCAGGCTGCTCACCCCGGTGGCCAACGCGATCGTGGCCATCAACGGCAGGATGATCGTGTAGTCACCGGTCAGCTCGAAAATGATGATCACAGCAGTAATGGGGGCGCGAGCGGCACCGGCGAACACCGCACCCATCCCCACCAGCCCGTAGGCACCCGCCGGGCCGACGACGTTTCCGAAGAGCTGGTGCGCGGCCAGCCCGTAGGCGGTGCCGAGCATGGCGCCCATGAACAGCGAGGGGGCGAACACGCCACCGGACCCGCCGATCCCGATCGTCAGGCTGGTCGCCACGATCTTCCCAACCAGCAGGATGAGCAGGAACCACAGGACGTACTGCCCGCGGACACCTGCCTCCAGAACCGGGTACCCGACGCCGTACATCTGCGGCAGGGCCAGCAGCAGCAACCCGAGGAGCAGGCCGCCGGCGGCCGGGCGTAACCATTCCGGCGCGCGCCACAGCCGGTCGAGCAGGTCTTCGGTGCCGTAGAGCACCCTGGTGAATCCGACGCCCACCGCGGCGGCGAGGATCCCCAGACCGGCGAAGAACAGGTACTCCATCAAGGATGCGGTGTGGAACGCCGGCAGACTCAGAAACGAGGTGGAGCCGAACGCCGACTGGCCGATCACGTCCGCGGTGATCGAGGCGAGCACCACCACCCCGAACGATTCGGTGGCGAAGTCGCGCAGGATCAGCTCGAGGGCAAAGAACACCCCCGCGATCGGGGCGTTGAACGTCGCGGAGATCCCCCCGGCCGCGCCGCAGGCGACGAGTAGCCGCAGCCGGGCGTCGGAGATCCGCAGCGCCTGCCCGATGCTCGACCCCAACGCCGAGCCGATCTGCACGATCGGGCCCTCGCGGCCCACCGACCCACCCGAACCGATACACAACGCCGACGCCAGCGATTTCACGATCGCCACCTGCGGGCCGATCCGGCCGCCTCGTTCGGCGATGGCCAGCATCACCTCTGGCACGCCATGCCCGCGGGCTTCCTTCGCGAACCGGTCCACGATCGGCCCGTACACCAACCCACCGATCACCGGCACCACGATCACGAAGAACACGCCCAAGCCGGGAAAGTGCGGACTGGCGACCCGGCCGGCGTCGCTGAAGTCCGCGCGCCCAGTAAACGCCTCGGTAAACCACAGGATCAGGTAGCGAAACCCCACCGCACCGCCACCAGCACCCGCCCCCACCAGCAACGCCAACGGCACCAGACCTGTCGCCGACCCGCGCAACCAGTCATAGCCGCGCCGCCACCCCTCGGCCGGCAAGCGGATCGGCGGCGGCCGCAAGCGCGACCAGACACGACCTCGACTCACGCGATCTGCCCGCGACCCCGACTCGCCGTCCGGGGTCTCACCCCGCCCACCCGCGATGACCACGGCTGCGCAGGCGGGTCACCTGCAGCGTCCGCGACGGCCCGTAACGCCGACACCAGCGCTCCCCTCCCCCAATGCGTCATCTTCCCCCAGATCCAGCGAGTCTCGCTGCACCGGAGGCTGGTTGTCACTCCACCGTTACGGGCGCTTGATCTTTCTTAACGACGGCCGGGCTGACGCTACCCGATCGGGTTTTGACCCGGTCTTCCGTGGGTAGCCGTTACTCAAACGCCTCTGTTGTTTTGGTGTCGCCGCGACCACGGTGACAAAGCGGATCAAAGGGAGCGAGCGCGATGGAATCTTTTCAGAAAACCGCCCCGCCGGACTCGCACGTCAGACCGATCAACCACAATCCCTACCTGTTCCGCACCGGCCGGGTGCCGCTGGTGATCGAGGGCGTGCTGCTGATCGCCCTAGGCGTGTGGGGCCTGGTCGCCACCGCGACGTACCCGGTCACCGGAGCAGCGGGGGCACCCGTGCTGGTGTTCCACTTCACCACGCTGCACAGCTGGGTGCTGCTGGGCACCGGGCTGCTTGCGGTGATCTCCGCTGGAAGCCGGCGCACTGCGCTGATCTTCACCGGGCTCCAGTTCTCGGCCTACATGCTGCTGTTCGCGGTCGGCTCGGTGGCTTTGGCCAGATCAGCGCAGACACCGCTGGGTTTCGACGCCGGCGACAGTGTCCTGCACCTCATCCTGGCAGTTCTGGGCGCGACCTTGTTCATGTGGCTGGCCGGGCAGGACATGGAAGGCCGCTGGTGGGTGCGCGACCAGACCTCCGCTGCGGACGACACAACCGCCCCTCGACACGCGCCACGATAGAAGGGACGGACCCGTTCGCCGTCGGGTGGGTAGCAATTCCGACAGGCTGAGTGTGGCGCGGGTCACGAAAGAAATTAACTCGCATAAACGCGATGGTCGCCGGGAACGCTGAAGTTCCATAGAGGGCCTGAAGTTCGACAAGGCGCCGTATGGGCGCGCGCTGAGAGGATTCAAGGGGAGAGACCGTGGCCGCATCGACTGTCGCCGATTATCTGCTGAGCCGCCTGCGTGAGTGGCAGGTAGACACGGTGTTCGCCTATCCCGGCGACGGCATCAACGGCCTGCTGGCCGCGTGGGGCCGGGCGGATAACCACCCGCAGTTCGTCCAAGCCCGGCACGAGGAGATGGCGGCGTTCGAGGCGGTGGGGTACGCGAAGTTCACCGGACAGCTCGGAGTCTGCGCGGCGACGTCGGGTCCAGGCGCGATCCATCTGCTCAACGGGCTATACGACGCCAAGCTGGACCATGTTCCGGTGGTGGCGATAGTCGGGCAGACCAATCGCAGCGCGATGGGCGGCTCCTACCAGCAAGAAGTCGACCTGCTGAGCTTGTTCAAGGACGTGGCCAGCGACTACCTGCAGATGGTGACCGTGCCCGAGCAGTTGCCTAACGTGCTGGATCGGGCGATCCGCACGGCGCTGGCCCGCCGGGCTCCGACCGCGATCATCCTGCCGGCCGATGTGCAGGAGCTCGAGTACTCACCACCGACCCATGCGTTCAAGATGGTGCCCTCCAGCCTGGGGATTCGCTGGCCCGAGCTGGCACCGGACCAGGACGCGCTGCGCCAGGCCGCGGAGATCCTCAACGCCGGCAGCAAAGTGGCGATCTTGGCCGGTTCCGGGGCGCGAGGTGCCGCCGCTGAGCTGGAGCAGGTCGCGGATCTCCTGGGTGCCGGGGTGGCTAAGGCGCTGCTGGGTAAGGACGTGCTCTCCGACGAGCTGGCCTATGTGACCGGGTCGATCGGGCTGCTCGGGACCCGGCCGAGCTACGAGATGATGCGCGGGGCCGACACCTTGCTGACGGTCGGCTCGAGCTTTCCGTATACCCAGTTCATGCCCGAGTTCGACCAGGCCCGTGCGGTGCAGATCGACCTCGACCCAACCATGATCGGCATGCGTTATCCCTACGAGGTGAACCTGGTGGGCGACGCGGCGACCACCCTGCGCGCGCTGCTGCCGCTGCTGGTCGGCAAACACGACCGGTCTTGGCGGGAGAGCATCGAGGCCGATGTCGCGCGCTGGTGGGAGACCATGGCGATGGAGGCGAGCGTCGAGGCCGACCCGGTCAACCCGATGCGGCTGTTCGCCGAGCTGAGCCCACGACTGCCCAACAATGCGATCGTCACCGCCGACTCCGGGTCGTCGGCCAACTGGTACGCGCGGCAGCTGAAGTTTCGCGGCACCATGCGCGGCTCGCTGTCAGGCAACCTCGCCACCATGGGTCCCGGAGTGCCCTACGGGATCGGGGCGAAATTCGGCTGCCCGAACCGGCCGGTGATCGTCTTCGCCGGGGACGGCGCGATGCAGATGAACGGCCTCGCCGAGCTGATCACCATCAAGCGGTACTGGGAACAGTGGTCGGATCCTCGGCTGATCATCGCCGTGCTCCATAACGACGATCTGAACCAGGTCACCTGGGAGATGCGCGCGATGGCCGGCGCTCCGAAGTTCGTCGAGTCGCAGAGCCTACCCGACGTCGACTACGCCGGTTTCGCCGCCGACTTGGGCTTGCAGGCCATCGCGGTCGACAAGCCCGACGACATCGCCCCGGCCTGGGACCGCGCGCTGGACGCCGACCGGCCGACACTGCTCGACGTCCGCTGCGACCCGAATGTACCGCCGATACCGCCGCACGCCACCTTCGAGCAGATGACCGACGCGGCCAAGGCGATGCTGGCCGGCGACGAGAACCGCTGGGGTGTGATCAAGCAGGGGGTCAAGACCAAGCTCCAGGAGTTCCTGCCACACCGGCAGGGCTAAGCGGTGGCTCTCACGGCGGTGACCCGAATGGCGCTGACGGCAGCGGCGCTGGCCGCGGTTGTCGACGCGGTCGCGGTCGCGGTGTACACCATCCCGACCGACGCGCCCGAGGCCGACGGGACCTTGGCGTGGAACTCCACCACGATGGTGCTCGTCGAGATCCGCAGCGGGGATACCTGCGGAATCGGCTGGACCTATGGTCCACCCGCGTGCGCGCGGGTTATCAGCGATCAGCTCGCCGACGTCGTGCTGGGTGGCGACGCCCTCGACGTCAGCGCGGCATTCGATGGCATGGTCAAGGCGGTCCGCAATGCCGGGCGCCCGGGGGCGGTCGGCTACGCGATCTCGGCGGTGGACATCGCGCTGTGGGATCTCAAGGCCCGGTTGCTCGGGTTGCCGTTGCACCGGCTGCTCGGCGCGGTCCGCGATGAGGTACCGGTGTACGGCAGCGGGGGGTTCACCTCTTATGACGAGGGTCGCCTGCGCGAACAGCTGGTGGGCTGGGCACGCGGGCTGCGCATCCCCCGAGTGAAGATCAAAATCGGGGAGTCGTGGGGTGCTGATCCGGCCCGGGATCTTCAGCGGATGACCCAAGCGCGGGAGGTGGTCGGACCCGACGTGGAGTTGTTTGTCGACGCCAACGGCGGTTACGACCGCAAGCAGGCGATCCGGGTGATCCGCGCCGCTGCCGACTGCGACATCCGGTGGTTGGAGGAACCGGTGTCATCCGATGATCTGGCCGGACTGCGCGAGGTCCGCGACGCTGTACTGCCCGATGTCACCGCTGGCGAGTACGGCTATGACCTGACCTATTTCCGCCGGATGTGCGCCGCGGGTGCGGTGGACTGCCTGCAGGCCGACATCTCCCGCTGCGGCGGCATCACCGAATGGTCGCGGGTCGCCGCCATCGCGGCGGCGCACCACCTGGAGATCTCCGGGCACTGCGCGCCGCACCTGCACGCCCACGCCGCCATGGCCACACCCAACCTGCGGCATCTGGAGTGGTTCCACGACCACGTCCGGATCGAGCAGATGTTCTTCGACGGTGCCCTGGACCCCACCGGCGGCACCCTGCGTCCCCATCCCACTGAACCCGGCAACGGGCTGCGCCTGCGGCGCGAGGTCGCCTCGCGCTACCAGGTCGGCGCAACCGCCTGCCACGAACGGAACTCGACGTGAAGGAGAGGTGCCCGGCATGAGCGGACCAGCCGAGCAGGTCGTGGTGGTGACCGGGGCCAGCGGCGGAATCGGGCGGGCCGTCGCGCAGGCCTTCGGCGCGCGGGGCGCGAAGGTGGCGCTGCTGGCCCGCGGTGAGCTGGGCCTGCAGGGGGCTGCCAAAGAGGTCGAGGCGGCGGGGGGGACGGCGTTGGCGATCCCGGTGGACACCGCCGACCACCAGCAGATCGAACAAGCCGCGCGGCAGGCCGAGCAGGAGCTGGGCCCGATCGACGTGTGGGTCAACGTGGCCTTCACCTCGGTGTTCGCTCCGTTCATGAAGATCGAACCCGAGGAGTACAAACGGGTCACCGAGGTCAGCTACCTCGGTTACGTCTACGCGACCCGGGTGGCGCTGGACCGGATGATCCCTCGGGACCGCGGCGTGGTCGTGCAGGTCGGGTCGGCGTTGGCCTACCGCGGCATCCCGCTGCAGTCGGCGTACTGCGGCGCCAAGCACGCCATCCAGGGCTTCCACGATTCGCTGCGCTGCGAGCTGCTGCACAACAACAGCAACGTGCACGTCACCATGGTCCAGATGCCGGCGGTGAACACCCCGCAGTTCTCCTGGGTGCTGTCCCGGCTGCCCCACCACGCCCAACCGGTGCCACCGATCTACCAACCCGAGGTCGCCGCCAAAGCGGTGCTCTACGCCGCGGACCACCCCCAGCGCCGGGAGTACTGGGTGGGCGGCAGCACGGTGGCCACGTTGATCGGCAACAAGTTCGCCGCCGGTCTGCTGGACCGCTACCTGGGCAAGACCGGGTACTCCTCGCAGCAGACCGACCAGCCCCGCGACCCCGACCAGCCGGTGAACCTGTGGGAACCGGCCGACGGGCCAGGCGGTCGCGACTTCGGCACCCACGGCATCTTCGACCACAAGTCGACCACCCGCAGCTACCAGCTCTGGGCATCGCAACACCACGGACTGCTCAGTGCCCTCGGTGCCGGGACCGCCGCGCTGCTCGGCCTGCTCGTGGCCAGATCAGGGCGCCCGTCTGCCACCACCGCCGCCCACGGTGCGGCAGCCGGCGCAGAGCACCTGCTCGACCGGATGGTGTCCAACATCTCCCACGGCCGGTTCGAACGCTCATTGTCCGGGCTGACCGCCGCGGCGGCGGTGGTGACCGGCGCGGAGGTGTATCTGGAGCATTACAAGGCCAGCTTCGGTAACAAGTGGATGTGGACCCCGGTTGCGCTGACCCCACCGCTGGTGGCGGCCGGGATCGGTGGCGTGTTCTCCAAACGCTGGGCGAAGACCGCGCTGCCGATCACCGCGGCGCTGTATGCGGCCAATGGGCTGCTGGGTGAGTATTTCCATGCGCGCGGGGTGGCCCGCAAACCGGGTGGCTGGCGGGGGTACTCCTACAACCTGCCGATGGGTCCGCCGATCTCCGCACCGGGGTTGATGTCGATGGTCGGTGGGATGGGTCTGCTCGCGGCCCTGTTGCGCCGGGAGAAGTGAACCGTGGCTGACGTTTCGCGGCCCGATCATCTGCCCAACCGGCGGCCCGGCGCGCAGCCGCCGCACCCGTCGTGGCTGCCCCGGCAGCGGCGCGGCAACACCCCGCAGATGATCGGGCGTTACCCCGACTACGACGTGTTCGACGCGGTCGACACCTGGGATACAGCCACCAAGAAGGTGGTGCTGGCCCGGCTGGAACCTCCCGGTCCGCTGCGGTTTTTCACCGCCGACGAGGAACCCGCGCTGCGGGCGTTCTGCGACACGGTGCTGGCCCAGGACCGCGAGCCCCGCGTCCCGGTGGCCGAGATGGTCGACGCCAAGCTCGCTGACGGGCGCCTGGACGGCTACCAGTACGCCGATATGCCCGATGACCGGGACACCTGGCGGCTGGTGCTGACCGGGTTGGACCACACCGCGACCCAGGGTTATCAGGCCAGCTTCGCTGGCTGCACCGAGGCCCAGCGTGAGGCGATCGTGTCGCAGTTCGCGCAGGGCCGCCTGGTGGGCGGGGCTTGGGACGAGCTGACCGTCACGCGCGCCTGGTCGGTGGTGATGCGCGCGGCGCTGGCCGCGTTCTATTCCCACCCGTGGGCCTGGAACGAGATCGGGTTCGGGGGGCCGGCCTACCCGCGCGGATACATGCGCCTGGGCGGTCCCGGCATGAACGGGCCCGCGGTGCGGGAGCCGTTCGAGAAACCCGGTGCCACCAAGGAAGACCCGGAGCGGGTCGTGCAGGACTGGGAGAGCTGATGGGCACGTTCTGGCGGGGCATCCTCAAGGGTGCGATCGGGCCGCGGGACAACGACTCCCGGTTCCTGCTCGACGTGCACAATCGTGACCTGCCCGGCGAAAAGACCATGCGCCGCTACTCCGACACCGACGAGATCGATCTAGTGATCGTCGGGGCCGGCGCGGGCGGCTCGGTGCTGGCCCAGCGACTGGCCCGGCACGGCTGGCGGGTTGTGATCATCGAGGCCGGGCCGTTCTGGCATCCCGACGAGGACTGGGTCTCCGACGAGGCCGGTAGCCACCCGCTGTACTGGACCCAGAAGCGGATCATCGGTGGGGCCGACCCGATCGAGCTCGGGAAGAACAACTCCGGTCGCGGGGTGGGTGGCTCGATGGTGCACTACGCCGGGTACACGCCGCGGTTTCATCCCAGTGACCTGTCCACCTACACCGACGACGGGGTGGGCGCGGACTGGCCGATCGGCTACGAGGACCTGCGCCCGCACTACGAGCAGGTCGAAGCCGAGCTGCCGGTGGCGGGCCAGGACTGGCCGTGGGGATACCCGCACCGCTACCCGTTCTCCCCGCACCCGGTCTCCGGCGCCGCCGACAAGCTCCGCGAGGGCGCGCTGCGGTGCGGCATCGAGATGCGGGTCGGCCCGGTCGGGATCGTCAACGGCACCTTCGGTAACCGGCCGCACTGTATCTACCGTGGCTACTGCCTGCAGGGCTGCAAGGTCAACGCCAAGGCCAGCCCGTATGTCACGCACCTGCCCGACGCGCTAGCCCACGGCGTGGAGGTGCGCGCCAACTGCATGGCCCTGCGGGTGGAGCTCGACGAGGCGACCGGGTCGGCCCGGGGGGTGTGCTACCGGGTCGAGGGCGAGCAGTCCAACCGGTTGCAGCGGGCCCGTTTCGTCGCGATCGCCGGTTACTCGATCGAGACCCCGCGGCTGCTGCTGGCCTCGACCAGCGCACGGTTCCCTCATGGCCTGTGCAACAACGAGGACCAGGTCGGGCGCTACGTCATGGTCCAAGGCGCCACCCAGACCGCCGGGCGGTGGCCCGAAGAGCTGCGGATGTACAAGGCGCCGCCGCCGGAGATCTCCAGCGAGCAGTTCTACGAGACCGACCCCCGCCGCGGTTTCGCCCGAGGGTTCTCCATCCAGACCGTGTCCCCGCTGCCCATCGGGTGGGCTGAGCACGTGCTGGCCGATGGGCACTGGGGCCGGGCGCTGCGCGAGTATATGCGTGACTACAACCATTGGGCCACTATCGGGGTGCTCAACGAGCTGCTCGCTCACCCGGACAATCGGATCACTCTGGCCGAGGAGACCGACCCCTATGGCCAGCCGGTCGCCCGGATGGATTACACCCTGGGCGACAACGACAAGGCCAACATGGCGTACTCAACGAAGATCATCACCGATATCCTGCATGCCGCGGACGCTCAGGATGTGCTCACCATCCAGCGTTTCGCGCACCTCATCGGCGGCGCCCGGATGGGCAGCTCGCCCGAACACAGCGTCGTCGACGCCAACCAACGCGCTTGGGCGGTCCCGAACCTGTTCCTCGCCGACGGATCGGTCTGTCCCACCCAGGGTGCCGCGAACCCGGCCTTGACGATCATGGCCTTGGCGTCGCGGCTGGCGCAGCGGATGGCCAGCCGCGACGCTATGGACGACGACCCCGCGGCCCGAGCCGGCCGCAGCCGATCAGTTGCAGGGAGCCGACGATGAAGCTGTCCCGTGCCGCGCTGGCGACTGTAGTGACCGCCGCGGTACTCGCCGTGGCAGGGTGCACCGTCAGCGGAACCGTCGGGCAGACCACGTCCAGCACGCCGTCGATACCAGCCAACGCGCCTGCGCTGGAGCAGGCCTACGTCAGCGTGGTGGCCAAGGTGCTGCCCTCGGTCGTACAGATCACCAGCGGGCGCTCACTCGGTTCCGGCATCGTCTTCGACACCAAGGGAGACATCGTCACCAACGCCCACGTGGTCGGCCAGGCGACCAAATTCCAAGTGCGCCTGGCCGACAACCCGAAAGCCATCCCCGCCACGTTGGTCGGCGCCTACCCGCCCGACGACCTCGCCGTGATCAAACTCGACCAGCCACCGTCGGCGTTGCACCCGGCGCATTTCGGCGATTCCTCGAAGCTGCAGGCTGGCGACATCGTGCTGGCCATGGGCAACCCGCTCGGCCTGACCGGCAGTGTCACCGACGGCATCATCTCGTTCACCGGCCGCACCGTCACCGAGCCCGCCGAGGGATCGTCGCAGCCCGCGACGCTGCCCGACATCATCCAGACCAGCGCCGCGATCAACCCGGGCAACAGCGGCGGCGCGCTGGTCGACCTGGCGGGTGACGTCATCGGCGTACCCACGTTGGCTGCACTCGAGCCACAGTCCGGTGGTCTCGGCGGCGCCGCACCGGGCCTGGGGTTTGCGATTCCCAGCAATCTCGTCACCGACATCGCCGGGCAGCTCATCGCCCACAACGGCCATGTCGTCAACTCACATCGCGCTCAGCTCGGCGTCGGGGTGGTCACCGTGGTGGGCGCTACCGGCCAACCGACCGGCATGGGAGTGGTCAGCGTGGCACCCGGCGGGCCAGCCGCAGCAGCCGGCGTGCAGACCGACGAGATGATCACCGCGGTCAACAACACCCCGGTGCACCGCGCCACCGAGCTCGCCCAGGTGCTGGCCGAGCTCAACCCGGGCCAAACCGTCCCGGTCACCCTGGTCGACCCGCAGGGCGCCACCCGAACGGTGATGATCACCCTCGGTGAGCTGCCGGGGAGCTGAGTGGGGCCCATCGGGCCCGGGAAGGGTGCCATCGTGACCGCTGCGACCACGTCGGGATTCGCCCCGCACGTGCTGCGGGACTACGCGCTGCTGGCCGACGGTGAACGTGGCGTCCTGGTCGGACCGCAGGGCGACTTCGCGTGGATGTGCGCGCCGCGGTGGGACTCCGATGCGGTGTTCGCCACGTTGATCGGCGGCCCCGGCGCTTACGCGGTGACCCCGGTCGAGCGCCATGTGTGGGGTGGTTATTACGAGCAGGGCAGTCTGATCTGGCGATCCCGGTGGATCACCACCTCCGGGATCGTGGATCACCACCTCCGGGATCATTGAATGTCGGGAGGCACTGGGCTTTCCCGGTGACCCGCACCGGGTGGTCATCCTGCGTCGGGTCATCGCGGTGCGGGGCGACGCCCGAGTCCGGGTCATCCTGCACCCGGCGGCCGGGTTCGGGCGGACCCACCTGGGTGAGCTGCACCGCGACGACGGCGGTGCTGGCACGGCCGGCTTGGTGAGCTTCGGCTGCGCTGGACCGTCGGGGCCGCGCGGGTCAGCGGTGAGCCCGGGCGCCGGCAGCTCGACGTCGAGATCACCGTGCCTCAGGGCGATCACCACGACCTGCTTTGTGAGCTCTGCGACACGGCGCT
>DASUII010000324.1:0-5696 GCA_036279835.1 Pseudonocardiaceae bacterium
GGCGGAGCCGGTCCAACTCCCGGTAGACCTCCGGTGTGGACAGGCCGCTGTGATCCAGCGCGATCACCCAATGAAACGAATGCCGCGCCAGCACCGGCACCAAGGACTCACCGCGCCCGGTGCCCATCGCGGTGCCGCCGCACAACGCGAACGGCACATCGCTACCCAGCCCAGCGGCCAGCCCGGTCAGCTCTTCACGACTGATATCCAGGCGCCACAGCCCGGCCAGGGCGACCAGAGTGCCCGCCGCGTCGGCGCTACCGCCGGCCATGCCGCCGGCCACCGGGATGGCTTTGCGCAGCACCACCCGCACCGAGGGCTGTCGTCCGACGCGCTCGGCGAGCAGCAGGACCGCACGCCACGCCAGATTCCGGTCGTCGGTTGGCACCATCGCGGCACCCTCGCCGTATACCTGCACCCCGGGCTCGTCAGTGGCCGCGACGGTCACCTCGTCGAGCATCGATAGCGCCTGAAAGACGCTGGTCAGCTCGTGGTAGCCGTCGCCGCGCAGGCCACCCACGGCTAGATACAGGTTCACCTTGGCCGGGACGCGCACGGTAACCGGTTGCGGCACCACAGACAGCACCGTACTAGCGTACGGTGCTCGTGAGTGGCGTTCAGTGCCATAACACTGTTTGCCACTCACGACCGCCCAGCGGCGGCGATCCGCGCGAAGTCTCCGACGGAGAGCTGCTCGCCGCGGCTGCGGGGATCGATTCCCGCCGCCCGGAGCAGCTGCTCGGCGGAGGCTGCCGAACCGGCCCAACCGGCCAAGGCGGCTCGCAACGTCTTTCGGCGCTGCGCGAAGGCGGCATCGACCAGCGCGAAGACCTCTTGCCTGGGAACTGTCGAGGGCGGCGGGCGGCTGGTCAGGGCCACCAGGCCGGAGTCCACGTTAGGCACCGGCCAGAACACCGCACGGGGCACCGGCCCGGCCCGGCGGACGTCGGCGAACCAGGCCGCCTTGACGCTGGGCGCGCCGTAGCATCGGCTGCCGGGCGGGGCGGCCAGCCGGTCGGCCACCTCGGCCTGCACCATCACCAGCCCGCGGCGCAGGCTCGGCAGCTCGGCGAGCAGATGCAGCAGTACGGGAACACCGACGTTGTAGGGCAGGTTCGCGACCAGCGCGGTGGGTTCCAGACCCCCTGCCGCCTCGACGATCTCCGCCCGCCGCACGCGAAGTGCGTCCGCGGTCAGAATGCGTAGCGCAGCAGCGCGTTCCGGGGCGCGGGCGGCCACCGTGGCGGGCAACGCGCCGGCCAGCAGCGGATCCACCTCCACGGCCAGCACTCGGTCCACCGCGCCGAGCAACGCCAGGGTCAGGGAGCCCAGCCCAGGCCCGACCTCCAGCACGACGTCGTCGGGGGACAAGTTGGCCGCCGCCACGATCCGGCGCACCGTGTTCGCGTCATGCACGAAGTTCTGCCCAAGCCGCTTAGCCGGCCGCACCCCCAGCCGCTGCGCCAACGTCCGCAACTCGGCCGGCCCGAGCAACCCCGTCATGGAGACTTATCGGGGTGGCCAGACGCCCGATAGCCCCGATATGTCTCCATGACGGGTGAGACTAGGCCAGGCCGACCTCGGCTGAGCAGGTTGGCCAGGCGTGGTAGTTGCCGCGGGCGTTGCGGACCCGTTGAGCGATCTCGATCTGTTGCTCGCGGCTCGCCTGGTTCGGGTACGGGGCGTACTGGTTACCGCCGTTGGCGCTCCAGGTGGCTTTGTCGAACTGCAGGCCTCCGTAATAGCCGTTGCCCGAGTTGGCAGCCCAGTTGCCGCCGGACTCGCATCGCGCCAGTTGATCCCACACGGTGGCCCCAGTGGCGGTATACCGCTGCGCGGACCCCTGCCCGGACCCCTTCGCACCCACCCGGACCCGGGCCGGCCGCGCCGGCGTGACCTCCTGGGCGGCGAGCTGCTTGCGGTCGGCTTCTTGACCATTGGCCAGGGTGACCCGGAACGTGACGATCTGCTCTCCCGGAGCGCCAGGATCTTCAACGACCTCACTGCCGATCGGCAGCCGGGGATCTCTGACCTTCTTGACCGGGGGCGCGACGAGTTGCTTATAAGTACGTTCCTCGGTGACCACGCGGGTCACCTCCACCGTCATCCCAGGCAGGACCGGCGAGTTTCGTGCCGGGGTGACCAGGTCGCGGTCCTGCAACGGAACGCCTTGCTGGGTAAGCAGATCACCGACCGACAGCGCGGTGGCCTGGATCTCCTTCGCCGGCTGGCCCCCATCGAGCAGAGTGATCGGCTTCGCGATCTGTACCACCAGAGCCATGCCCTCCAGCGGAATGCGCCGGGACCGATCAGCCGACAGCTGCATGCCCGGGGCGCTCATCCCCACCTGCTGCAACGCCGTGTCGACGGTGAGGGCGGTGGTCCAGATCTCGTGCTGGGTCCCGTCGACGGTCAGCGCGAGCGGTCGGGCGCGCTTGAGCACGATCCGGCTGCCGTCCTCGACGGCACTGTTCGCAGTGGGGGCCAGCGCGTCCTGCTCATCGACGCGAAGCCCCGCGGATTCCAGCGCGCCCGCGACGGAGGAAGCGAATGTGTGGATGGTCCGCTGCTCACCGTCCACCGTGACGGTGATGGTCTTGTCCATGGTGAGAACCGAGGCAGTGCCGGTTGTCACTGCCAGCATGGTAGCTACCAGCGTGCCTCTGACGAACGTACGAGTGGTCACCAATGTCCAGTCGTCGCAGTTCCGGGCAGGGGAAGCACGAGAACAACCGGGAGTAGACGCCCACCTCCACAAAGAAGGCAGGCTCATCCCGACGGATCCCTGCCCGCACGGCCGTGACGCCGCCGGCAGCGATCCACATCCCCGTGCCGGAACTACCCCATCCCGGCTGACAGTGACGGAACGGTAACGGTTCGTAGCCGAGTGCGCAAACATTTCTTGGGAAGTGTCGCCGATTGAGCGGTCAGGAACGTTCAGCGGCATCGGTCGCGCCGAAGTCACTTTTGGTAGCTGGAGGCCCGAATCCGAAGATTCGCGCGGCGTTGGCGCAGCTTGACGCCGCGAACTCGGTCACGTCCTGGCCGCGCAGCGCGGCGAGATCCCGGACGGTGTAGGGCAGGTTGACCGGTTCGTTGGGCCTTCCCCGGTACGGATGCGGGGTGAGGAACGGGGCGTCGGTCTCCACCAGCAGCTGCGCGTCGGGGACCAGCATCGCCGCCTCGCGTAACTCGCGAGCGTTGCGGAAAGTCACCGTGCCGGAGAAAGACAGGACATAACCGGCATCGACGCAGATCCGCGCCATCGCGGAATCCCCGGAGAAGCAGTGGAAGATGACGGTCTGCGGTGGCCCTTCCTGCTCGAGCACCGCCAGCACATCGCCGTGTGCGTCCCGATCGTGGATCATCAGCGGCTTGCCGACCCGCTTGGCGAGGTCGATGTGCCAGCGGTAGGCCTCCCGTTGCGTCTCCGGTGGCGCGCAACGCGGATCGCGTTGCGTCCAGTAGTAGTCCAGGCCGGTCTCCCCCACGGCCACCACCCGGGGTTGCCGCACAAGCTGCTCGAGCTCGGCGCGGTCAGCGTCGGTCATCGTCGCGGTGCGGGTGGGATGCAGCGCCACCGCCGCGAACACCCGCTCGTCCCAGCTCGACGCCGACACCACCCAGCGTGCCGAGTCCATGTCATCAGCCACCGTCACTACCGCGGCGACCCCGACCGCCCCCGCGCGGTCCAGCGCCGCCCCAACACCCGCCGCGTCGGTTGCCCCGCACGCGTCCAAGTGCGTATGCGCGTCGATGACAGTCGCCGGCAACCGCGGCGGAGGTGGCGGCAAGCCGCTCGTGAGTGGCATCAAGTGCTATAACACTGTTTGGCACTCACGAGGCTTCAATCGGGGCCCAGCTGGGCCCCGATTGGCCTAGCTTGGGGTCCAGTTTGGTGAACAGGGGGGTTGGTTTGGCTAGGGGGCAGCCGGGCTCGATGGGGACGCTGGTCCAGCGGGCCTGTTCCGCGGCGTAGTCGCCGGTGATCACCGGGTAGTCGGGGCCAGAGCCCGCGACGATTTCGCTGACCGTCCGGATCTGCGGCTGGGCCGACCATATTCCGGTGCCGCCAAGCTGCTCGTGCACCTGCTGGGCGGCATGCGGCAGGAATGGGGTGAGCAGTGTGTTGGCGTCGGAGACGACCTGCAGCGCGGTGTGCAGGATGGTGTCCCGGCGCTCCGGGTCATCCTTGTGCTTCCACGGCTCCTGCTCGGACAGGTACTTGTTCGCCGCGCTCACCACCCGCATCGCCTCGCCGATCGCGGCCTTGACCCGATTGCGCTCCAGCAACCCCCCGACTGTGTCGAAACCCGCCCGCGAGGTGGCCAGCAGCTCGGAGTCGGCGGCCTGCAAAGTCGAGGGCCGCGGCACGGCGCCGACGTTGCGGTGCGCCATCGCGATGGAGCGGTTGACCAGGTTGCCCCACTCGTTGGCCAGCTCGAAGTTGACCCGGCGGACGAACTCGTCCCAGGTGAAATCGGTGTCCTGGGTCTCGGGGCCGGCCACCGAGATGAAGTAGCGCAGGGTGTCCGCGCCGAACTCGCGCAGGAAGTCCCCGACGTAGATCACCGTCCCGCGCGAGGTGGAGAACTTCGAGCCGCTCATGGTGAGGAACTCGCTGGACACCACCTCGGTGGGCAGGTTCAGCGTGCCGAACGGCCCGGGCTCGCCACCGCGATCCCCAGCCCCGTTCTGGCCGAGCAGCATGGCGGGCCAGATCTGGGAGTGGAAGGTGATGTTGTCCTTACCCATGAAGTAGTACGAACGGGCATCCGGGTCACACCACCAGGCTTGCCAGGCGTCCGGGTCACCCGAGCGCACCGCCCACTCCACCGACGCCGACAGGTACCCGATCACCGCGTCGAACCAGACGTAGAACCGCTTCATCGGCGCGTCACGCCAGCCATCCAGGGGGACCCGCACCCCCCAGTCGAGGTCGCGGGTGATCGGGCGCGGCCGCAGATCGTCCAGCAGATTCAGCGAGAACTTCAGCACATTGGGTCGCCACTCAGTGCGGGTGGACAGCCATCCACCGAGCGCCTTGGTGAACGCCGGCAGGTCGAGGAACAGGTGCTCGGTCTGCACGAACTTCGGGGTTTCGCCGTTGATTTTGGACCGTGGTTTGATCAGGTCGGCCGGGTCGAGTTGGTTGCCGCAGTGGTCGCACTGGTCGCCGCGGGCACTGTCGTAGCCGCAGATCGGGCAGGTGCCCTCGATGTAGCGGTCCGGCAGAGTACGTCCGGTCGACGGGCTGATCGCGCCGAGCGCGCTGCGCGCGATCACGTAGCCGTTGCGGTGCAATGCCAAAAACAGCTCCTGCACCACCCGGTGGTGGTTAGCCGTGGTGGTGCGGGTGAACAGGTCGTAGGACAATCCCAGACCCTGCAAATCTCCTACGATCAATCGGTTGTACTTGTCCGCGAGCTCGCGGGGCGTGACGCCCTCAGCGTCGGCCTGCACCTGGATCGGGGTGCCGTTCTCATCGGTTCCCGAGATCATCAGCACCCGGTTGCCGGCCATTCGCTGGTAGCGCGCGAAGATGTCCGACGGGACACCGAAACCGGAGACGTGGCCGATGTGCCGGGGTCCGTTGGCGTAAGGCCAGGCCACGGCGGTGAGCACGGGTGCATTCATGGCGCCCAGCCTATGGGGCAGTCGCAACGACGTTTCCCGAGGGCATCTCCGCTTCATCC
>DASUII010000325.1:0-16488 GCA_036279835.1 Pseudonocardiaceae bacterium
GCGGAGAAGCCCAGGAACCCCGCGTCGTCGGCGTCGCCCATCGACAGCACCACCTCGCTGGCCGAACCGAGCGACTTGGCGACATCGGCCAGCGTCTTGGCCGGAACGATGAGCGAGGTGCTCGGCACCGTGCCGGTCGGCGTCCACGGGATGTGCCGCTCAGCGAGGCGGTACCGGTCGGTGGCGGCCAGGATGAGCGCCTCGGGGCCGATCTCCATGCGCACCCCGGTGAGCATGGGCAGCGTCTCGTCACGGCTGGCTGCGGCGGTGACCTGCGCGACGGCGGTGGCGAAGACGTCACCACGGACCTTTCCCGAGGTGGCCGGCAGTACCGGCACCGCAGGGTAGTCCTCGATGTGCAACAGCGGCAGGTTGAACCGGACCGAACCGCAGCGCACCACCAGCCGGTTTCCCTCGACCACCACCCGTACATCCTTCGGCGGCAGTGCGCGGGCGATCTCGGCAAGCAGCCGGCCGGACACCAGCACCCGGCCAGCGGCCTTGTCGGTGACCGGCACTTCGATACGGTTGAGTACCTCGAAGTCGAAACCGGAGACGATCATCGCGCCGTCGGTCACCTCGAGGACCACTCCAGCGGTCACCGGGACGACCGGACGGGCTGGTAAACCCTTCGCCGTCCACGCGATGGCCTCGGCGAACGCATCCCGTTCAAGCTCGAACTCCACGTTACCCACCATCCCTGCGAGTACTCCCGGTTGAGCCGGGGTGCGTCAGCGTACCGGGGGTCGCCGTGCGAGCCAGGATGGTGGCCATTGTGGGCTCAGTGGTTGTCAACAGCACACGTCATCACGCACACTGGAGCGATCGGTGAACAAACCGCAGGACCCGGCTCCACTTGACGTCAGCCGGACCGAACGGTTGCTGGGCCGCCGCACGGCGCCCGGCACACCGATGGCGCAAGCGGCAACTCCCCCTGGCCGCTGGCGTAGCGGCCGCCGACCGGGTGCCACCCCCCTTGCTACCCGGTCGGCGGACCACTAGCGGGCCCTTTCGGGCCCTGATAGGCGCCTGCCTCGAACGATACGGCTCCCACCCACCGCGTGACACCTGTTGTCAGGCAATCCTGACCCCGCCTCGGGTGAGCTTTTCTTACTGGGTGAGGCCGTGCTCGATCGCGTAGCGGGCCAGCTCGACGCGGTTGTGCAGCTGCAGTTTGCGCAACGTGGACTGCACGTGGTTCTCCACGGTGCGGTGGCTGATCACCAGCTCGTCGGCGATCTGTCGAGCGGTGTGCCCAGTGGCCACCCGGCGCAACACCTCGGTCTCCCGCTCGGTGAGCTGGGGCACCTGGTTCTCGGGGCCGCGCGCGATCCGGCGGTATTCGCCGAGCAGCAGGCCGGCCAAGCCGGCGGTGAACACCGCGTCGCCTTCGGCCGTCCGGCGCACGGCGTCGGCGAGCTCGTCCAGCGACGCGGATTTCATCAAGTACCCCGAGGCCCCGGCCTGTACCGCAGCCAGCACGTCGGCATCCGCACCGGAGGCGGACAGCACCAGCACTGTGATATGCGGCCAACTGTCGATGATGCGCCGGGTGGTTTCCGCGCCGGATGGTCCTTCGGAGCCGAAATGCAGGTCCATCAGCACCACGTCCGGACGGACGGCAGCGATGATGCGCAACGCGGCCACGCCGTCAACCGCGGTAGCCACCACCTCGAAGCCGCGCTCGGCGAGGTCGCGGGCCACCCCGTCGCGCCACATCGGGTGGTCGTCGACCACCATGACCCGGATCACCGCCTGGCCGTCACCACGACAGCCGGTCACGGCGCCACACCGTGCCGGACGCGAGCCAGCCGCACCTCCCACTCGGTACCCCGCCCCGGACCGGTATCCAGCGTCAACGTCGCGCCCAGATCGGCTACCCGGCCGCGGATCGAACGCGACACTCCCATCCGGCCGTCATGCAGCGCACCGACGAGCTGTCCGCTGTCGACCCCCGGTCCGTCGTCCCGGACGCTGAGCACCACTTCGTCGTCGAGATCCTCGACCAGTACCCATGACCTCGCCCCCGGACCGCCGTGCCGGGCGGTGTTGGCCAACGCCTCCCGGACGACGGCGACCAGCTCGTCGACATCGGCGGCGGGTAGCGGTACTGCGGTCGCGGGCGTTGACACCTCGACCCTGGGGCCAGCCAGCAGGCGCACCGCGCTGGCCAGGTCCTGCTCGCCGGTAGCGTCGGGCGTCGTCGCCGAGAACAGGTACCGCAATGCGATCTCCTGCTCTCCCGCCAACCGTGCCAGCTCACCGGCCTCCCCATCGAGCTGGCCACTGCGGGCTCGCATCCGGGCCAGCACCTGCACCACGCTGTCGTGGACGGATCTAGCCAGCCGCTCCCGTTCAGTGGCGGCCGCCTCGGCGCGGGCCGCCCGGCGCAGCTGCTCGCTCGCCCGCCGAGCCGCCGTCGCCGCGAGCCCGAGCACGAACCCGGTTCCCACCAGCAGGATCGTGTCGCGGGCGAGGTCGATGCTGAAGAACCCGCGCACCCAGACGTCGACCACCGCGACGGCGAGGCCGAACGTCGCACCGGCAAGGCGGCCGGCGTGCACCGCGACAGCGACCACCGGGCCGCTGGACCACACCGTGGTGAGCAACGGCGTTCGCTGCGCGACTTCGGTGAGCTGCTCAGTGGACAGCACCAGCGCCGACGAACTCATCAGCGTCAGTGTCACCAGCAGGTCGATCACGATCACGCGGGTCCGGCGGGTGCGGTCGTAGCTGTAGGCCAGACAGGTCGCAACGGTCCACACCGCGATCCCGGCGAGCACCGCCCCGCCCAGAGCTGGCCGAGCGAAACCGTGGTGGTGCACCGTGATCGCCGCGACCGCGAAAGCCGCCGTGATGGCCCGGAACAACACCACGCCCCGCCACAGTGGCGTCATGATGTCGGTGGCGCCCGGCATGCCCGCGGATCATGCCAGTGCTGGGGTGGTTAGCAGCTACTGGCCCCCGTCACGCGCGCCGCACCCGGCTTCCCGCAGCGCAGTGGGGTGAGGCAGCGCGGTGGGGTTAGGCAGCGCGGTGGGGTTAGGCAGCGCGTTGGCCGAGTACGGCGCGGACTTGGGCGGCGAACGCGTCTGGGTTGCGCAGCACGTCGGTGGCGCTGGCCCGCAAGACGGTCCAGCCTAGGGCGGCGAGCCGGTTGTGCCGCGCCAGATCAGCCCGAAACGTCGGCGTCTCTTGATGGTGCTCGCCCTCGAACTCCACGCCGGTCATGGCGGCCGGGTAGGCCATGTCCAACCAGGCCACATGATTCCCGAGTTCGTCGCGCACCTGGTGCTGCAGCTCGGGCCGCGGCAACCCGCGCAGGATCAGTGACACCCGGCACCGGGTCTCCATGGCCGACTCCGCGCGCGGGTCCATCAACTCGGCGACCAGGGCAATTCGGCTGCGCCACCGCGCCCCGGGATAGCGGGCGGCCATCTCGATCAGCGCGCGCGGCCCGAAGCGTCCGATCCGACCCAGCGCGTCGGCCGCCACGACACCCTCGATCTGCGTCGACCACCGCGCCAGGTCGTATGCCGTGCGGATTGCCGAGGTCATCACCAAGCCGTCCACCGTCTGAACCTCGTCGTCGGCAAGCTGCTCCCGGTGCACTCGTAGCCCACGGCTCTCGCGAAAGTTCGCGCCCGGCACGATCACCTCCGCATCGGCGTCGCGGGGCGCGACCCGGGCCCCGAGCAACTCCGCTGCGGAGTAGCCGGCCAACGCGCCGTGCCCGGCGACCAGCAGGTGCGCTCCCCGCGAGCGCACGACCAGCGTTGGTGCGATCTCGCGCGGCAGGTAGATGTCGGGGAACAGCCTACGGAACGCCGAGCCGCGCAACTGGCCCTTGGTCAGCGCCCCGGCGTCCACCGCAAGTGATCCCCGAAACGGTGCGTTGAGCTGCCTCATGCCTCGCAGCATGCCCCGAACAGGGCATCCGATCCTCTCGCCGGACGCCCAAACCCCCGAGTTGTCCACACCTCGCGCTCTGTCCACACCCCGGACCTCTACGCGCTACAGCTCCCGAACTCCACAGGGGAGCTGCCCGGGCGCTCCCTAACAGCTCTGCTGTGGAGTTCGGGAAGGACAGAGCGGCTGGGTCAGCTGCTCCAGGCCAGCTGATTCGTACCTCAGCTTCCGAGCGGAGCGGATTACATCCAGTCTCGCGTCGATGCCCATAACTGCGACGTTACGACCTTGGATGACCGGGTGTCTTGGATGGATCGGACAGCTCGGATCGTGCGGCGGCGGCCAGCCGGAAGCGGGTGAACTCGGTCACCATCGCCGGCAACGACCAGTGCGCGTTGAGACCACTGGGGTTGGGTAGCGCCCAGACCAGCGTCGTTTCCCAGGCGGGCTGCGGTCCGACGGTGGCCTGGGGCGCGGCGAAAGCCACCCGGTAGGCGGTGATCCCGACGACGCCTAGCGCGCTTGGACGTAAGTCGCGCACGAGATTCCGGAGCGTAGCGCCGCCAGCCAGCAACTCGGCCGGGCTCAACTCGTCTGCCCGGGCGGTGGCCCGGGGCACGATATTGGTGATCCCCAACCCGAGCGAAGGCAACAGGTGCTGCTCGTCGGGCCGCAACTGGCGCGGGGTGAAGCCGGCGCCGTGCAGCGCCGGCCAGAAGCGGTTGCCCGGCCGGGCGAAGTGGTGACCGGTGGCGGCGGAGGTCAGGCCCGGGTTGATCCCGCAGAACAGCACCCCCATCGGCGGATCGTCCGGCCCAGGCAGTACGTCAGCAATGATCCGGCCGCGGGCGGCGGCAAGATCTACCGATCTCACGAATCGCTCGGCTCTTCGGAATGGCCCAGGAGAGGGTCCACCGGGACATCGGCCGGTGGGAACGCGGAACCCACAGCGCCGGAGTCGTCGTCAGGCTCAAGGTTTCCGCTGACCAGCGCCCGGATGCCAGCGTTGAGCACGGCGAGCATCGGCACCGCCAGCAGAGCGCCGGCGATACCGGCGACCACTGAGCCCACCGCGACGGCCAACACCACCGCCACCCCGTTGAGCTCAACGGCGCGGCCCATCAGCAGCGGCTGCATGACGTTGCCCTCGAGCTGCTGCACGCCGATCACCACTGCGAGCACGATCAGCGCCGGCACCGGCCCGTTGGTTACCAGCACCACCAGCACCGCGACTACGCCGGAGACCACTGCGCCAACCACTGGGATGAACGCCGCCAGGAATACCAACGCGGCCAGCGGCACCACCAGCGGGGCGCCCACCGCCACCAACCCGATCCCGATACCCAATGCATCCATCACTGCCACCAGCGCGGTGGCCCGGATGAACCCGACCAGAGAGGCGAATGAGCGCTGCCCCGCGACATCGACCCGGTCGCGGACCGGGAGGGGCACCGCACCGAGCAGGAAGCTCCACATCGACCGGCCGCCGTAGAGGAAGTAGATCAACGTGAACAACGCCAGCGCGGCACCGGCGAGGTATTGACCGACCGTGAACGCGGTGGACAACGCGCCCGAGGTGATCGCATAACGGTTGTTGGCCACTGACCGGCTCAGCGAGTCGAGCAGGTTCTGCAGATTCACTGGTGGCAGACCGAACGGCGGATGCTGCAGCCACACCCGGATCTGCTGGACACTGTTGGCGATCTGGATCTGCAGCTCGGGCAACCCGTTGATGAAGGCCTGAATGACGAAACCCAGCAGTCCGCCGATCAGTGCGAGTCCGGTGACCAAGACCACCAGAGTGGCGATCCCCCTGGGCACCCGTCGCCTGGTCAACCAGTCCACTACCGGCCCCAACAACGCAGTCAGCAGCAGCGCCACCGCCACCGGGATCACCACCTGCTGCAAGGCGATCACCACATAGCCCAGCACGACGATCAGCCCGGCCACCGTCAGCATCCGCCACGACAGCGCAGCCGCCACCCGCAACGGGTAAGGCACGGCAGCCGCCGCCTCACGGCGGTCCGGATCGGGCACCGGACTGCGATTCACGCCGCCACGCTATCCGCTCACGCCTCCCGGTGGCTCCTCCTCGCCGATCAGCACTCCGGTTCCCGAGGCGGAGAGCACCCCGACGGTCGCAAGTGGGGTAGCTGGGTCTAGGAAAAGGACTCGCCAGCGTCGGCTTTGGTGATCAGTGACGCGGGTGGGGCGAAGCGGGGGCCGTAGCGGTCAGCGAGTTCGCGCGCGCGGGCGACGAAGGCGGCCAGCCCACCGGGGTAGCCGTTGATGAACTGCACCACACCACCGGTCCACGGCGGGAACCCGATCCCCATGATCGAGCCGATGTTGGCGTCGGGCACCGAGGTGATCACACCCTCGTCGATGCACTTCACGGACTCCAGCACCTCGACGAACAGCATCCGCTCCTTCATGTCAACAAACGGAATCGCATCCGGACGCAACGGTCCGAAGTGTTCGACCAGGCCAGGCCACAAGCGGGTACGCCGGCCAGCCTCGTACTCGTAGAACCCAGCGCCGCCTGAACGCCCGGGGCGGCCCAGCTCCAGCACCATCCGGTCCACGATCGCGTCGGCCGGATGCGGGGTCCAGGCGCCCCCGGCGGCCTCGACACCGTGCCGGGTCTGCTCACGGATCATGCGGGTGAGGGTCAGGGTCAGCTCGTCCATCAACTGCAGCACCGGCGCCGGGTAGCCGGCCTGCAAGGTGGCCTGCTCGATCGATGCCGGGGGCGCGCCCTCGGCGAGCATCGCGACACCCTCGTTGAGGACGGTGCCGATCACGCGGCTGGTGAAGAAGCCACGGCTGTCGTTGACGACGATCGGGGTCTTGCGGATCTGTTGCACCACGTCCACCGCGGCGGCCAGCGCCGCGTCCGACGTCTGCGCGCCACGGACGATCTCCACCAGCGGCATCTTGTCCACCGGGGAGAAGAAGTGCAGGCCAACGAAGTCGGCCGGGCGGTCGACTCCCGACGCCAGGTCGGTGATCGGCAGGGTCGAGGTGTTCGAGCACAGCAGGGCATCGGGATCGACCACGTCGAGGATCTCGGCGAAGACCTTCTTCTTCAGCGCCGGGTCCTCGAACACCGCCTCGATCACCAGGTCGCAGCCCTTCAGATCGGCCGCATCGGCGGTCGGGGTGATCCGGGCCAGTAGCGCATCGCGCTGCTCGGCGGTGGATCGACCACGCGACATGGCTTTGCCCAGCACCTTCTCGGAGTATCTCTTGCCTCGCTGCGCCGCCGCGAGATCCACGTCCTTGAGCACGACGTCCATGCCCGCGCGGGCGCACGAGTAGGCGATGCCCGCGCCCATCATCCCGGCGCCGAGCACGCCGACCTTGCCGAAGGTGCGCTTCGGATATCCGTCGGGCCGGCTGCCGCCCTTGTTGATGTGCTGCAGGTCGAAGAAGAACGCCTTGATCATGTTCTTGGCGACCTGGCTGGTGGCCAGGTCCATGAAGTAGCGGCTCTCGATCTGCATCGCGGTGTCCACATCGACCTGCGACCCTTCCACCGCCGCGCACAGGATGTGGTGCGGGGCCGGCATCGGCGCGCCTTTGAGCTGCTTGCGCAGGGTGGCCGGGAATGCCGGCAGCATCTGCGCCAACGCCGGGGTGGACGGCGTACCACCGGGGATCTTGTAGCCTCGGACGTCCCAGGACTGCTGCGCCCGCGGGTGCGCCGCGATCCACTCTCGCGCTCGCGCGAACATCTCCTCGGGCGTCGCGACCACCTCGTCGACGATGCCGATCTCCTTGGCCTGCGCCGGGGGTAGCTGCTGGCCCTGCATCAGCAGCTGCGTCAGCGCGGTCATCAGGCCGAGCATCCGCACCGTGCGGACCACTCCGCCGAGACCCGGCAGTATTCCCAACGTCACCTCGGGAAAGCCGATCTTGGTACTCGGGTTGTCCAGTGCGATGCGGTGGTGGCAGGCCAGCGCGATCTCCAGGCCACCACCCAGCGCGGTGCCGTTGAGTGCGGCGACGACCGGTTTGCCCAACTTCTCCAGCCGCCGCAGCTGGCCCTTGAGCAGCGCGATGTGAGCGGCGAACTCATGGGCGGTCTCCGGCGTGATGTTGCGTAGCGCGTTGAGGTCGGCACCGGCGAAGAAGGTCTTCTTCGCCGAGGTGAGGATCACGCCGGTGATCGAGTCCCGCTCGGCCTCCAGACGATCCAGCGTCTCGGCCATCGAGGTGACATAACGGTCGTTCATCGTGTTCGCCGACTTGCCCGGATCGTCCATGGTCAGCGTCACGATGCCATCGGCATCCCGGTCCCAACGAAACATTGCTACCCCTTACAACCGCTCGATGATGGTGGCGATGCCCATGCCGCCGCCGACGCACAGGGTGGCTAGGCCGTAACGCAGGTCGCGGCGCTCCAACTCGTCGATCAGGCTGCCCAGGATCATCGCGCCGGTGGCGCCCAGCGGGTGACCCAGGGCGATCGCGCCGCCGTTGACGTTGAGCTTGTCGTGCGGGACGTCCATCTCCCGCATGAAGCGCAGCACCACCGCAGCGAAGGCCTCGTTGACCTCCACCAGGTCGATCTGGTCCATCGTCATGCCGGCCTTGGCCAGCGCCTTGCGGGTCGCCGGGGCCGGGCCGGTCAACATGATCGTCGGCTCCTCGCCGGTGACCGCGCCGGCCACGATCCGGGCCCGTGGGGTCAGCCCGAGATCCCGCCCGACCTGCTCGGAGCCGACCACCACCAACGCGGCACCGTCGACGATGCCCGAGGAGTTGCCGGCGTGATGGACATGCTCGATGCGCTCCACCCAGTGGTAGCGCTGCAACGCGACGGCGTCGAACCCGGCCTGCTCACCGATGTCGGCGAAGGACGGGGTGAGCGCGCCGAGGGCCGCCATGGTGGTGTCCGGGCGCAGGTGCTCGTCGCGCTCGAGGATGACGGCGCCGGTGCGGTCCCGCACTGGGACGACCGAGCGCTGGAAGTAGCCGTTGCTCCACGCCTTGGCGGCGCGGTGCTGGGATTCCACGGCGTAGGAGTCGACGTCGTGGCGGGTGAAGCCCTCGATGGTGGCGATCAGATCCGCGCTGATGCCCTGCGGGACGAAGCGAGCCGCGTAGGCGGTCTCCGGGTCCATCGCGATGGCACCGCCGTCGGAGCCCATCGGCACCCGGGACATCGACTCCACGCCGCCGGTGAGCACCAGGTCCTCCCACCCCGACCGGACCTTCATCGCACCCAGGTTCACCGCTTCCAGGCCCGAGGCGCAGAACCGGTTGATCTGCAGCCCGGCGACGGTGTCGGGCAGCCCGGCAGCCAATGCCGCGGCGCGCGGCAGGTCGCCGCCCTGGTCACCTATGGGGGCGACGATTCCGAGCACCATGTCGTCGATCCGCGCCGGGTCCAGATTCGGGTGGCGGTTGCGCAGCTCGTCGATCAGCCCGGTGACCAGGGAGATCGGCTTGACGCCGTGCAGCGCGCCGGTCGGCTTGCCCTTGCCCCGCGGGGTGCGCAGGGCTTCGTAAAGGAATGCTTCAGTCATGACTCGCTCCGGATTGTGGAGATAGCGCTTCGGCACTTGCGGGAACGGATTCGCGGATCGCGCGATTGACGGCCAGCTGGAAATTAGTGACGACCCCGTCGACGGTGACCGGTTTGAGCTGCTCCAATAGGGCGATCAGCCGGTCGCGCAGCTCGGGCGGGCGGCCACGCTCCCGATATTCACGTAACACCGTGTTGTGGAACAACGCCACCAACTCGGTGGCCAACGCGCTGGTATGCGCTTCGATGATCTGCTTGGACGCCAGTTGCACCGCGAAGTCCATCTCGGTGCCGAGCAAGCTCAGCCCGTAACGCAACATTGCGGGGCTGGTGAGCGTCCAGGCCTGGGCTGCATCAGCAGCCTCGTCGCGATCAGCAGCCTCGTCGCGCCGGATCACCCCGAGCGTCACCAGCCGGGCCAGCTCGTCGTCATTAAGAATGCGCCCGGCGCGAGTATCGAGCTCGGTCCTGCTGACGGTCTCTGACTGCTCGGGCAGCCACGGCGCGAGCAGCGCGCGGTGCAGGGCAAGGTCCTCGGGTGATCGGTCCAGCGGGATCCTGGCGAGGTAGCCCTCGATGGCCGCCAGCGTGAACCCCAGCTCCTGCAGGTCGCGGATCAGCTGCAGGCGGGCCGCGTGGCACTCGTCGTACCAGCCCAGCCGACCGCGCACCGCCGGCGGCGGGATCAGGCCCAACCCGGTGTAGAAACGGATCGTCCGCACACTGATCCCGGTGCGAGCGGCCAGCCCCGCGATGGTGAGCTCGTCAACCACAGACTGCGCCTCCCAACGTGACAGTGGCACTGTCATAACAGTACCACTGTCACGCGGACGGGGCTGATCTACCCGCGAGGATTCCTCGATGAAGACCTGCAACGAGCGGTTTCGACGATTTGTGCGCCCCCTAGCGCGGTGCTACCCCTTTAGTCAGTCTGCTCAAAGCTAGTGAGGCAGCATGCTTGTCAGGATGGGCCCAAAGGTCTGGACAAGGAGGTCGCCGGAACTGGTGCCTCCGGTGCCGCCGGTACTGGTGTCCTTGCCTTTGAGGAACATCGACAAGACGGTCCGGGCTGGCAACAACTCGACGTGCTGCCGGTATACCTCGGTGAAACTCAGTGCGTCAGACATCGCATTCTCCCCCAGAAGTTTTGCTGACTCAGGGCCACCACTGTGCCTAGCCGTGACATCACGCGTCAATCGGTAGCCAGTACGTAACTCTGTGGACCATCGGCGTGACCACCGGCCCGGGGTAGCAGGCGACAGGGGCGCGCGCAGCTACCAGCGGGCACCTGGCGGGATACCCGCTGAACGCGGCGCGCTTATCCCACAGATGTAGAAGCCCTCCGCACTACCTCAGCTGAGGTAGTGGTCCTGCCGGGTCTGGGGTAGCCAGAAGATGATCTGTAGATGGGATGACCAGTGCTCCGGAATCCGGCAGTCTGTGCGCAGTAAGCACTGGACCGTCTGATGATCTGCGGTCGCCCTACGAGGGGAAGGGATGGTGAGCACAACCGTGGATAACGTTGCACTGCTCAAGGCGCCACAGGACTGCGAGCCCCTCCCTATCGCGAATTCAGTCTCAGTGCGCGACGCAACTGCATGGAATGGTATCGCGACGCTGCGTCAATCTGTTCTCGGCCTTTCCGAAGCTAAGGCTTCCACTGTATCTTCTCCTGCTAGCAGGGAGTTCCCCAGCGCCGTCGACGACGACTTCGCCGTACTTGTTGCGGCAGCCGTCAATGGTGAGCGAGATGCCGTCGATCGGGTGCTCCGCCGGGTCCGGCCCCTGGTGCTGCGGTACTGCCGGGCTCGCGTCGGTGGTCAGGAGAAGACGTTCGCTTCGGCCGATGACGTAGCCCAGGAGGTATGCCTCGCGGTGCTCACCGCCCTGCCGAGCTACCGCGACCAAGGCCGGCCGTTTCTGTCCTTCGTCTACGGCATCGCCTCGCACAAGGTGGCCGACGCGCACCGCAACGCAGCGCGTAACCGCGCCGATCTGGTCCCGGAACTGCCGGAAACTCCGGAGCTGACCGAAGGTCCGGAGGCGCAGGTGCTACAGAATGAGGTCACCGGACGGATGGCCAAACTGCTGCACAACTTGCCCGAACGGCAGCGTGAGGTGCTCATTTTGCGGGTGGTGGTCGGGATGTCGGCGGAGGAGACCGCCGAAGCTGTGGGCTCGACGCCTGGCGCGGTCCGGGTGGCGCAGCACCGGGCGCTGAGCCGGCTGCGCAACCTTTTGACGGCACGCACCGCCGTCGCGGCCCACCACGACGCGCTGTAGCGAGCTGCGCCTACGCTCTTGCACCGTGGCTGACTACCTGCCGACGGCGCCCTACCGTGGTACCCGGGACTTCTTGCCTGCGGAGATGAGTGTCCGGACTCAGGTTTTCCAGCGGCTCTATGACGTGATCGAACGGTACGGCTACCTGCGCTACGACGGCCCGATCCTGGAACCGGTCGAGATCTACGAGGCGAAGTCGAGTCAGGAGATCGTCGAGCAGCAGCTGTACACGTTGACCGACCGTGGCGACCGGCGGCTGGCCCTGCGCCCGGAGATGACCCCGTCGGTGGCCAGGATCATCGCCGGCAACGCCGGCAAGCTCCCGTTCCCGGTGCGGTGGTACAGCCACCCGAACTGCCACCGCTACGAGCGTCCACAGCGCGGCCGGGTTCGTGAGCACTGGCAGATCAACGTCGACGTGTTCGGGTCGGGCAGTCCGTCGTGTGAGATCGAGATCTTCGAACTGATCCACGACATGATGGCCGGCCTGACCGCGTTGCCCGACATGTGGGTGCTGCGTGTCAGTGACCGGGTTCTGTTGAATGCGATCCTGACGACGATGGTCGAAGTGTCAGCCGATCAGGTCCGTCAGGTGAGCGCGCTCATCGACCGATGGGAGAAATACCCGCAGGACAAGCTGGCCCAAGAAGCCGCCGAGCTGGGCCTGACGGAAAAACAGTTCCACCGACTGGGCGAGATCCTCAGCGCCGGCGACGCCCTCCTTGACGATCTCCCGAGCGAGGCGCGCGAGCAGTCAGTCCTGATGCGGGTCCTCGACAGCAGCGCGCGAGATCTGATCACGTTCGATCCGCTGATCGTCCGGGGATTCGACTACTACACCTCAACGGTCTTCGAGGTGTTCGACACCAACCCGGAGAATCGCCGCTCGCTGTTCGGCGGCGGCCGCTACTCGAACCTGGTGGGACTGTTCTGCGCCGCGCAGATCCCCGGGATCGGTTTCGGTATGGGCGACGTCACCTTGATGGATTTCCTGGGCACCCATGGCCTGCTTCCGTCGCCGCGCAGCGAGGTGGATGTCGCGGTCATCCCGGTGGACGAGACGCTCGCGCAGGCCGCCCGCCAGGTCGCCCGCAGTCTGCGCCAGGCCGGTCTGCGTACCAGCACCCCGCTGGAGTACCGGAAGTTGGGTAAGGAACTCGCCAGGGCCAACAAGTCCGGGGCCCGCGTCGCGGTGATCGTCGGGCGCGACGAGTGGGCGGTGGGCGCAGTCACCATCCGCAACATGGTGACCGGCGACCAACAACAAACCCCCACCGACGCAGCCCTATCCGTGGTTATCACCATGCTGGGCTAGCCGACTTCTACCCCCGAGTAGCTGTAGAAACCAACAGCGGGTGAGCATTGAACGTCAGGCGGTTCGCTGGAACACCTCACGCTCGAGCCGGGCGAGCCGTTCAGCGACCGTAGCGCCGGTGCCGTCGCGCTCCTCCGCGCGAAGCCGATCGAGCACCCAGATCCGCATTAACGTCGAAGCCGGCAGGTTCGCATTTTCGGCAGCCCGCTGCAATAGCCCGTGTTCCTCAGCGGACAGACGCACGGACACGACCGTCGCGCGCCCAAGGTTGGGTCGGCTCACCCTGACGTGCGCCGGCAGTTCCTCAGCCGTGTCATAGTTTTCCGCCGCCGCGCCTTCCGCGGCGAGCAGATCGTCAATCTTGCTCATGGTCGTGCCTCCCCGTAGAGGTGTCGGTCCCACCGGTTTGCCATCCACGCGTTGCTGCCCCACCAGTCACCGTCGGGCCGATCGGTCAAATCGGCCTCGGCGTCGACGAGGATCACCGTGAGCACCGCATCCGGAGTAGCCGCATAGCCGATCACTCGTACCGCGTAGCCAGATCGGCTAGCTGGATCTGGGACGAGCCACACGGCGTGTTCGTCACGCACCGCTTCGTTCGCCCAACTTGGGTCCACCGCGTGTCGGGCAAGGATGTAATCCGCACGCCTACTCCAATCCACCCGCACACTCACTCCTATAATGTACTACAAACCACTACACACTCACAGTCTCGAAAGTGAACTCCCCGCACGCCAACCGGACCTCGGCAGTCCTGCGCGAGGCCCGAGTCAGCGCGCCCCGGGCCAGGGGCCGGGAGGTTTGGCGGGCAGGTGGACGATTTCGGTCTCGACGCGGTATAGGCGTAGCCCTTGGGACTGGTAGGTCTGCATGGCGTGTGGGCTGTCCAGCGAGCAGGTTGCAACCAGACCAGGTTGGTCGGCGGCTGGCCAGGCCATTGTTGATCGATGGTCCAGGCTCGGTCCAGGGCGAACGTGAGGAGATGTCCGCCGAGGCCTTGTCCGGTGAAGGAGGGCAGCAGTCCGAAGTAGGTCAGCTCTACCTGGCCTGCGGGTTGTGCATGCAGTTCGGCGTAACCAGCGGGGGTCCCTCGCACCCAGGCGACCCAGCTTTCGACGCCAGGTTGAGCCAGCCAGTCGTACCACTTCCGCCAGGGCCAGAGCAGCCGGTCAACCCAGAACAAGTCGCGCCCGACGGCGGTGTAGAGAAATCGACCCAACTCCGGTGATGGCAGCTCCGCGCGCACGATCTCCACCGGTAGAGCCAGGGCCTTGCCCGGACGCGGTTGGCCGCCTGCGGCGACCTGACCAAGCAGATCAGCCACGAAACGATGGACAACCTGTGGCCTGCTGGGCCGTGAAGTGCCACGAATATCCCGCCACATGCGCCAAGTGTCGAGCGCGCAGCCATCGCCTTTGCGCGGCGTGCGCCAAGGTGACGCCTTTAGGACCCCACGGGGGAGTTGCGGTCTGATCTGAACGTGGGGTTCATGAATCTTGTGGTGGTGTGGCGAAATACTCGGTGAGCATCTCGGTCGACCATGCGGCTTGGCGCACTGTGCCACGTGGACCGAACTCGCGGAACCAGGGTTTGATGTCGAGGACGGGGGTGCCGTCGACGGCGTCGAGTTCCTCGACATGCAAGTCGAGGGCATCGACCTTGATCAGACGGCAGCGCGAGACACCTAGCCAGTTCAACCGGCGCATGTTGCGATGGCCGAAGATGCCGACTTCGGGCCAGTCCGGATTGTCTCGTGCTCGACGTGCGCCGAGGTTGAGGTCGGTCGGGTCGGTGAGGTGGAAGCGGTAGACGATTTCCAGGTGGGAGAACTCATCCAGGCCGGCCGTCGCGTCGGCGTCGAAGCGACTGCTGTCGATTCGGATGATGGAGCGGATTCCGCCCCAGTAGTCATCGGTCGCTTCGATGCGCCCACCGATCACCTGTGCGATGGGCTCGACCTCAAAAGACTGGCCTGCCATGAATCTTCCCTTCTCCCAGGTTGTGGCGTCAGGGTGACCCGGTGTTCAGGTAGGCGCAGGCGCGTGCGTCGAGTTCGACGGTCGCCGGTACACCGCTACGTCGGAAGGCCGACAGTGCGGCGCGCATGTCAACCACAATCTGGCGGGCGCGTGCTGAGTGGATGCCATCCATGGCGTCCAGCGCGGTGGACCATGTGGAGCACGCCTGGTCGATCTCGCCTCGACGTAGGTACACGGCACCGAGGTATCCGAGGGTCACGGCGTGCGTGCGGGTGAATGTTTTCGCCTTGCGGGTACGCGCGCTGCGGCGGAACTCCTTGAGAGCGCCGGAGAGGTCTCCGGTATCGCGCAGCGTGCAGGCAGTCTCGTGCGCAAGACTTGCCTCGCCGAAGAAGAACACCCGCGATGGCTCATCATCGCTGGTAGTCGCTGACGCCAGGTCATCTTCCGCTGTGATCAGCGCCTGCGCGGCGGCCGACTTCTGACCTGCCGCGCCGAGTGCCCGCGCGTAGACGACGCCGAACAATGCGCGTTCACGTGGGCTGGCCATTCGGTACCGCTTGCCGTCCATCGACGCGATGGCCAGCTTCAACCCCTGTCGGAAGTGGCCTAAGTCAACAGCCTGATGCGCCATGGCCCGGAGAACATGACCCGCCATGGCCGGGTCGTCAGCCTCCGCGGCGAGCTTTACCGCTACGGAGAAGTAATGCTGGGCGATGGAGTGCTCCGCGTTGTCGAAGGCCATCCAACCCGAAAGGTAGGCGAGCTCGCTGGCCGCGGAGAACATGTCCTTGCGCACTCGCTCGTCCATATAGCTTCCCCGCAGGTAAGTCGCGACATCCGAAGTCAGGTACTGGACGAGCGCCATGCGAGCGTGCCGGCCTCCGCGCCGCTGGTCAACCCGCGAGAAGAGCGATGCCATCTCGCGAACGGCCTCAAGATCACCTCGGCCGACGCCCCGGGCGGTAGCGGTAGCGCGGACGGTGCCGCGCGCCGCCATCTGCGTCCACCATGGTTCGCCAGGCACTGCCAGCGCGGCCACGGAGTAAGTGGCGGCCGCAAGAACGCGCCTGCGTTCCATGTCGACGTCCACTTTCCCCAGATCAATCAGGGCGACCAGGGTATCCGCACGCCAGTCCAACGCAGCGCGTAAGGACAGCGGCTGGAGCCCGAGCTCGTCGAGGGTGACGGTTCGGCCAAGGTGGCGAGACAGGGCTTCACAATCTGGGTCGGCGGATTCAACCAGCAGTTCGGACAGTGCCTGGTCCGAGATCCCGAGGGCGCGCGCTAGCTTCGGCCGAGCCCAGGGTTGCGGACACGTCTCGCCACGTTCCCAGCGCATGACCGTCGAGCGCTCAACGCCAACCGCCTCGGCCAACCGTTCCTGACTGAAACCGGCCGCCTTGCGAGTACTGACCAGTCGATGCCGCCTGCCTACCATGCTGGCGCCCCCTCAAAGGACGTATCGG
>DASUII010000326.1:0-17203 GCA_036279835.1 Pseudonocardiaceae bacterium
ATGGGACACCTACAGCGACTGGGATCGTCACACCGGCTTGTCCGCATGACCGGTGGATCCGAGTAGAGGCTTAGCGGACTGCGCACGGAGAAGCCCTGACGAGGCGACGGAGGACCCGGGTTCGATTCCCGGCACCTCCACCGACGAATGCCCAGGTCTCTGACCTGGGCATTCGTGTTACCTGGGTGCGAGTACATGCGCGCAGGTGAGGGTGGCGGCGAGGCTGACCATCGCGTTGCGATCGCCCGATTCGGCACGGGCGATGGCGTTGCCGGGTGGGTTCAGGGTGGTTGAGCTGCCCGACCATCTGTCCAATCGCCTCCAGCTCGACCGTCTTCAGCGCCCGACACCCAACCGAACCCTGGCACTGAGCGGCAGATCGTGGGCTCACTCCGCGATTGCCACGTACGAGCAGGTACCCGCCAGCACGGCGGCGACACTCACCGCCAGCACCGTTACCAACCGGTAGCGGGTCCTCGCGCTCTGCGCGGATCGGGCACCGCCTCCAACGTTTCGAGCAAGTCCTCGTCCGGCGTAGGGCTGGCCACCCCGACATGCGCGGCCAGGACAGCGATCGGGAGAGCCGCGGACGCGGGCACGGCTCAGCTCCAGACGATCATGTTGGGCGTAGAGAACTGTCATGATCAGCCGGACGAGGCGTGCCCATTCCACTACCTCACCGCGACACCGCCACCCCACACCGCTCGAACCGACCTTGCCGACGCCCTGGCTTCGGAAGATACCGCCCGGCACGTTCGGCCGCTACTGTCGACGAGTCCGACCTCAAGTGAATGCATCGTATCGCGCCCTGGGGGTCTATCGTGCTCGATCCACGCCGTGAGGCGCTGCTGATCGAGGACGAGCGGACTCTTCAACTTATCGATAAGACATCGGATGTGGCTCGATATGAAGCTCCGATCGGCGGCGGCCGCATTGGAATCGTGTTCAAGCACAGTCCCAAGATTTATTACCATAAGCCGAGTCGTGTCATGATTCTCCGTGACCCCGTGCGGGTTGGGCTTGCTGACGGAATGCGCGTCGAGGTCCGTGGAGCCATCTGGGACAGCGTTACGGAGGTCTGGACCTTCGCTGGCCCGACCGCCACGTGGTCGCGAATCTTCTACACCAGAGGTCGAGCAGCGGAGAAGGTCTACCGGACCTACCCGGCGGAGCAGGTACAGCTGATCCCGAACATGGCGAGGACAGCGGGCGTGGCCGAGGTGCTCGGCTACTGGCGTGATGTCGCGTATCGCCTCGCGGCTGACGATCCGCTGCGACGGGCGTACGACCAGATGGGCTTCGTCCACCCAGAGAGCGTGCTGGGCCACTATCTGGGTGGTGCACCCATCGAGCACCGCGGGCCGACCCTGGCTCCGATCTTTCCATTCCGCTGCAACCTCAGTCAGCGGGAGGCGGTCGACAATGCGCTCTGTCGCTCCATTTCGGTCATCCAGGGTCCACCCGGAACGGGCAAGACCGAAACCATCCTGAACCTGGTCGCCAACATCGTGGTCGCCAGGGATCGCACCGTAGGCGTCGTCTCGTCAAACAATGCCGCCGTCGACAACGTTCGCGAGAAGCTCGACGAATCAAGTTTCGGATACGTGATCGCCAGTCTAGGCCGGAGGGAGAGGCGCGAAAAGTTCCTCGCGGAACAGGCTTCCCGGAACGCTCAGGTGACGCGGGAGACGATGGGTGTCCCCGGCCGGTCGCCGTCGCCGCAGCAGATCGCCGACTTGGCAGGCCGCCTCCGTGGGCTGCAACGGGATGAACGCCAGCGCGCCGAGCTCCAGGGAGAGCTGGACGCCTACCGGCTGGAGTTGCGGCACTTCGACTGGCATCTCGGACGTCAGGAGCTGCCGGACCTGGAGGGCTTGCCGTTGCTGCGCCGGTCGGCCGACCGCATCCTCGACTACCTGGCGGAGAGCGAGCTGGAGCGCGAGGGTGTCCGGTCAGGGTTGATCGGACGGATCCGCAAGTACTTCCGATATGGGTCGATGCGCGGGTTGAATCCCGATGACACCGACGTGGTGCTCCGGCTGCAACGGGAGTACTACGACAAGCGCATCGGCGAGCTGACCGGGCGGGTCCAGCAGCTCGACGACGAACTACGGCGAGCGGACTTTGCGTCGTTAGCGGAGGAGCATCGCAGGTTGTCGGTGGACGCCCTCCGCGCCTCCCTCAACGCTCGCTATCGGGAGTTGTCGCGCACGACGTACTCGGCCACTTACAAGCAGGGATCGACGTTCGCGAGTTTCACCCGGGACTACCCGGTGGTGCTGAGCACCTGCCATGCATTGCTGGACAGCATCGCCGACGGGTACCTCCTCGACTACCTCGTCATCGACGAAGCGTCGCAGGTCAGCCTGCTGGCGGCGGGCTTGGCGATGTCCTGCTGCCGCAACCTCGTGGTTGTGGGTGATCTTCGACAGCTGCCGCAGATCGACAGCGATGCGGCGGAGGGGCTCGAGCCGCCCGGGCCCGCCTACGACTGTCGACGCCATAACATCCTCTCCTCGCTGCTCGAGCTGTACCCCGACCTCCCGCGCACGCTGCTGCGTGAGCACTACCGGTGCGATCCGGCAATCATCGGATTCTGCAACAAGGCGTTCTACGATGGCGAGCTCATCCCGTACACGGTCGCCGGAGCCGAACAGCCAATGGTGGTGGCGCCCACGGTCGCAGGCAACCATATGCGGCTGCACCGCGGCGGAGGTCGCTCGAACCAGCGCGAGGTGGACGTCATCATCAACGAGGTCATCCCGACGTACTGCCCGGACGTCGCTGGAACGGACATCGGCATCACCACACCCTATCGACGGCAGGTCGACCGGGTGGCGGACTCGCTGATCGATCAGATCGAGGCGGACACGGTGCACAAGTTCCAGGGCAGGCAGCGGGCGGTGGTCATCCTCACCACGGTCTTGGACGAGACCTGGCGTGGGCGGACGGGACTGAAGTTCGCGGACGACCCGCACCTGATCAACGTCGCCGTGTCGCGCGCGGTCCGGCGGTTCATCCTCGTGACCAACAACGACATGCTGCCGACGAGCCGCCACATCCGGGACCTGGTCGACTACATCCGTTATCAGAACCCCGGCGAGAAGGTGGTGGAGAGCGCCGTGGTCTCGGTTTTCGACCTTCTCTACCGCGACTACTCCCCGCGTCTGCGGCCGCTGGCCGCGAGGTTGAAGAACGAGATGGCGTACAAGTCCGAGGACATCGTTTGGACCGTCTTGCACGACATTCTCGCCGAGGAGCGGTACGCCCATCTTGTCGCGGGCTACCAGGTCCTGCTGCGCAATCTGCTCTTCGGTGTCAACGAGCTTACTACGAGGCAGGAGGCGTACGTGCGCCACCGGGCATCGGTCGATTTCGTCGTCTACAACCGGGTGAGCAACCGCCCGGTACTCGCCATCGAGGTCGACGGCTTCGCCTACCACGAGGACAACCCGGCTCAGCTCGCGCGGGATGCCATCAAGAAAGAGATCCTCCAGGCGCGTGGGCTGCCGCTGCTGCGGTTGCCGACTACGGGCAGTGGTGAGGACGGGCGGATCCGGAAGGCGCTGGACGACGTCGAGGACAGCGTGATCGCTGGATCCAGGACATGACATGCACCTGCGCACCGAAGTTCCCTTCGGCAGGGATCAGCAGGCTGCCCGGCAGGCCCCGGCGCAAGAGCAGTGGCAGCTGCGCGCCGACCGCGACTACGCCCCAATGATATTTGATCATTGGCGAGTGACCGGACTCCCTATGGGGCGGGTGGCCCGGGCTGGGCGCGAGATGCTGGTAATGGTCGGGCAGGGGCCGGTCGGGGTGTTGGTGACAGGCGGCAGGGAGGTGGGCGCGGGTGCCTATGCTTCGGCGGTGCCTGTGTCGCGGAAACGGAAAAAGAAGTCTGGCAACTCTGGTCGGTCCGTCGGGCGGCCCCAAGTGGATCGGCGCGGATCTGGTGTTGATGTGTGTGCGTGGGATCGCCATGAGCTAGCGGATGCGTGGCGGGGTATCGCCGCCTACCGGAACCAACTCGACGCACAGCGGGCGTCGCGGGCCGCTGCGATCGCGACGGATCTGGTCGCGGAGCTCGTGAGGGTGGTGGCGGATCAGCGAGATATGATCATGGAAGACGGGTTGTGCGGACGGCTGGGAACGTTGTTGGGCGAGGCGGAGCAGGCGCCGGTCGATGAACGGGTGGGCCCGCATCACATGGCCGAGGCCATGGTGGCGGCGGCCGAGGCCGCGGTGATGGCGGCGTTGAAGGCGACCACCGGACAGGCGGACGCTTGGTGTGCGCCGTGGCGGGTGCTCACCGCGCTGGCGTGCGTTCTGCCGTATCCGCTCGGCGAGGCTGCGGGCGATGCGATCGTGCGGTTGCGGGATACGGCGGTCGGGCAGGTGTTGCCGGCTGTGCCGCCGGGTCCAGTGGTGACCGGGCCGGTGCTGTGGACCTGTGACCGGTATGGCAGCCGGTTTGCCGTCGCTGCCCCGATCACCACGGCGGACCGGCCGGTGCGTTGGTATTTGTGGGATATCGATGCCTGCGGGCATCAGGCGTTTACCGTGCATAGTGGCTTCTACCCCACGCCGGAGGCGGCGTTGGCCGCCTGGCAGGCCGGGGTAGGCCAGGTCGCAGCGGCCGGCACCGTCTTAGCCCCGGTCCATGACCCGTGGCTCTTAGCTGACCTGATGCCCGCGGAGCAGGGATTGTTGCGTGCCGGTGGGGAAAGCGTCGAGCAGTTCTCTGAGTACCACCGCAGCAAGCGTTTAGGTGAGGTCGTCACGCAGGCAGTGCCCCGGCGGGGAACCCAACCAGGTGGTGGTTTGGATGCGGCCACCGCCGCGGTCGAATTCGCCACGTGGCTGCGCACCCACGAGGCTGACAAGCAGGAGCTGCCGGAGGATGTGGACGAACTGGCCACGGAACTGGCCGATTCCTGGTGCATCAACGAAATTGACGCGGTATATGCCACGTGTTCCCCGCACCGGGTCGCCCTGTGCGTGTTGCACATGCGCAACTTCTACCTCGACGGGTTCGCCGACCAGATGGTGGCCGTGCTGCCCGAATGGACCCGTTGGCTGGCCGAGCGCAACGCTGCCTTACCGGAGCTGGCGGACCGCTGCCTGCCCTACGCGCACGGCCAACCGCACCAGCAGGTCGGCCGGGACGACAGCGAGCCCGACTACCTCGCCCGTGTCATCGAATAGGCCTCTGCCGGACAACACGCGCTTCGTGATGGCCAGCTGCCGATGCCCCACCGGACCTCCAAGTCGATCAACCTGAAGTAATCCAAAGTGGACAACTTGTGACCAGCGCGGCCCGCGTCCTGCGAGTGAGCATGGACAGGCGGCCACCATGGTGGACTCACCACATCCGGTCTCCGCGCCGAGGCTGTCGACCGCGACGAGTACGGGCGGCTGACGCTGCTCCCATCGGATGGTGAGTGGGTCGAGGCCGCGGCGTGGGGGTGCTGACCAAAACGAGTGCGGCGTTGTGGTCGCGGTCGGTGGGTTGCCCCGGCCCGAAGGCCGGCGGCGTGGGGTGCGGCTGGATGTTCGCGTGGCCGTATGACTTGATTCTGAGACGCTGTTGGCGTCTGTGGGGAAGGACGTGTCCGAGTCGGGGCGGGAGTGCCTTGCGCGGGGGCGGGTTTGTGACCTCGACGCCGAGGATGGCGGGGCGAGTGCAGTGGTTGCCGATCCCGATTGCGGGCTCCTTGGGGTGTGGGTCGGGGTGATCGATGGCGTGCTGACCGGGGAGTGTGACTGCGTCGACGGAGTCCCCGGTCGCTTGTGCGGCCATGCGGTAGCGGTCGCGTTGAAGGCGCTGGAGATGGAGTTCACCTTCTCGTCGATCCCGTCTCGGGGCCGATGTGTTGATCCCGAGAGCGACGGTTCGCCGAGATCGCCGAGATCGCCCCTCGTGTGTTGATCGGTCTGGTTGCCCGGCGGGCTGTGGCCGACCAGTCCTTCGCGGCCTTGTTGCTAGCTTGCGCCGGCCGGTTGTCACCGCCGGGGCCAAAAGGAGATCAGTGCCGCCCGACGGGTGATAGCGGCCGTGGCTGACATACCGAGCCGACGCCGCCGGTGGGGTCTGCGCGACATCGTCAATGCTGGCAGAAGGATGGTGACCGAGCTGCGGTTGCTTGCGGTGCGACCGCTCACTGACGAGTTGCTGGTCGTGGTCGAGGAGGCGATCACCGTGTGGGCCACGTTGTCTGGTTACTTGAACGACGCGTGGAGATCTTCGAAACCGAACCGCGGGAGCTTGGTTCCGCTCTGGCCGAAGTTCATCTGCGGCTGTGCCAGATGCACGACCCCGTGCCGCTCGAGTTGGCCGCGTGGTCGGCGAAGCTGGTCGGGGATGCTGACGGGGAGACCTATCTGGACGTGCCGGAGGGGTATGCCAGACGTTCTGGGCGTGGAGGGACTGGCCGAGTTCGAGGCGCTACTTGACGGGGCGTCCCGATGACGGCGTGAGGACGGCCGCATTCCAGCGACCGTGATCCGCGCTCGGGCACAGCTACCGGGCGCACTGTCGAAAGGAAACCTGATCTTGTTCGTACCGGATTTCACTCGCCGCGACGTGCAAGCCGCCACGATGCCGGAAGCGCTGGCGCATGGTCAGGGACTCGTCATACACGTCGCGGACCTTGACTGGGACGAGTATTCGCTGTTGGGCCGGCTGCCGGGCCAGGGGATCGGAGTGGGGGAACTCCTGGTCCACCACGCGGGTCGGCCGTTGACCGGCGAATGCCCGTGCCCGGACGGCCGTGCCGCGGAACTGCGTGCCCACATGGTGGCCCTGGCGTCGGCGTTCCTTGGCGACGACACTGAGCTCGCCGATCGTCTTGCCGCCCTGTCGCACGGCGAGGTGGTAGCGCTTGCTCTGGAGTTGGCCGACGGCTCGGCGTGGGCACGCCAGGCGATCTGGTTGAGCTTGGACGCCCGAGGATCTCGATGAATCCCCGGAGCCCAGCGAAGCTGCGGCGCGATATTGCCGCTGTCGGCAGTGCGGCGGTCGCTGAGCATCGGGTCTTGTCGGAATCTCCTGTCATGCCGCTGTGCGTGTGGTGAACGCCGGACATGGGTGGCTATGGATGCGTCGTGACCGGCGTTGTCTTCGTAGCTCGTCGAGTGGGTGGCGTCCGGCGGACACCGGCGGTGTGCAGGAGGCGCCTGACACTCTTAAGGCTCAAGGCGTAGTCGGCGGCGAGGGATGCGGCGGTGGCACCGTCGCGGTAGGCGGTGATCAACTCGGTGATGTCGCGTTCGGTGAGGCGGTCGCGCAGGCTTCATGGACGCGTCGCGGTTGGTCTCGGGGTACGCGCAGGACTGGTAAGCGCCATGGTGTAGCAAAATCGCAGGTCAGCGGCTTGAGCCGAGTGCGAGTAAGCGGCAAGTACCTCCACAGCGGATGCTCAAGTCGATTGACCTGGGCATTCATGCTTTCGCGGTGTGCGAGTCCCTCCTCTTTCGTCAAGGAAATAGCCACGATCGCCAGTAACCACCCGAGGTAAGGTCGCGCTGGTTCAGGCACCGCATACCGGCGACGTCGTCAGGTTTCCAGAGGTGCATCGTTGGCCGCGCGGTTGCCTCGTCGGCTGGTGGACGTCAGCGTTAGTCGTTCTCGCCGTCCTCAGCGGCGGCTTGGTGACTCACGGAGACGCCGGTGCGGGCGCGGGCCCCGCCCACGATGTCGAGCAGCCGCGCGAACAGGTCCGGACGGAGGACGAGGTCGGCGCCTTCGACGGCGGGCGCGAGCGGCTGGTAGCTGCCGTCGTGGACGAGATGGCCCCGCCACTGACGGCCCACGAGGCCGGGGCCGTCACCGTCGCTGAGGCTGAACCCGCAGATTCCGGGCGTCGGCTGGAGCCCCAGCGTCACGACGAGGGAGAGGACGGGCGCCAGCAGGAAGGGAGGTCTGCCGAGTTCGGCACGTCGCGGCCCTCGTTCTTCGTGACCGTCATGAGCGAGGGCGACCACCGGGGAGCTGAGAGTCGACAGTTCCTGGGCAGCGGCGTCAGCAGTCGCGGTCGGATCAAGCCGTCGCCACGGCGCGATCCAGAGATGCCACGGCGACGAGGTAAATGGCAGCGACGTGGCCGACGGCTCGGTGTCGGTGATCTCCAGTCCGAGGCCGATGAGGACCAGGCGGCTGGGCTTGTCAGGGTAGCGGTGAGCGGGTGTGAGGTGCCGTTCGATCATCCCGATCTGGACCCAGTCGGAATGAGGGCCGTCGTCGACGCGTGCGAGGGCGGAGGCTCCGCCCGGAAGGCACCGAAGCGAGCTGGCCGCATCGAGGCCCACCGGTGGCCACGCGTTGTCTTCGTTGCGTCCGTGGGACCACGGGGCGGGCTCAAGCGACCATCGCAGCGCCTCTGGTCGCGTCGCCGGTCGCGGTACGCGGGCCAACTCTGCACGTATGGCGAGCCGAGGGTTGTCGCTCAGCCGGAGGGCAGCGGCATGTTCGAATGACCGTGGGTCGAGGATCCTGCCATTCTGTGCCGCGGCCACGCGCATCCCGGCGGCGGCGCGCTGCAGCGCGTCCTCGATGGCGGCTTCGTCGGCGAAGTACGCGTCGGGGACGGCCTTGCTGCTCGGGCTCGTGAGCTGCTCGAGCTGGTGCCGCATGACCTGCTCGAGTACGTGGCTCTCGAGCGCCGTGGCGGCGAGATCGACGGTGGCCTCGCGCAGCCCTGGGGGGTTGCCAGCCGCTTCGAGCCGGTGGCCGAGGAACGTGTCCACGAGGCCGTTGGCCATCGCCCTGTAGTCGCGGCTCATCGCCTCTCCTCGGCCAGAGCGTCGGCCACGGCACGCGTGAGGGCCGGATGCGCTGCGGTCGCAGGCGGAGTGGGCGCCTGCCGGCCGGCGTTCGACAAGATCTCAGCTGCCAGCGCCCGGACGGAGAGCAGGTCGCTGCGGGCCAGGTCGGCGAGCCGATCGGCGAGGTCCTCGGCCAGCTCACCGCCGCGGGGGCCGTCGAGAAGAACGGTGAGCAGCCAGGTGAGAGGACCTGCGCCGAGGTCGGCGGCCAGCACGTACACGGCCGCTGCCTGGGCCGTCACCGGCCGGGCTGCGAGCAGCACCGTACCGGCGACAAGGGCACAGCGACGATCGTCGCGCGTCGGCATGGCGAGGGTCGCCAGGGCCAGGTGGGCCAACGCGACGTCTGTGCTCGACTGAGCGGCATGAGCGGTCGTCGGCTCATACGTCTCGGCGTCGTCGTAGTAGGCGCTGCCTGGGAGCCGGTGCTCGATGACCTGGAAGGCGGCGTCCCAACATGCGAACGCGCTGCCCGGGCGAGAGTCGGCGGGATCGGGGGACTGGGCAGCGAACGCCGCGACGAGCGCCTGGGTGACGCCGTGGGTGCCGTACCGCCTGCCCTCGATCGCCGAGACAACTTGTTCAGCCAGGAGACCGTTCGCCGTTCCGGCGTCGAGCGCGACCGCACGCTGCCACAGGTCGGTGCGATCACGGCCGGCGAATGTGAGCCAGCCGCCGCCGCCTCGGATCTTGGTGAAGGCCAGCGTGTGCGCGGCGCTTGCCAGGCGGTTCAGGCTCGGCGGGTCTTCATCGCGCCTGAGTTCGATGCCGGCGGCGATATCGGCGAGGACGGCATTGTCGCCGAGAGCGCCGAACTCCTCGACGACACGATGGAGGAGCGCGATCGCGTCGTCGGCGCCATCGTCGGCTGCGACTTGGAGGAGTCGCCAGCCGACGGCGTTGGACAGCCCGTCCGCAGCCCAGCGGGGCGCGGCAGGATCGTCCTTGTATTGCTTGCTCGCATAGTCGCGGACTGCGGGGACTATGCCGGCGGCCCCCGGCGGCAGTTCTGGGCGCTGGTTCGCATGCAGGACCTGGGAGAGGCGGGGCTGACTGCGCGAGTCCCAGCGAGAGGGGCGGTCGGCCTTCGGCTTAGGTGGGCGGGGAGGCGCACCGTCCCCGCCTAGCCGATGTGCTGCCGCGCGGAGGGCGGTAGTCGGCTCGGGACCCTCTGCCTCGGAGGCGTACATCAGGGGCTGGTGGTCGTAGGTGGCGCTGATCGCGTTCGCAAGGATCGGCAGGACACCTACCGCGTGCGCCGGGTCATCGGCGGGTAGCTCGGCGAGTCGGTTCAACAGAGCGATGTCGCGGTCGAGGTCGCGACCGCCGGCGCCGGCGGCGACTCGCAGAGCGGCCAGGATGACGGGGTCCGCATCGGCGGCCTGACAGCGAAGGAGCTGGTGGTGGGCGGCATCGGCGCGCGCGTCTTCAAGGCCTGGTTCGGCGAGCAGGGTATTCGCGGCGAGGTTGGCCGCTGCCAGGGGGTCAAGGTCAGCAAGGTGATTCCACCAGTCGATGGGCGTCTGCGAGGTGCCGCGCCCGTCGGTGTGCTTGCTGACCAGGTAGGTGAGGCGGCGGACGCGGGCTAGCCTGATACATGCCTGTTCGGGATCGGCGGCGGCGAGGTCAGGCAACGGGTCGAGCAACTCCTGGATCGTGGCGTCCTTGTGGCTGCCATAGCAGGCCATGTAGCGGGCGGCCCGCTGCCAGCACTGGAGCGCTTCGCCGCGGTCGCCCGCGGTCAGACTGATCCGGGCCATCTCCAGCTCGAATGCGGCGAGCTGCGGGTAGGGCGTACCCCTCTCCGTCTCTGTGCGGCGAAGCTCGTGGATGAGCCTGTGGACGGTGGCGGCGCCGGTCTCGCCCACCGTGCGGCTGAGTATCGCGAGCAGGTCGGTGGTGATGAGCGGACCCGAGGGGGGCGTGCCCATGTTGGACGTGGTGATGGTGCCGTCGCTAATTGCGGTCAGCGAGGCGAGGGCAGGCTCCAGGCCCGCTTCAGTCAGTAGGGCGACGGCCTCCTGGAGAACCTCGTGCACCTGACCGTGGATCGACCACAGGTCGCAGGCGCGGGGGCGGCCTGTGAACGGTTGCGCTGCCTGGGCGAGCTGGTCGAGGGCGACCCGCACGGCCGTTGAGGCGGCATCCGGCATGAGCGCGCCGGCGTCCACGTCTCGCCGGAGGCCGACGGTCGTGACGGCGAAGCGCAGCCACGCGCGGTAGAACCCCACGCCTTCCAGCTCGGGGAGCAGCCGCGTGGGCGACTGCGGATCTACCTCTCGGGCGAGGGTGATCTGCATCAGCCACCTTCGGACGACGTCGGGCCGGTCCACGCTGCTCTCGCGTAGCACCTCGGCCGTAGTGGCGCGCAGAGTCGCGGCGATGTCTGAGCCGAGGACGGTGCTGGCGAAGTCGGACGCGGGCACACCGTGCTTCAGCATACGAAGAGGGTCGGCGCCGGGTGCGGCCTCCCATGCCTCGCTGGCCAGGACGCGAGGCGATGGAAGGTCATGGTCATCATCGACCGAGACGTCGGCCAAGTGGAGCAGAACCTCGGCGCGTCTCGTGGGCTGTTCGATGAGCCGGGCGGCATCCAGCAGCAGTGCTGCGCCGAGGCAGTCGACCAGGACGCCCAGCAGGCGAGGCAGCGGCGGCAGGCCGTCCTGCGCGAGGTGGCCTGCGAGGCGTCTTGCCATCTTCTCGGTCGTGGCGTCGTCGGCGTCGTCGCCCTCCGGCTGATTGGGCCTGCGGTGGGGTAGCCGCAGTCGGCCTCGCTGCATGGCGAGGTGGTGCTCATGATCCCGGTCGCGGCCGTACTGGGCGTTGTCGCGCTGGCGGCCCTCCTCCCAGGCGGATAGGTACGTCTCCCAGGGAGCGGCGGCGCCGGCCGCGTCGACGGCGGCGCAGAGCTGCAGGCCCCACCGAGCGGGGACGGTCGGGATCCCGTCGTAGAGCAGGCTGGCGGCGACGGCGTCGGCGCCCAGCAGCGCCACCAGCACGTCGGCGTACTCGACGATGGTGTCGGGGATCCCGTCGACCTCGAAGGTGTCCGCGGCGCGGCGGAGCTCGACGAGGCGGACAAGGGCCGGCCAGTCGCGGCGGACGGCGCTGCGCCGCGCCGCGAGGTTGAGGACATGCGCGATGGCTGTCGGCGGCTGCAATCCGGCGATCGCCCGGCACAGGAAGTCCGGCCCGATGAGGCTCGCGAGGTCGTCGTCGCGGTCGAGTTCGACGAGCAGCTCTGGAAGATGGCGGAATGCCCGGGCATCCGTGAAGAACCCCCGCTTTGCGAGCCAGGCAGCTGCTGCTTCGCGGACTGCGGTCACCCATGCTTCGTCGCCGGCATCGCGGCGCACGAATCGGCTAAAGCTCTCGTGGTGGATCTTCAGCCCGCCGATGCCGGGCTGTTGGGTGACGATCGGCGCGACGGTGGTGAGTGCAGCCGGAAGCATCGGCGCGGTGATGGGGAAGATCTCGCGCAGCTCCTCGGCGGTGACGGCGAAGTCGCAGACGGCAAGGAGGCCGACGGCGAGGCGCTGCTCCGCGGTCAGGCCGCCGAGCAGGTAGGCGTAGTAGGCGTCGAGATCTTGAGCTGGCGCTGGGACGTCGCGGAGCCGGTCGAGCGGATCAGCCGAGGTGTGCTGCGGCGCCTGGTCGTCGAAGGCCGGGGCCGGTCCGGCGGCCTGACGACACAAGTACGTCGCATACAGGGCGTTGCCGCGGGACCGCTGGTAAATGAGACTCACGGCCTGCTCTGCCTCGCCGAGGTCGGTCGTGCCCGGGAACGCGGCGAGGACGCCCATCCGGCCCGCCAGGTCCCGGATCTCCGAGTGGCTCAGTGGTGGCACGGTCACGGCTTCGCTGGCCTGTATCAGGGGTGACAGGTGGTCGCCGGGCTGGCTGGCGAGAAGCAGTGCCACGCCTGTCGGAAGCTCCAGGGCCGCGAGTTCTTCGACGAGGACGCTGGTGGGATCCACCGGACACCCGAAGGCAGCGCCATCGGTGCGCCCGAGGACGCGGGTGACATGGTCCAACCCGTCGACGATGAGCACGATCGGCCGGTCCGGGCGGGCGTTCCGGACCTCCGCGACGGCCAACTTGAGGTTCTCGGGTGTGGCGGCGAAGCGGGGACGCAGTCGGCCGACGGCCTCGAGGACCGCTGTCTCGAGTTGCCTGAGCAGGCTTCCGATGACCACCTCTGTCAGGACCCGGCGATTCCGCTGCGTATCGGCTGCGCCGAGCCAGCAGTGGTGGCGGGCGACGATCCAGTCACGGCGTAGCCGGTCGGCGAGTTGCTCGCACAGCCAGGACTTCCCTACGCCAGGGCCACCGGACAGCACCACGGCGGTGCCGCCTTGTGCCGCCTCGCCGACCGCGGCGGCCACGCGGTCGACCACGGTAGGCCGAGTGATCTCCACGGTCTTGTTGACGGGGTGGCCTTCGTGGACGGCGCCGAAGTCGACCGCCAGGTCGAGCCGGGGGAGGAGTTCTGGTGCGGTCACCGTCCCGTTGAGGCTGCGAGCGGCCTTTGCCGCCTCGATAAGCGCGAGTGCGACATCCTCCGGCGTCCGGTGCCGGTTCGGTGGGCGACCAGCGCCGAGCTCGTCCGCAACCCGGCGAAGCAGTGCCTGCTCGGCGGGCCCCGGGTTGCGGATGTCGACTGAATACGCCGGCATGCGCACGTCGACGACGAGCACGTCGCACACACGCTGCAACGCCTCGTCGTCTATGCCGGCCAGCGAAGATCGCCACGGTTCCGTGGCCCGCAGCGCGGCTGCGTCGAACCGCATACGGGTGCTGCTCAGCCCCTGCAACACAGGCCCTGGGTCGGTGCTTGGGTCGACCGGGACGAGCACCATGGTCAGGTCCGGATCTATCGGCTCCGTGTCGCGCAGCACAAGCCTGTAGGACGTGTCGGTGTGATCATGCAGGTCCTGGTCGACGGCGGCGACGAGCTTGTCCAGCCGCAGTCCGCGGCGATCGTCCGTGAAGCTGTCGAGGGTGAGCTCCTGCTCGTGGACGGTATGCTTGATCTGCAGACGCTCTCGGCCCCCGGTTCGCCACGTGGATGTGAGGTCGTCGAACAGATCCCCCTTGAACATCTTCGTGTCGACGACCACCGTGGTCGCGCGCCCGAGCACGACGTCGACCAGCCGGATCGCCGTGAGCAGATCCTGGTAGCCGTAGCCGAGGTGTGTCGGCCGCAGCCCCATCCTTCACCTCCGTCGCTACCAGCCGTCCGGCCGCGTATATCTCCGAAGAGTGCCCACGGCATGGCTGTCGTGAGCGACGTGACCAGTTGTAGTCCCGTGCACCGACAGAAGCCGCAACGTGGCCTTGGAGTAGTCGTACACGTTCGGCACCCTCGCGTCGGCCGCTGCGCCGCGCCCGGCCGGGAATGGGTTGGTTTCGTCCAGGAAGCCGTGCGAGCTGTCGTCCGCTCATGCCGCTGTGCGCAGTGAACGCCGGACATGACCGGCTATGGATGCGTCACGACCGGCGCTGCCGTCGTAGCTCGTCGAGCGGGTGGCGTCCGGCGGACACCGGCGGTGTGCAGGAGGCGCCTGACACTCTTGAGGCTCAAGGCGTAGTCGGCGGCGAGAGAGGCGGCGGTGGCGCCGTCGCGGTTGGCGGTGATCAGCTCGGCGATGTCGCGTTCGGTGAGGCGATCGCGCAGGCTCCATGACGCGTCGCGGTTGGTCCGGGGGTACGCGCAGGGCTGGTGAGCGCCACGGTGTGGCAAAGTCGCAGGTCAGCGGCTTGTATCGAGTGCGAGTAAGCGGCAACTACCTCCACTGACGAATGCCCGGGTCTTTGACCTGGGCATTCGTTATTTTCGAGTGTCCGTGTTGTCGCCCGCAGGTGGTCGTACCTCGACCGGCCTGACCACGTACACCCTTAGTAGTGGTATCGCGCCTGCACGATGATGAGTTCTTCGTCCCGGAGTTAATACCCGTGCGGCAAAGCCGCAGACGGTAAGCAGGCTCGCTCGCCGATCCGCGTGTTCGTACAGCTCAGACGCCTACACGGGGGTGCGAGTAAGACACAAGCACCTCCACCATACGGTGTGCGAGGTCCCTTCTCTTGCCGCGCTGGTCGAGTCGCGATCCGCATCTCGCTCGCGCTGCGCTCGCACCTCCTCACTGTGCGGGCAGGAGTGCGAGCTTGCCGTTGGGGTGGCCTTGGCTGAGGAGGGTGTGGGCTTGGGCGGCTGCGGTGAGGGGGTAGGTCTTGGCGGGGAGCAGGGTCAGCTTGCCGGTGGCGGCCAGCGGGAGAAGTTGGCGCCAGGCGTTCGCGCGGATTTCGGTGCCGGGGTCGGCCCCCGGGCCGTTGCCGATCAACATGATGCCGGTGTCAGCACGGTGGAATGCGGCGATCGAGACGATTCTGCTCGGCTCGGGTACCAAGTCCAGCGACACATCGATTGCCTCGTCGGTGCCGACCGCGTCGATCGCGGCGTTGACCCCGGAGAGGGCTGCTTGCTTGACCCGGTCGAGCAGGCCCGGCCCATAGGTCACCGGGACCGCGCCGACTTCACCCAGCAGGGCTTGGTTGCGTTCGCTGGCGGTTGCTACCACCTTTGCTCCAGCAGCGAGTGACAGTTGTACGGCAAGCAGGCCTACCGCGCCGGAGCCGCCATGAACCAATACGGTGTCGCCCGAGCTGACCTTGGCCACTGCCACGGCGTGCACGGCGGTCGCCCCCACGAGCAACAGGCCCGATGCCTGCTCCCAGGACAGTTCGGCAGGCTTGGGCACAACCACCTTGGCCGGCACCGTGACGGCGGTGGCGTAGCCGCCTTGGGTCGGATAGGCGACGACCTCATCCCCGACCGACAGCGGACCCGACGGGCCGGCCGCATTGGGCCCTACCTCGGTGATCACTCCGGCTACCTCAAGTCCCAGGCGCACCGGAAGGTTGTCCGGGGAGCTGCCGAAGGTCCCGCTGTAGAGCTTGTAGTCGACCGGATTGACCCCGGCCGCGCGAACCTCGATCGTCACCTCTTCCGGGCCGGGCGGGGGCACTTCAGCTTCGACCACGGCCAGCGCTTCGGGTCCACCGTATGCCGCGGCGACAACAGCAGTAGCCATGCCGTTGTGAACCCCGGGCAGCGACGGAAGTATTCCAGAGCTTCTTATTTGAATTCATCGCTGAAGGCCCCCGTGCTTGATCACCGGTTGAGCTCGTCGTCGCGCGCGCGCACCGATGTCAATCTGCAGCCAGCCGTCCATCTCACGTCCACGCACGATGAACCGGCTAGCCCGCGGATCGACAATCGGAGTGTCGGGCTGAGCCGGACCGTTCGGTGCAGCTGTCCACGCGCAACCGCATGCTCTCATCGGCCGCCCGAAACCGCGCATCCACCAGGTCCAGGAAGGTCGCCTCGGGTAGCTGGCGCACGATCTGGACGAGCCGGTCACGGCGCTCCGGGCTTCGACACGCCTCGCTCATTCTCCGATGCACTGGGTGAGGATCCGCTTTGCGGAGAGACGTACGGTGGGCTCGGTGCTGCAGGCTCGACGTGCACCAGCCCCACCAGCCGCGTCTACCACTTCCGCGCACCACCACGCATCGAGTTCTACACAGACACCCGACCCCCGAACCACCACCCTTCTGATCGCAGCGGTGATCCTGCGAGCGCTACCCTCCCGGCATGGGCATTGCGGATACGGAACGGAACAGGGCGGCCGTGCATGAAGCAGGGCATGCCCTCGTTGCCACCGCCCGGGGCCTAGCCGTCGCCGTCATCGAACTGCATGGAAACGATGGCGCGGGCGGGATGCGGCTCCTTGAAGTGCCATCGGAGCTCGATCGGATATGGGTTCTGTATGGCGGCCCGTTCGCGGAGAAACTGGTCTTCAAGAAATGGGCAGCAACGGCCATACCACCTGAACATGACGAGCTGTTGTTGGCACACCGCCTGTGTCGTCAGATAGGGATCAACGATACCGTCGGGATCAGGGACCAAGTCGAAGCATATCTTCGAGACAACCGACTTAGACTTGAACTCGTGGCAGCCCGATTGTTGGAGACCGGCGTGGTAGAAGGTGCTGAGCTTACTGAGCTACTTCGCGAAGAACTAAGTCGAATCTGAGTCAGCGGAGCTGCGGAAGTACTTTGTTCGCCCAGCCGTCGAAGAACGCCTCCTGGTCCGGCCCGATCTGCTGCACGTAGATCTCGTCGAAACCCGCGTCTATGTGCTTGGCCACCATGTCCAGCTGGCGGTGCGGATCAGCGCCGCAGGTGACGGTGCCCGCCACCATCTCTCGGTGACCATCGCACCGACCGCCTCGAAGTCCCGGGGCGCAGGCAGGGTTTGTGCGACGCCAGGAACCCCGATGTTGCGCCACAGCCGGTGCGCGGTGGCGGCACCCTTCTC
>DASUII010000327.1:0-2472 GCA_036279835.1 Pseudonocardiaceae bacterium
CGTGTTTACGCGGGGGCGCGTTCATACTGATTAGTGAATAATTGGAAGATCTGCAACACCGCCATAAGTCGCTGCGACAAGACGAGTAGAGCCCCGTGAGGCTGTCGGACCCCCGACCCGGCAGCTTCACGGGGCTTTTCCCATTCGTGGCTCCTCGCGGGCGGGCCCCCAGCCCCCGAACTACACCATGCCAGCTACCGATCGGCGCACAACGCACTCTTCTGCCGCTGTCCGGGCGCAGGTCGTGCGGTCGGCCCGTATGGGGATGGGCTGCTGGACAATCCCACGGCGGCGACGGCAGATCATGAGGTTGTGGATTTCCCAACACTCCGAGTTCAGTCCCCTGCTCGACCGGTAGCGCCGAGCGGGGCACCGCACGGCGCGAGCGCACCAGCCTGCTACGCCCTGCCAATCAGCTTGTGCCCTTTACCTGTCCTTGTGCGTCCGCTGGGCGCAGCGCACGCCCATAACGGGGTGAGTTCCGCGACGCTATAGGTCGAGATGCCCGATCGGAGCCTGGGGTCAGATCCTCCAGACGGCGTCACGGGCTGATCTTGATCTCAACTACATAACGCTCACTCTAGAAAGCTGGCGGGTCTCGCCGAACGTCGTGGGTCTCCCCCCGCACCCACGAAGGCTGAGCAACCAGCAGGTGGCCGGTGACCCTACCGAGCGTCCACGCCCCCGACCGAGACGTCGACGGGTCACCGGCCACCCACAACCACCCCCCTGGGTCGGCGCTTCCCGCCTGCCCAGGGGCATCACCGTTTCCGAGGCTGGTACACCGGCGTTGCCCGCCCGCATCATCCCATCAACGCGGTCGCTCCAGAACGACTCGGCGCAGCCCAACAGCTCATGTTGTTGAACGACGCGGTGCGTGACGATCTGGCGGGGGTGTAGCGACACCGAGCGCGATGATGATCACAGGGGCCTGCCTCCGGGTGGCTCCTTGTTCGTGTGCGACGGCAGTCTGACCATGTTCTGGAGGCGCAACGGCCCTCCTCACTCTCCTTGGCCGGAGGGGAGGGCCGTTGCTTGGTGCTGTTGGGGGCACCGGTGGTCATGGTAGGTAGGGACCCGGTCGAGGTCGAGCGGCGGCTGCGTGCAGGTGAGCTGGTGTGCCCGTGCGGTGCGGGCCCGCTTGCGCCGTGGGGCCATTCCCGGCAGCGGGAGGTGCGTGGTGTCGGGGTGCTGCGAGCGCGCCGGGCGCGGTGTTCGGTGTGTCTGGTGACGCATGTGCTGTTGGCGGTGTCGTGCTTGCTGCGCCGCGCGGACGGCGTCGAGGTGGTCGGGCGGCGTTGATCGCGAAGGGGATCGGTCACGGCCATCGCCGGGTTGCGGATCGGCTGGGTCGACCGGCTTCGACGGTGCGGGGCTGGCTGCGGGCGTTCGCCCGTGACGGCGAAGGCATTGGTGCGGTGTTCACCGCGCTGCTGGGCGAACTGGATCCGCTGTCCGGCCCCATCCGCCCGGTGGGCTCGCTGTTCGCCGACGCGGTCGAGGCGATCGGCGCGTGCGCTGCGGCGGCCCGCCGCCGGCTCGGGGTGGTGGGCGCGGTGTTGGCGTGGCAGCTCGCCTCGGCGGTGACCGGCGGTCGTCTGCTGGGCCCCGGCCCGTCCGGTCGAGCCGATCAACACGAGCTGGCCCTTGGGCGCCGCTGATTGATCAACGACCCTCGCGAGGCACGTCCGACTACGAGCGCGAGGAGGAACTGATGGCCAACGGTCATGGCAGAACAGGACGAGACGAAGATCAGTCCGGTCCGAACGGGCCCGGGCGGGAGCGCTGTTCCGGTATTCGCTGATCCGCGAGGCAGCCGATCAACGGCTCAGCACCAAGCAGCGGGGCCGGCTGGTGCGCGAACTGGCGGCACGCGAGCATGCCGGCCCGTTCGGTAAGCCGGTACGGGTGTCCCGCGAGAACATCGATCGGTGGATCCGCCGCTGGCGCCGCGGCGGGTTCGATGCGTTGGTGCCCAACCCGCGCCGGGTCTTGCCACGTACCCCCGCCGACGTGCTCGACTTGGCAGCGGCGTTGAAGAAAGAGGTGCCGGCCCGCACCGCGGCGCAGGTCGCGGCGATCCTGCGGACGCATGCCGGGTGGGCACCGGAGGAGCGAACCTTGCAGCGGCACTTTGTGCGCCTGGAACTCAACACTGTCCCGGACGGGCAACCGCCGCGCGCGTTGGGCCGGTTCGAGGCCGACGCACCGAACGTGCGGTGGACCGGTGACGCGTTGCACGGCCCGACGGTCAACGGCCGCAAGGCGATCCTGTTCGCGTTCATCGACGACCACAGGAGGCTGCTGCCCGGCTATCGGTGGGCTCGACGTGAGGACACCGTCCGCTTGGAGGCCGCGCTGCGTGATGGGCTCGCCGCCCGCGGGATCCCGCAGACGGTCTATCTGGACAACGGTGCCGCCATGATCGACAAGCAACTGCTGCGCGCCTGCGCAAGTCTCGGCATCCGGCTG
>DASUII010000328.1:0-2896 GCA_036279835.1 Pseudonocardiaceae bacterium
TTCGCGACCACCGTGGGCTCGCCGCCCTCGAGGACGGCCACGACGGAGTTGGTGGTCCCTAGGTCGATACCGACCGCACGAGCCATGTGAGCAACCCTTTCGAACTTGACTGGAACTGACTCAAGCGAACTTGAGTGGAGCCCGCTCAACCTAACTGATGGGTCTAACGGTCAGTGCGCCGGCCTTGTTCCCCAGCCGCACTGCGCGGGAAGTTCGGACACCTGCCAGTGCGGGAAGACAATCATTCGGTGGGGCGGGGGTTGAGGTGGCGATCTTCGAGCAGCTGGGCAAGATGCCCCCAGCGTCGGGCCCGGTGTGGTCCGGATTGCTCTGGGTCGGGTCCTGGGTCGGTATCGTCGGGGCCACGGCGGTGGCGCTGTATCTCAAACGCGTCCGCATCGGGCTGCAGTGCGCCGGAGCTGGCGCCCTGACCTGGGTCTTGGCGCGGGTGATGGATTGGGTTCTGGGAAACCGGCCGGTACCGGCGGTCTTATCGGCCGACTCGGCCCTGCGGTTGCCCGGCCCGGCCGGGTTCGGCTGCGTTATCTCGGGTGAGCGGTCACGATCACTGTCGGGGTCGCCGAGGTCTACCAGGGCTCGCTGCCGCTCGGGGTGTTCGCCGGGGCCTTCCTGGGCTGGGGAGTCGGCACAGTGTTTCCCCATTCGGTCGCCGCCAGCTCATCCGCCCATCGATGCAGGTGGTCAGCGAGCCGTGGTACACGCTGCGCCAACCGCTGCGCGCCGCACAACTCTTCGGCGGCGCATTCGGCTACCTGACGATCTCCGCGCTCGGGCTGGCCGCCAGCCTCGCCGCATTCGAGCCCCACTTCCCGCTGATAGTGGTGTTCGTGGCCGGCCAGATTCTGGGCCACCTCCCACCCACCCCCGGCGGCCTGGGGGCGGTGGAAGACCTCCTCGTCGCCGGGCTCACCGCCGTGGGCGTCGCACCCACAGCGGCCGTGGCCGCTGTCCTGACCTCCCGGCTGCTCACCTACTGGCTACCAGTCCTGCCTGGAATCGGGATGTTCCGCTACCTCCAGCACCACAGCGTCATCTGATCTGCCTTTAATCGCAGCTTGGATCGTTGCCACCAAGCTCGCGATGTCGACAGACTCGGTGGTGTCGACCCAGATCAGCTGTCCAACTCCGAGTGGCTGATCGAACTCGTTGAGCAGGTCGTCGGACAGGTGTGCCAAGACGTGCGCCCGGTGGTGAGTCACCGAGGCTGCCCGGGTCGCGTACCGCTCGGCAGCCACCTCCGGCGGGCAGGCGCAATAGACTTCGATGAGGCGCGCGTTGAGGGAGTTGATCCGAGAACGCTCGTAGTCACTGTGCGGCCGGAAGTTCGCCTCGAGCACTACCGAAGGGAAGGTCTCAGCGAGCGTCCACATCAGCTCCATGGCCACCGCGCTGGTGCGGCGTGACGCCTCAAGGTCGTCAGAGCGGAAGTCCAGGGCGTCAAAGAGGGTCTCTTTGATCTGATCCTTGGACAGCAGCGGCAGTCCCAAGGCCGCGGCGAGCGGAACGGCAAGCGTTGTCTTACCCGCGCCAGGAGCACCGGATATGAGCACCACGTCGCGCGTCGCTGTCACACCCACCATGATCCACGAGGGCACGCTGATGAACGGTCATGTTGCTGTCCTGTAATAGTCGAAGGGATGGCCAAGGCCGCCTCGATGCGTCCGGTGAGGTAGGGCAGCACCCCGCCCACGTGCGACACGATCAGTTTCAGGGTAGGGGCCTGGTCGAACAGGCCGCTTTAGATCAGCCGCAGGGTGTTCAGGCTGGTGTCGTAGACAAAGCCGAGGGATCCAGATCGGAGCACGCGCAGCACGGCTCGCCGGTTGGTGACCACATCATGATCGCTGTTTCGGAAGATGTGCCAGCGCACCCGTGAGCTATCTAGCTACCACCGAGTAACTGGCCGTAGTGTGCGACTAGGAGAACCTGGGCACCGCGGGGAGGTGGACGCCGTGATGGCAGCGCGACTGGTGATAGGCCTGGGGCTGACCGTCCTGACGCTTGTCTTCGCCGGCCGGCGGGTGCGGTGGCTGTACACCCTGATCCGTTCCGGGCAGGCGACGGGCGGCCGTACAGCGGACCTGGGCGCGCGACTACGGACCCAACTGGTGGAGGTGTTCGGGCAGCGCCGGCTGTTGCGGTGGACGATCCCGGGTGTGGCGCACTTCTTCACCTTCTGGGGATTCGTCGTCCTGATCACCGTCTACATCGAGGCCTACGGGGTGCTGTTCGACGAGAGCTTCGCCATCCCGCTGATCGGGCACTCGCCGGTGCTGGGCTTCCTGCAGGACTTCATCGCACTCGCCGTCCTGGCGTCGATCATCACGTTCGCGGTGATGCGGGTGCGGCAGGCGCCGGAGCGCAGGCAGCGGGCGTCGCGATTTTACGGCTCGCACACCAGCGGCGCGTGGCTGATCCTGTTCATGATCTTCAACGTGATCTGGACGTTGTTCCTGTTCCGGGGCACCGAGGTGAACGACGGCACGTTCCCCTACCGCTCCGGGGCGTTCGCCTCAGACGGTGCGGCTGCACTGCTGGCACCGTTGGGCGTGGGGGCCAACCAGGTACTGGAGACAGTGGGGCTGCTGCTGCACATCGGCGTCATGCTGGCCTTCCTGATCATCGTGCTGTACTCCAAGCACCTGCACATCTTCATCGCGCCGATCAACGTGGCAACCAAGCGGATGCCCAAGGCGCTGGGCCCGCTGCTGCCGATGGAGTCCGGTGGCAAAGAGATCGACTTCGAGGACCCGGGCGAGGACGACGTCTTCGGTCGCGGCAAGATCGAGGACTTCACCTGGAAGGGCATGCTGGACTTCGCGACCTGCACCGAGTGCGGTCGCTGCCAGAGCCAGTGCCCGGCGTGGAACACCGG
>DASUII010000329.1:0-6093 GCA_036279835.1 Pseudonocardiaceae bacterium
ACCACCTGAGGCGCGCCGGCCCGGGCGGCCGTCGTCGTCGTGCCAGCGCCGCCGTGGTGCATAACGGCGGCCACCCGGCTGAACAGTGCCTGCTGGTTGACCTCGCCGATGCGCAAGCAGTCGTCCCGGTCGTCGATCAGGGCGAGGTCAGCCCAGCCGTGGGAGACGAGTGCGCGCCGGCCCTGCGCACGGATCGCCTCGATGGCCACCCGGGCGATGTCCTTCGGGGCGCGCAGTGCAGGGGTCTGCATTGCCATGCTGCCGAAGCCCACATACACCGGTGGTGTGCCAGCGTCCAGGAACGCCACCAGCTCGGCCGGGAGTGGGCGAACGTCGGGCAGGATCCACGCGCCGGTCTGCGCGACGTCGAGGTCCGCCGGCTCCTGCCACGGGTCCAGGGTCGGGTCCGTCGCCAGCCACGGCTGGTCGGTGATGACGTAGTCGCGAACGTTGTCCACCGGTGGCAGGCCGATCGCCACCCGGTGGGTGTTGAGCGCCGCGCCGAACAGCTCGTTGATGTTCTGGGCGTCCAGGTTCCACAGCACCCGGTTGTCGGTCACCTCCGGTGGGAACGGCCGGCCCGGATACGCCAGCGGCGGGTGGTGCGGCGACGGCAGGGTGAGCTGCTGGAAGCTCGCGTACACGTAGCGGATGCCCAGTTTCTCGGTCACCGACCGCGCGCTGGCCGCGGCCGGCATCACGCCGGTCGCCACCAGCGCGTCACATCCCACCGCCGCCGCGGCGACCTTGTCGAACTGCGCGGCGACCAACTCGGCCGCGCGCCGGGGCAGGTCCGCCGCCGACGGCGGCGTCGCCCCGGTCACCAGCGGGCGCACCGGCCTGCCGACCGGCACCAGCGGCACGCCGACCTCGGCCAGCCGCTCCGCGAAGTCCGGCGGCGCGCACACCCGCACCTGCCCGCCGAGTGCCCGCAACCGCACCGCGAGTCCCACCAGCGGTTCGACGTCCCCGCGCGACCCATACGTCGACAACAACACACGCATTCCGCGACTCCCATCTCCGCAGGTTCTGGCCTCGGCCGGTGATTCTGCGGCACAACCCGGGTCTTGCCGCAAGTCCCCCGGTGCGCTATATGTTGAAAGTGGAGAGGAGTGGGTACTCTCCTTTTCCGGCGTCGCGGGCGACCACGGCCGGTACTGGTTGAACTTGTTGACCCGAAATCCACTGACCGACGAGTTGGCGCAGTCAACTGAACAGCTCCACAGCTCCCGAACTCCACTACAGAGCTGTCCGAGACCGCCAGAGCGACCTTGCTGTGGAGTTCGGGAGCCGTAGGGCAACGGGCTAACGAAGACCGCCGTGGTCAGCGACAAACCCGTGGATGAGTCGGTCACTCGGGTAACAATTGCGATCTGCGGAAGCCGCGCCGCCGACACGGACGTCGCCGTCGTCCCCTTCCCAGCGAGTGGCGGCGCCGCCCGGCGCATGTACGAGCGGGCGCAGCAAGCTGACGCGCGGTTGCGACGGTGCATACCCGGCCAGCACTTCGACGCCCTGGGATGTCAGGACGCCGCGCAGTTCGTTGAGATGGTCAGGCAGATAGTCGGAGATCGGCAAAGGGTGGCACCGTGACAGCACGCCCGTATGTTCTGCTCTCGGTGGCGATGTCCGTCGACGGCTACATCGACGATATGCGCGATGCTCGGTTGATGTTGTCCAACGATGAGGACTTCGATCGGGTCGATGAGGTACGGGGCGGTGTGGATGCGATTCTGGTGGGGGCCAACACGATCCGCCGGGACAATCCCCGATTGCTGATCCGCTCCGTGGAGCGCCAGCAGGAGCGAGTGCGCCGTGGCGTTGCTCCGCATCCCATCAAGGTGACGCTGACCGGTAGCGGTGATCTGAACGCCGAAGCACGGTTCTTCTCCGCGGGTGACGGCGAAAAGCTCGTCTATACGCGCGATCCTGCAGTGTCTGCTCTTCGTGAGGCGTTCGGGAACGTCGCGACCGTGGTCGGTGCCGGAACGCCGATTGATCTGGGCGTCGTGCTGGACGATCTCGCCGAGCGCAAAGTCGAGCGCCTGATGGTGGAGGGTGGCGGCACCGTCCATACCCAGTTCCTCACTGCCGGACTCGTGGATGAGATCCAACTCGTGATCGCGCCGTTCTTCGTCGGTGACGCCGGTGCCCCCCGCTTCGTGCATCCGGGCCAATTCCCCCAGGACGCCGCGCACCCGATGACACTCGCGGAGACCCGGCAGATCGGGAACGTGGTCCTGCTCCGCTACCTCCGCTCTCACGCGTGCTGAGAGATGCTCATCTGACTGAGCTTTCTACGCATCATTATGGTGCTTTTTGATATCATCATGGTATAATCATGGTATGATGATGGCATGGCCATGACGTTACGGCTCACACCTGAGCTCGATGCCGAGCTCCGCGCCACCGCCGAGGAGGACCACCGCAGCGTGCACCAAACGGTGGTACACGCCATCGAGACGTATCTCGCGCTGCGCGAAACCACCGAGATCAAGGCCGATCCCGCCGCCCTGCGAGCACTCGCCGAGGCACGGGAGGGCGTTCGCGAAGGCGACGTCGTCTATGGCACCGACGCCGTGCGGGCCCTCATCGCCGGGCGCCGCGTCTCGTGACCGACCCGTACGAGCTGGGGATGGCAGCCCCGGCTCGCCGAGCCTTGGCCGAACGGTTGCCCCCCGACGTCGCCGCCGCGGCCGTCGAGCTCATCACCGGTCCGTTACTCGACACTCCCCATCGCGTCAGTAAACCGTTGGGCGAAGAACTGACCGGCATCTATAGCGCCCGGCTCGCCCGGAACTGGCGGGTGCTGTACGAGATCGACGACACCAAGCACGTCGTGATCGTGCTCGATATCAGACACCGCTCGGCGGCCTACCGGCCCCGCCAGTAGAACTCCTGCCGAACGCCTCTGCGCATAGGGGCAGCGGCAGGCCGCGCTCCAGGGTTAGCCGGTGAGGGCGTTCAAGGCGGTGTCGACGTCGTCTTCGGTGGAGTAGATGTGAAATGAGACCCGCAGTTCACCTGCGCGGGTCGCTGCTCGGATACCGGCTGCGGCGAGCTTGCGGTCAGAGTCGGGAATGGCAGCGGACACGATCGCGCTGTCACCATCGGCCAAGCCCAGACCGGCGCGGAACCGGTTGGCCAGCGCCAGGTTGTGCGCGTGGATCGCCTCGACACCGATCTGTTCGACGACCTCCAGCGCGGGCGCGGTGCCTACCCAGCTGAACCAGGCGGGTGAGGTGTCGAACCGCCGGGCCGAGCGGGCTAGCCGCAACGGAAGCCCGTAATAGGAGGCGTGCACGTCCTCGCCGGCGTACCAGCCGGCGTGCAGCGGGCGCAGCCGATCCCGCAGCCGGTCACTGACGGCGAGAAACGCACTGCCCCGAGGCGACATCAACCACTTGTAGGCTCCGCACGCCAGCGCATCGATCCCAGTGGCGGTGACCGGCAGCCAGCCGCAGGCCTGGGTAGCGTCGACGACGACGAGCGCGTCGTGAACCCGGGCCGCCTGCACGACGGCATCGAGATCGGCGATCTGCCCGGTCGCGGACTGCACCAGGCTGAACGCGACCGCCGTAGTGGTGCGGTCCACGGCGTCGGCAAGGCTGGCCACCGGGACCGTGTGCAGGTCGATGCCTCGATCGGCGTGGACCAGCCAGGGGAACAGCAGTGAGGTGAAGTCGCCCTCGGCGGTCACCACTCGGGCGCGGTCGGGTGCGCCCGCCGCCACCAACCCGATCAGCTCAGAGACGGTCGCACCGACCGCGACCTGGTCGGTGCGTGCGCCAACCAGACGCGCGAACGATTCCCGCGAGCGGTCGGTCGCCTCGCCCCACTTCTCCCAACTGTTCTGTCCGGACCGCCAATCGGCCAGTACGGACTGCAATGCGTCCCACGCCGGCGTTGGCGGCAACCCGTAGGTCGCCGTGTTCAGCCAACCCGGCTGGCCAGACCACAGCTGTTGCGCGTCGGCGATCTTCACCAGTCAACTCAGCTCGGGCCGGCGAGACAGCACGGCGGCGGCTTCGAGCAGCATCCAACCCGACAGCTGAACCGACAGGTCGCCCTCGGGGCGTCCCGGGCTGGGCGGCTGGGCGGCAACCGTCCACTGCGGGCCGAATACCGGACCGCCGTCAGCGACACCCCGGTTGCGCCAGGCCGCCTCGGCGGAGTCCAGCACCAGCCGCATCGCGAGCTTGCTCGACGGTTCGGCCGGCCTGGCCCCTGCAGCCACGGTGAGGTAGCGGGCCAGGATGCCGCTGAACAGCCCACCGTCGCCGCCGCCGTGCCCGCGTAGCACGCCGGCGTCGGTGAGGTGCTCGGCGACCGCGTGCACCGTGCGGTCGACCTGTTGCCACCAGCGCGGCGCCCCGGTGGCGGTGCCCAGCTCGACGCAGGCGCCCAGCAGCACGCCTTGGCAGTAGCTGTAGAGCGCGCGCTCTACGGTGCGCACCGAGCCGTCGTGGTTCACCCGCGCCCCGTCGAAGGCCAGGCCGGTGCTCGGGTCGATCAGGTGCTCGAGAATCCAGTCGACCAGGGACGCGGCGATGCCCAGGTTGCCCCGGCGGGCATAGAAGATCGCGGCGGGCCCGGTGGCTGGGACGTTGATGAAATCGTCGCCGACCCGCCACCGCATCCCCCCGCTCGGGCCCCGACCGAAGCGCAACCGGCGCATGATGGCCTGCTCCGCGCCCAGCTTGCGGATCCCAGCAAGCGTCGCGCTGCGCTGCAACGCCAGGCCGAGCCAGGCGACATCGTCGAAGTAGTCGTTGACCCAGCCGGTGACATTGCGCACCCGCACGCCGCGGACCAGTGCCGCGGTGGTGTCCCGCCGCCATTGCGTCGGGGCGCGCTGGTAGGCGTCGAGCGTGCAGTCCAGCAGGTGCGCCTGCCACCAGTAATGCCAGTGCGTTGACCGTCCCGGCCAGCCGGGTCGTCCCAACCGGGTGTCCGGCAGGCTCCACAGCCAGCACAGGTGCCGGGTGTGCACCGCGCGTTCCGCGGCGGCCGCGCGGGCCGCCCACACGCTCACCAGGCTGTCCCGAGGTCGGCGTGCTGGCGGATCCAGGCGTGCATGGCGATCCCGGCGGCCACCCCGGCGTTGATCGACCGGGTGGAGCCGAACTGGGCGATCGAGACGGTCATGGCGGCCCCCTTGCGGGCTTCGGCGGTCAGGCCAGGGCCTTCCTGCCCGAACAGCAGCAGGCAGTGCCGTGGCAGGGTGGCGGTTTCCAACCGCAGTGCACCCGGAGAGTTGTCCACCGCCACCACGGTCAGCTCCGCCGCAGCCGTGTGACTGAGCAACCCGGTGATGTCGTCATGGTGGCGCAGGTGCTGGTAGCGGTCGGTGACCATGGCACCGCGGCGGTTCCACCGGCGGCGGCCCACGATGTGCACCTCGGCCACGGCGAAGGCGTTCGCGGTGCGCACCACGGTGCCGATGTTGTGGTCATGGCCGAAGTTCTCGATCGCCACGTGCACGGGGTGGCGGCGGGCGTCCAACGCGGCAACCACTGCGTCGCGGCGCCAATACCGGTAGGCGTCGACGACGTTGCGACGGTCGCCCTCGCTCAGCAGCTCCGGGTCGTAGCGCGGGTCGTCGGGCCACGGTCCCGGCCAGGGACCGACGCCGACGGTCTCACCCCACTCCGTCGCGCCAGACTGGAGCGACTGCTGTGCGTCGCGTTCAGTGCTGTAGCGCTCGTGGGTCAGCGGTGGCCTCGGCGCGATGCCATCAATCACGGATCTCCCCACAACCCGCAAGACCTGCTAACTCGCTGCCCACAACGGCGACCCTAGTCACTGTGCGCTCGATCCGACCCGCGGCCGCGCTGAGCGATGCCGTGCCGGGTGCACCAATGGGGATCATGATCGCGATCTCGGAAGAATGAGCCGCGGTCAACGCGGTTGATTCTTCCCAATTCGTGATCACTGCGTGAACTGGAGAGCATCTACCGCTGGGCGGACACCGAAACGCCTAGCTCACCGCAACCCCAGGTCGGTCATGCTCAGGACTGCGCGGTAAGGCAGCCCAGCTGCTTCGATGGCCTCGCGGGCGCCGGTGTCGCGGTCCACCACGGTGGCCACGCC
>DASUII010000330.1:0-6032 GCA_036279835.1 Pseudonocardiaceae bacterium
GACATGCGTCAGGGGCGACCCCAATGTGGGAGCGCCCCTGACGGGTGGCAGTTAGTTACCTAGCTCAGGAAGCCGGCAGCGACAGCACCTGCCCGATTACGAACACGGTGGCGTTCTTGGTGGGAATGTTGCCGCACAGCACCGGTGCGCCGTTGACGGTCGGTGCCGCCGCGGTGCCACCGATCGTGAGTTTGGCGCCTTCCAGGCTGTCCAGCGTGCCGGCCTTGACGAGACCCGCGGCGTCGTAGCGGGTGCCGACCACGTGGTAGGTCAGGATCTTGGCGAGCTGGCTGTTCGGCGACGCCACGTCCGGAGCGGTGGTCAGCTGCTTGAGGATGCCCGGGTGCTGGGCCTCCAGAGCCTGGAACGCGGGGTCAGCGGGGGCGAACACGGTGATCGCCGGGGCGCTGTTGAGCGTGTCGACCAGGTTGGCCGCGGTCACCGCCTTGGTCAGGGTGGTCAGCAGCGGGTTGTGGCTGGCCGCGGTGGCCACCGGGTCATTGACCATGCCCTGGGCCGAACCGGGTCCCTCGGTAGGCACCTGACTGCAGGCCGGACCGAAGATGTCACTGATCTTCGTGACGCCACTACCAGTAGGCGCAGTCGCCTCGCCGGTGGGCGCAGCCGACTCGCTGGCTGGTGCGGAAGCTTGACTTCCGGTGGCCGGCTGCTGCGAGCTGCTACATGCGCCAACCACGGCAGTCAGGGCCGCCAGAGCGCCGACCGCGGCCAGTCGCTGGATCTTCCTCACTCGATTTCAACTCCTCATCGGGCTGCCCGGCCGGTCCGGGCCTCACAGGTATTACTTCGGTAATCCACAGCGGTTGGTTCACGGCTCCCAGATTACGAATAGGACACATTGCCGCTGTAAGCGAGCCGTCCTGATTGGACACTGCTCATTGGACGGTGAACTGTACCGAATGCCATCCGGTCGCGCCGTCGGGGATGGGTGCGGCTCGGTCTGCGGTCTGGGTGTAGCCGGTCTTGTCCGTCGCACGCACCTCGGCGACGTGGGCACCGGGTTCCCACCGGCCCCGCAGCCGGAACATCCGCCAGGTGTCGGAGTTGACCTCGGTGGACAGCTCAGCGGGTAGCCACTGCCCGTGGTCGAGGCGTACCTCCACCTTCTCGATGCCTCTCGTCTGCGCCCAGGCCACCCCGGTGATCGGCGTGTTGGGACTGACCCGTTCGAACGGCCCAGGGCTGTCGATCCGGGACATCGTCTTGATCGGCGCCCGCTGCGCCCAGCCGCGCTGCAGCCAGTAGGCCCGCTTCGCGTCGAAGGTGGTGAGCTCCATATCGGTGATCCACTTGGTGCCGGAGACGAAACCGTACAGCCCGGGCACGAGCAGCCGGACCGGGAAGCCATGCTCGATCGGCAGCGGCTCGCCGTTCATCCCGATCACCAACATGGCCTGCCTGGTTGGGTCGAGCAGCGTCGTGGTCGGGGTGCCGCAGGTCCATCCGTCGACGCTGGTGGTGTACACCTGATCGGCGCCCGGAGCCACGCCGGCCTCTTTGAGGATGTCGGCCACGAGCACGCCGGTGAAGTTGGCGGTGGAGATGTAGGGGCCGCCTACCTCGTTGGACACGCAGGTCATCGTCACCGGACGCTCGACCAACGGGCGCGAGATCAACTCAGCCCAGTTTACGGTGATTTCCCGGCCAACCATCCCATGAATGCGCAGCCGCCAGTCCGCAGTGCGCAGCTGGGGCAGCGTGAGGTTGACGTCTACTCGGTAGAAATCGGGGTTGCGCGTGATGAAGGTCGGGGAGCCGTCGGCGGCGAAATCGGCCCCCGGTGGGATCGTCGGAGCGGGCACCGTGGGCACGATCCGGCCGATCGCCTTGCGAGAGGCCTCGATACCACTACGTCCGACCAGCAGCTGACCACCGGCTGCGGCGATCCCAGCTCCCGCGGCGACCGCCACCGAACCAGCGAGCAGCGTCCGGCGAGGCACTCCCGTCACCCCACCGGCCGCCGTGGGTTGGCTGAGCCCAGCCAGGCGGTGCAGGAAGGCGAAGACACCCGCGCTGACGATCAGCGCGGCCAACGGGGCGAACACGTCAAGCGAACCCGCGGTGGGACGGGACAGCACCGCGACACTGGCAACCACGCCGAGCACCACGATCAGCACCAGCCCGGGTGTTCGGGAGCGCCGCGAGATCAGCCCGGCGGCCACTCCCACCAACCCGATCACCACGGCCATGCCCGAAAGCAGAACCACTTTGTCGTAGCTACCGAACGTCCGGACCGCGAAATCCTTGAGCCACAGCGGGGTCAGGTCGATCGCGCTGGCGCCCACCGCGAGGAACGGCGAGGCAGTCGGCGAGATGAAGCCGCCCACCAGGTGCCCGGTCGCCAACCCCGCAACCATCGACAGCAGTCCAACCAGGCCCGCCACCGGGGCGGACAGTCGAGATGACGGATGCGGAGCCGCCGCGACGGGAGACGACCGGGTCGTAGTCATGTCCGCCAGTTCGCACGTGCCGGGGTGAGAGGTTCAACCAGAAATCAGATCGTAATGGTGCTACCCGGTGAGCGCGGCGCGTAGCCGCGGCTCCTCCACCGACCAGAAGCCGTGTTCCCGACCGTCGATGAGGATCACCGGAACCCGGTCGCCGTACTCGGCTCGCAGTTCTGGATCCGCATCCACGTCGCTGGTGCGCCACGCGACGTCCAGTTCGGCGCAGATCCGGGCGATGTCCGCTTGGGCCGCTGCGCACGCATGGCACTGCGCGCGCACCAGCAACGTCACCTCGTGCTTCATCAGAGTCAGCTCCACGCGGCAGTTGTCATGCCTGGTTTGGTCCGTTCTGTCCGCGCACCGCAGTTCGCTTCTAGCAGACCTACTGCCCGAAGCCTAGGAGGTGCAACGCGTAGCGTGTCGCCGTCGTATGCTTCCGCACGCCTTGAGGCGACCCGTTTAGGCGACCGTTGACGCGAACGGTCGGCACGAGCGAACTGAGGAGTGGCTCATGCCGCAACCGAGATGGTCCTCGGAATCCCAGGACCGATCCGCAGCAGCGCGTGCGGAGGGTCCCCGACCCCAGCTGCGCCGGTTACGCCGACGCCTGATCGCGTGAAGTTCGCCCGCCCCGCCACCCAGCCGGTCCCCGATCCGCGCGCGCCCCATCCGGACAAGCCTGAGTCGGCCTCACCGGACCCGGGCTCACCGGACCCGGGCTCACCGGACCCGGGCGCCGCGGATCAACCAGCCGAGGGTGCCGGTATCGAACACGCCGGACCAGAGGTCGACACCGCCGCATGGGACCTCGTCACGGCCGCCCAGCAGGGCGACCAGAACGCCTTCGGCCAACTTTACGACCGGTATGTCGATGTGGTCTTCCGGTTCATCCTGTTCCGGGTGAGCGACCGTCCGCTGGCCGAGGACCTCACCAGCGAAACCTTCCTGCGAGCCCTGCGCCGGATCTCGTCGGTGAGCTACCAAGGCCGTGACGTCGGAGCCTGGTTCGTCACCATCGCGCGTAACCTGGTTCTCGACCACGTCAAATCCAGCCGGTACCGGCTGGAGATGACCACCGCCGAGATTCTGGACTCCAGCGCGGACGACCGCGGCCCTGAGCACGAGGTGGTCGAAGAGGCCACCGCTGCCGAACTCATGCGCTGCGTCGCCCAACTGGGCCGGGATCAGCAGGAGTGCATCATGCTGCGGTTCATGCAGGGCATGTCGGTCTCGGAGACCGCGGCCGTGATGGGCCGCAACGAGGGCGCGGTCAAGGCGCTGCAACACCGTGCGGTCCGCAGGCTGGCGCAACTGCTACCGGATGGGCTGCGATGACTATCACATTCACCCGCGACACTGTGCGCCTGGGCGTAACTAGCCGGATAACCGCTCGTTGCTCCCAGGGACACGGCCCACGGGCCCGAAGGTGGTGAGGACGACGCGTACATCCGGGGGTCGGAGCAGCGACGGGCAAGAGCAGGACAACTTCGCCCGCGCAGTGGATAGCGGTATCCACGACGTCTCCGACCGGACCTTGCAGCGGGACCTGACGGTAGTCGCGGCTTTGCGCCAGACCGGCGCTGCGGTTGGGCCGACCACCGCGGAACGTGACCGGATGCGCCAGCGTGTCTTGGCGGAGTTCTCGTCGGTGGTTCACGAAGGCAACAGTCCAGTCCTGCCACTGCGGGCCGCTCGGCGGCGACGCTGGCTTCCCGACGAGACCCGTGGACGCGTGGTGGTGGCAGCGGCGGCGGCACTGTGCCTGACGATGTCGCTGTCTGGGATGAGCGTGTTGTTGTCCCGCGATGCAGTGCCCGGTGATGCCCTTTACACCTTCAAGCGCACCGCCGAGTCCGCCGAACTCGGATTGACCTTCGGAGACCAGCCCAAGGCGCTGAAACACCTGGAGTTCGCCGGCGATCGGGTGAACGAGATCGAGATCATGGCGCAACAAGCCGACGGCGCCGGCAACTGGTCTGCGGGCCAGGGCAAGTTCGTCCGGGTTCTCGATGACTTCGATTCAGACGCCGCCGCGGGTGCCCGGTTGCTGACCGGTCTCGCCCTGCATGGCCAACCCGGCAGCCTGCCTGCGTTGCGCGCCTGGGCCGAGCAGCAGAAGGCCCGCTTGGCAGTGGTTCGCGCCGCCTTGCCAATGCCCATCAGTGCCCGGCTGGACAGCACTCTCGGACTGCTAGATCGGGTGGTCGCGAGAGCTTCCGCACTGGACAACCGGTCCGGCTGCGTCACGATCACTTCCGGCGTCCGTGACGAGCTGGGTGCGTTGCCGGCGAAGGAAGCCTGCAGGCCGGTGCCGGTAGATGGAACCTCCGCGGCAGTACCACTGCCGGGTGTTCCAGCTTTGCCAGCGGTCACCACACCCAGCGCAATCATACCGCCCAACCTGCTGCTTCATCCGCCTGCAGTGAAGGTTCCGGTGCCAGCAGAGAACGGTACGAACAGCCGGTCCGGGCTCCCCACAACCCGAAGCCCTGGTGATGTTCTGCCGAACCCGACTCGACCAGGATCCGAGCGGTTGCGGCCGGAGCCGTGGCGGCCCTTCCCCGCGCACGATTCACCCGCTCCCGCTGCGCCGCTGCCGCCGTGGATTCTGCAGCCGCGGTTGTTGCCACCTGGATAGCTGTCAACTTAACTCCACCCACCGTATGTCGAGTAGATCCTTACTTTTCGGTTGCTCACGGGAAGTCATCACGGCAGTCTTGTGATCGGCTTCGCGCTGTGAGCAAGAGGAACGAGGAAGGATCCACTCCGATATTCAGGGCAGGACCCAGTGCCACCACGGTGTGACCAGAACGGCCATCGAGATGGTCATCAGGACATCCGAAACGACACGGCAGTCCTGACCGCCCTTACCGGGCGAGGCGCCGCCGGGTTGGCCCTTGTTGGCTTGGCTGTCGCGGAAGTGGAGACCGCGCTGGCGGTTCGCACAGATCCTGTGGCGGCCGCCTTCTTCGACCTCGATAACACCATGATGCAGGGCGCGTCGGCCTTCTACTTCGCGCAAGGCCTGGCTGCTCGAAAATTCTTTCCCGCCGGTGCGCTTACGTCGTTTGCGTGGCAGCAACTGAAGTTCAGAGTAGTCGGCAAGGAGCTCAGCCTCGCGCAGATCCGTACCAGTCGGGAGCAGGCGCTGTCGTTCGTGGCCGGTAGATCAACTGCGCAGTTCGTCGGGCTCAGTGAGGACATCTACGACGAGCTGATGGCTCACCGGATCTGGTCCGGCACGCTGGCGCTGGCACAGATGCACCTCGCAGCGGGCCAGCGCGTGTGGCTTGTCAGCGCCACTCCGGTGGAGCTGGCCACGATCATCGCGCGCCGCCTCGGCCTCACTGGTGCGCTGGGCACCGTCGCGGAGGCTGTTGACGGCATCTACACCGGCCGACTGGTCGGCGACATCCTGCACGGTGCGGCGAAGGCCCAGGCGGTGCGAGCGTTGGCCATCAAAGAAGGTCTCGACCTGCAGCGCTGCACCGCCTACTCCGACTCAGCCAACGACATCCCGATGCTCTCGTTGGTGGGCACCGCGGTCGCAGTGAATCCGGACCC
>DASUII010000331.1:0-9331 GCA_036279835.1 Pseudonocardiaceae bacterium
CCTCGGGTGAAACAAGATGTACTGCTTATCTTGGCGCTCTATACGTTTAACTGCCTCAGCTTCTCTGCTTGGGTGAAACTGGGTGATGTGCCGTCCCACCCATGGTTGCTCCTTGAGTGGCTGTATGGCCTAGCGGCGCTCATACCCCTGCTTTGGAGAGACCGGGCGCCCATGACGGTTCTGGGCACTCAATGGGTGTTCACCGTGGCCGCGTGGCCGATGATGCCCCATTATATCCCTGCCGTAGGCATTCCCGTTGCGTTGTACGCGGTCTCGGTTCAGTACGGCCGAAAAATTTCATTTTTGGCGTTGTTGGCGTCCTTTATTCCCTGTGGAATCGCTGCCGCGGCAGCGTACAAAACCGCTGGTATCAACTCACTCGTAACCAACGGAGTTTTCTTTTTCGTCTCGGTCGGTTGGGCGTGGGGTTTGGGTCGTTTGACTCAGGCCGGCCGTCGGAATGTGCAAGTCCTGGAACGCGAGCAGGAGTCGGCTAGGGAAGCCGAAGTGTTAGCGGCGGAGCGCAGAAGGATAGCCCGAGAGCTACACGACATCGTGTCCCACGCGGTAACCGTGATCGTCCTACAGGCCGCCGGGGCGGCCCGCGTCGCGGAGACCGACTTCGCTCAGGTCACCAGGTCGCTGGGGCACATCGAAACCGCCGGCAAACAGGCGATGGCTGAGTTACGACGCCTGCTCGGGGTCCTGTCGGACAGCGACCCCGCTAGCGCTGCCCACGGTGTCGACGGGCTCCAGCCGCAACCCGGATTGGCGGATCTGACCGAGCTTCTCGCCTCACTACGAGACGCCGGTATGCCGGTCGCCATGGACGTCGCAGGAATACGACATGAGCTGGACTCGAGCCTGGATCTGACCGCATACCGGATCGTGCAAGAAGGCTTGGTCAACGTTCTTAAGCACGCCGGCAAGGACGCCAATCCGCGGCTGCAGCTAATATGGAAACCGCACAACCTGCTCATCCAGATCGACAATGATATGAACGTTGCGAAGAGGCCAGCCGGGCAGCCCTTGTCCGGTGGTCGCGGTTTGGTGGGCCTGCGCGAACGAGCCCATGCGGCAGGTGGGGATCTGGAGGCTGGGCCCTGCCATTTAGGTGGCTACCGATTGACCGCGACCATCCCGTTCGCTACGCCTGGGGTCTCGTCGGTTCCGCGTGTCGCCAGCCAGGGCCGCGGGGAACAAGGGAAAGTATTAGCGTGATCAGAGTCGTGATAGCCGATGACCAGCCGCTCGTCCGCGCTGGCATCACAATGTTGGTCAACGCCGAGAAGGACATCGAGGTCGTCGCCGAAGCCAACGACGGCGAGGATGCACTTGTCCAGATCCGCTCGCAACGTCCGGATGTGGTCCTCATGGATGTGCGGATGCCGGGTGTCGACGGCGTCGCCGCTACCCGCGCTGTCACCGATGAGGGTCTGACCGCGCAGAATGGCGAACCAGTCAGGGTCATTATCCTCACGACCTTCCACCTCGATGACTACGTCCACGCCGCACTGCGGGCCGGAGCCTCTGGCTTTCTGCTCAAAGATGCCGCCCCTACCGAGATCGCGACTGCGATCCGTGCGGTCGTCGCCGGCGAGGCATGGTTGGATCCCGCTGTCACCCGCCGGCTTATCGACGACTTCGCCGCTCGCCCGGAGCAGGATGTCCCGACCCCAGCGGAGATGGCTCAGCTGACTCGCCGCGAGCGGGAGGTTCTCACCCATCTCGCCCGGGGACTGTCCAACGCCGAAGTCGCCGAGCAACTGTTCATCAGCGAAGCCACCGTCAAAACACATCTCGCCCGGGTGATGGCGAAACTGAACGTTCGAGAGAAAGCGCAAGCGGTGGCCGCCGCTTATCAGACCGGTCTCGTGCAGCCGTCCAGCCCCCGTCCACGCCCTCCACACTGACCACAGCTCACCGCTGAGACGTTGGCGATCGCCTTTCCACCGGGTAGCGTCGTAGCCTCGGCGGCGGGTTGAGGGGTAGGTCGTGGGGCACGTGGCTGCGTGACGCTGGCCGCGCTTGTCGGGCGCGCCGTCCGGGCGGTCGCCTCTGATATCACGCCGCTGCGTGAGTCCGTCGCGTTCCGGCGGTTGTACGCCGGTCAGGTGGTCTCACTGGTCGGCACCCAGGTGACCCGGGTTGCCGTGCCACTGCAGGTGTACGGGATCACCCGCTCGTCGCTGGACGTGGGGTTGATCGGCCTCGCCGCTCTGGTGCCGCTGGTCGTCTTCGGGCTCTACGGCGGCTCGATCGCCGATGCGGTCGATCGCCGCAAGCTGGTGTTGCTCACCTCGACCGCGACGATGCTGGTCAGCGTGGCGCTGCTGGTACAGGCCGTACTGCAGATCAACTCCATCGGTGTGCTGTTCGCGTGCGTCGCCGTGCAGTCGGCGTTCGCGGCGGTTGACTCGCCCACCCGGCGGGCGATCATTCCGCAGCTGGTCCGGACCGAGAAGCTGCCGGCGGCCAACACGCTGGTCTACGGCAGCACCCAGCTCGCGATCATCGTCGGGCCGCTGCTGGCCGGAGTGGCTGTGGGTGCCGGCGGCTTCGGGTCGGCCTACGCGATCGACGTCGGGTCGTTCGCTGCCGCCTTCTACGCCGCGGTTCGGCTGCCGTCGTTACCGCCGGGTGAGGGCGCCCGACGGGCCGGGCTCGCGTCCGTGGTCGAGGGGCTGCGGTTCGTCGCGGGGCGGCGGGTAGTCCTGATGACGTTCGTCGCCGACCTGATCGCGATGATCTTCGGGACACCGGCGGCGTTGTTCCCAGCGCTGGCCTACGGTCTGTATGGCGGTGGCGCCGGGACTGCCGGTCTGCTCTACGCCGCGCCCGCGGTAGGGGCGGTGATCGTGACGCTGGTGGGCGGTGCCATCGCTCGGGTGCACCGCCACGGGCTCGGGGTAGTGCTGTCGATCGCGGTGTGGGGCCTGGCCATCACGCTGTTCGGCCTGACTTCGACGTTGTGGCTTGGGCTGGTGCTGCTCGCAGTCGCCGGCGCGGCTGACACCGTCAGCGCGGTCTACCGCTCGACAATCCTGCAGGTCGCGACGCCGCCGGGGATGCAGGGCCGACTGCAAGCCGTGTTCATCGTGGTGGTCGTGGGCGGACCGCGTCTCGGGGATCTCGAGGCAGGCGCGGTGGCGACCGCGTTCAGCTCCCGGCTGTCGGTCGTCTCCGGCGGGCTGGCTTGCCTCGCCGGGATCGGGCTGCTCGCCCTGGCCGTACCGGCGTTCCTCCGCTATGACGCCCGAACCGGCGCAGCTCGGCAGAAAGGTGCGGATGACTCCTGATCAGCTTTTACTCCGATTGCGCGCCGAATGGGGGCTGCCTGCCATGATCGCCGAAACTGTGTGCTGACCGTTCGATCCTGCACGGTTACCGCTCACTCTTGGCGATCTTGAGAGGGCGGGCGCCACCCTGCTCACCGAGCTCGCCGCGGACCCCGACGCCTGCGGTCAGTGGGCAGCCGTAGTGACCGACCTGCACACCCAGCGCACCCAGCAGCTCCGCCACGGCGGGACTGGACTCACCACGCAGGATCCGACCGCCCGGTTCGCCGGGGCGCTACTCCGCCGCCACGTCGAAACCCGGGACCGGTCGTGTGTCTTCCCGGGATGCCGCGCCACCGCCCAGAGCGCCGACCTCGACCACACCATCGACCAGGACCACGGCGGACCCACCAGCACCTCGAACTCCGGACCGCTATGCCGCCACGATCACCGGCTTAAACACCCTGGCAGGTGGCGACTGCACCAACCCACACCCCGCCACTTCACCTGGACCAGCCCACTAGACCGGACCTACCACACCCAGCCACCACCAATCACCCACGAACTACCGCAACCCCAACCCAGACCCGATGATCCCAGTCCCTGGCCATTCGCGGCCAGGTTCAATTTCGTCAGTTTCAATGATGACCCGCCCATCCTGGACCGGCCACCACCCCCGCCAGACCCGCCACCCGCGCCACCAGACCCGGACCAGCCGCCACCCTTCTGAGGGTGGCACCAGCTCACGCCGCGCGTGAGCCGAACCGGTGCGGAAGCTGCTCCACGGGCTCGACCGGCACGTCGATCAGCAGCGCCGTACCGCAGATCAAGCAGAACCATTCAGGGCAGTCCGCGCCGTGCCCGTCGACGCACGGCGGTTGTTCAAACGCCTCGAAATCGGCACATTCCGGGCAGTACAGCTCGATCAACGCTGGCCTGAACTTCACCTCTCGACCCTGCCACCAGCGGCACCGGAGGTGGCGGAGGCGAGCCGGCGTGTCTGCATCGCGGTGTATCGGAGCGGACTTGACGGCGAGCCGCGATCACCAGATCTTGACGCGGTCGCCCGGAGGGCGGAACAGCTTGTCGCCCGGCTTGACACCGAACGCCGCGTAGTACTCGGGCAGGTTGCTGACGACGCCATCGGCGCGGAACTTATCGGGGCTGTGCGGGTCGCTGAGCAGTTCCACGCGCAATTCCTCGTCCCGGGTCTTGCCGCGCCACACCTGCGCCCAGCCGAGGAAGAAGCGTTGCTCGCCGGTGAACCCGTCCAGCACGGCTGCCGGGCGACCACCCAGGGATAACTCGTACGCGCGGTGCGCCACCGTGAGACCGGATAGATCGGCGATGTTCTCGCCCAGGGTTAGTTCGCCGTTGATGTGCTCGCCGGGCAACGGCTGGTAGGCCGAATACTGCGCGGCCAGCGCGCTGGTCCGGGCGGTGAAGCGTTGCACGTCCTGCGGGGTCCACCAGTCGCGGAGATTGCCGGTGCCGTCGAACTTACGACCCTGGTCGTCAAACGCATGGCTAATCTCGTGGCCGATCACGGCGCCGATTCCGCCGTAGTTGACTGCATCGTCAGCGGCCGTGTTGAAAAACGGCGGCTGCAGGATCGCTGCCGGGAACGTGATGTCGTTGCGCGACGGGTCGTAGTAGGCGTTGACGGTCTGCGGCGTGGTGAACCACTCATCGCGGTCCACTGGCGTGCCGAGCCGGTCGAGGTTGCGCTGGTATTCCAGCTGGGCGGAGCGGACTATGTTGCCCACGAGATCGTTTTGGACGACTCGTAGTTTCGAGTAGTCCTTCCACTTGCTCGGATAGCCGATCTTCACCGCGAGTTTGCTGAGCTTGTCCCTGGCTTCGGCTTTGGTCGAGTCGCTCATCCAGTCCAAGCCGTTGATAGACGAGCGGTAGGCGTCGATCAGCTTGGTGACCAGCGCGTCGATCCGCCGTTTGTTATCCGGCGGGAAGTAGCGTTGCACATATCGCTGGCCGAGCAGATCGCCCATCGCGCCATCAACCGCGGTGACGCCCCGCTTCCAACGCGGACGCTGCTCCTGCTGTCCGGCGAGGTCATGGCCGCGGAACTCGAAGCGCGCGGTGACGAAGTCATTGCTCAGGTAGGGCGCGAGGTCGTCGATGACCTTGAACTTCAAGTACGACTTCCAGTCCGCTACGGGCATGGTGGTCAGTGCGCTGCCCAAGGCGGTGAAGAAACTGGGTTCTGCGACGACGAAGTCGGGGGTGTGCACGCCGGCTGCGTCGAGGTAGGCCTTCCAGTCCAACCCCGGTGTGCGCGCAGCGGCATCAGCGACGGTGAACTTGTTGTAGGTCGCCGTTGCGTCGCGGTCCTGCGCGGCGGTCCACTGGACCTGCGCGAGGCGTTTCTCCACACCGACCACCTGGCTGGCCGCGGCATCCGGATCGGCGACGCCGGCCAAACCCAGCATGCGCGCGACATAGGCCCGGAACTGGTCCCGGACCGTGACGAACTGCGGATCCGACTTCAGATAGTAGTCCCGGTTGGGCATGGTGAGCCCGCTCTGCGAGACGTCCGGGACGTAAGCGGATGCGTTGCGGGCGTCCTGATCGATGGACAGCGCGATGGGGCTGGGTGTGCCGTCCGCTGCACTCGCGCCGAAGTACCGGACAACGTCCGCGGGGCTGGCGAGGGCATTGATGTGGTCCAGTGACGCCTTCAGCGGAGCGGCCCCGAGCGCGTCGAGCCGCGCGGAGTCCATGAAGCTCGCGTAGAAGTCACCGATCTGCTGGTCTGGTGAGCCGGCGGCGCCATGCTGGGCCGCGCTGTCCTCGACGATCGAGCGCAGCTGTTGGTCGGCCTGGTCGGCCAGCATGTCGAAGGCGCCGTAGCGGCTCCGGTCGGCCGGGATCTGGGTGGTGCGCAGCCACTGACCGCTGGCGAAGGTGAACAGGTCGTCTTGGGGCCGCACCTGGCGGTCGTACCCGGGCAGCAGCAGCCCCGATCCCAGCGGCGCAGCCGGGGCGCCCGCGCAGGCTGTCACCGCCCCCACCAGCACAATGGCGAGCGCACCGAGGCGCCACCGAGACTGAGTCACCAGATTCCCCCCAAAAGAGATGTCGTGATCGACGCGACCATAGAACCAGAGGGGTGAGGACGGCATGACGTCACGGGGCACCTGCTCGTCGTTCCCGGTTGCCTGCCGTACGGTGCAACCGGCCGTGCGCCACAACTCCAGATCGCGTTCCTAGGAGATTCGCATGCCCCTGCGCCCCCGCTTCCGGCGCGTCGCTGCTCTGGAGCGGCGCTTCGTGAACCGGGAAAGCGTGCTTGCGGCGTTCGCGGAGGAGTTGAGCCGGGTGGCTGATCAGCCGCGGGTGCTCAATGTCGTCGGCGTGGGCGGTATCGGCAAGTCCCGGCTGGTACGCGAGCTACGGAACCGGGCCGCGGCGTCGCAGGGATGCCGTACGGCGGTGTTGGACCTGCAGGTTGCGGCAGCAGGAAAATGCGTTGGCCGTCCTGCGGACCGAGTTCGGCCGACAGCAGGTCTGCTTCGACAGGTTCGATATCGCCTATGCGGTGTTGTCGCAGCGGCTGCACCCGAACCTGCGGATCACCGGCCGTGATCTGCCGTTCCTGGCGGAAAGCGAGGTGTTGACCACGATCGCTCGCTGCGGCCGTGTCACTGCCCGAGCAACGCTGATACTTCTCCACCGTTGTTTGCTCAGTAATCTGCGCCGATCACTGGTGGCGCGGTGGGTGGCAGGTCGCCGACGATCGCGTTCGAGTCCTCGTGGATGAGGTATTTGCTGCGATGTTCGCGGCCTCGCTCGCCTTGCTGGTTGGCGGCGCCCCCGAAGGGCTGCCCGTATCCGGCCTCGGCGGCATTGCGGGTGGCGGCGGCTGGGCCAGCGCTGCCGCGGGTGGCGCTCATCTCGTCGAGGGCCGGATGGGCGCTGGTGGTCGGGCGGGGGCCGAAGCCCGTGCTGGGCCGGGGACCGAATCCGGTGCGGCCGCCTTCAGCGGCGCCGCCGAGCCGCACTCCCGCAGCCGAGCCGCGTGCGGCTACTGACCGGGGTGATCCGGTGCCGCCTTCGGCGAGCTCGGTGCTGATGGGCAAGCCGCCCGGCATCATGCCCTCGCCGAGGGCCCTTGGATTCGACTGTGGCGCGAGGGTGCCGGCAGTTGCGGCGGGCGCGGTCTGCGCGAGCTGTGAGACCGTGGCCGCCGGTTGGTAGGGGGCCCCTTGGTGGGCTGGCGGTGGGGTTGCCGGTTGATGAGCGGCGCGAAGCTGGCTGGGTGTGCCGCCACCCGCGATGGCGATGGCTGGTGGGGCGCTATAGGCGGCGTCAATTCTGGGATTGGTCAGCGGTAGTGCTCCGACGCTGCTGTCCAAGGCCTGCGGCGGGGTGAACGCTGGGGCGACGTCGATGTTGCCGTTGGAATTGGACTGATACACCCGCATTGCTTGGCGGGCCTGCTCGGCGGCGTCCTGCTGGCGCTGCTGGGCTTTCTCCTCGTCGGAGGTGATCCCCGGAAACCAGTCCATCTTTTCGGCGGCCCACTCGCCGGGATCGCTGGAGAAACCAGCCGATTTCGGCGTCGGCGGCACCGGCGGGACGCTGTTCTTGGCGTTCACCCAATGCTCGGCTTGGTCCTGCGCCCGCTGCGCCACAGTAGTGGTGGTCTGCACGACGGTGTCCATCCACGGCAACATCGCGCCAGTCGCCGCAACCGCACTGTCGGCGGCGGCGCCCTGTCGGGAGTGCAGGAGGACGCCGATCGCGCTCTGCACGTAAGCCTTGCAGGTCGTTCCGACGCCGTTACCGAGCCGCTGCCACGACTGGCTGATCTCCTGCAGCGCGTCGGAGCCCGCGCCCCCGTTGATGTGGTCGAAGATCACCTGGTGGCTGGTGTCGTCGTAGTTGAAGTCAGTCCCCATCGCTGCTTCCCCCTCAACTCTTCGGCGGCAGGTTCATCAGCACCGCGGCGGCGATCTGCTTACCCACCTCGCACGACTGCTGCGGATTGTTCTTCAGCGCTGGCTCTTCCGACTGGTAAAACACGGTGAAGCTCTGACGCTCCGCGGTTTTGACGTCGATGTCGCAATGGGCGATGTCCGCGTTGGTCCTGGTGACGATGGCTGGGTACCCCGCGATCTCGGTCAGCTCGAAGAACGGCAGACCACGATGGTCCTTGCTGTAGCCGACTTCCAAGGTTGGATTGTTCGTGAACATCGAGAGATCCACTGATCGAACCAACTGTCGTGAACGCGTGGTTTTCCTCCACTGGCAATCCAGGGTGCCGAACAAGCCATCTGACTCCTCCGGTGGGAGATCGAACCCTAACGCCGTCGCCTGCTGCGCGGTCAGCAACTCACAGGGCCGCCGCGACATCGCCGCGACATCGCGCGGATTCTTCACCGGGGGGATCGGGCTCGCCGCCGGTGCGGGACTCGGTTGCGCCGGCGCCGCACCCGTACCCGTACCGCTACCGCACCCCGCCGCCACGATCACCGAGCTCGCCACGATCACGCTAGGCAGGAATCGGGTCCTCATAGTGACCGCGCCGAATCGGGTAGGGGCAGTCCCGGGCTGGCGTTCGGGATGTTCAGCTCCTCGACCTGCAGGTAGGTTTGCAGTTCCGCGCGCAACTTCTGCGCCAGATCCCGGAGCTGTTTCGCACCGGCGAGAAGGTTCGCTTCCAGGTTGTTGGCGCCGCTGTCCGAGGCCCACTTCCCGATCTGGGTTACCGCGTTCAGGCTGACCCCATCCAGCCCAGGGGCCGGGATACTCGCCAGGCGCTGTGCGACCGCCGCCTGGCTCTGGAGGTAGTCGGCGGCGTGTTCGAGGTCGGCGATGGACTGCGGTACGCGTTCGTAGTTGATCGAGAAGCCGGCCGCGGCGCCGTTGCCACTGAGCAGCGCACCCAGCGCGGTGCCCTGCAGCACGTTGCCGGTGTCGCCGGCGGCGCCGGACCACTGGTTCTCGTCACTCATCGTGTCCCCTTGACCCAGGCGTGCACATAAGTGCGCAGAGTCTGCCACACCAACCCGTGCGCCGAGGCGACGCGC
>DASUII010000332.1:0-6012 GCA_036279835.1 Pseudonocardiaceae bacterium
CACGGCGTCGAGGTGGTGGGTTACTGGGGTCAGGCCGTCAGCACGCCCGTGGAGGCACGCGAACTGCTGGCAGCCACTGGGGCGCACGGGCTGGCCGGAGATCTGTTCTGTGACGGGGCGATCGGTTCGCGGACCGCCGCATTGCGCCTGCCCTATGCCGACGCGCCCAGCACCCGGGGCACGACCTATCTCGACGTCGCACAGATAGCTGCGCATGTCCAGGCCTGTACGCAGGCTGGCATCCAGGCCGGGTTCCATGTGATCGGAGATGCCGCGACCGATGCGGTGATGGCCGGCTTCGAGGCTGCTGCCGCTGCGGTTGGTGCCACCGCGCTGAGGCAGCGCCGCCACCGGCTCGAACATCTGGAGATGGTGGATCCCGACCAGGCCCGCCAGTTGGCGGCCTGGGGTGTGGTGGCCAGCGTGCAGCCCGCCTTCGACGCTGCCTGGGGCGGCGCGGAGGGGATGTACGCGTTACGGCTGGGGGCCTCTAGAGCTGCGGCGATGAACCCTTTCGCGCTACTCGAGAAGGCCGGCGTCGTGCTGGCGTTCGGTTCCGACGCGCCGGTTACCCCGGGCGACCCGTGGGACGCGGTGCGGGCTGCGGTAGGACACCGCAGCCCCGGCTCAGAGATCGGTGCGATGGAGGCTTTCGCGGCGCACACCTACGGCGGATACCGCGCTGCCGCCGCAGCTGACCCGCTGGCCGGTTCGCTGGTCCCCGGCGCTCCGGCCTCCTACGCGATCTGGGCCGGTGACGAGTCCGCTGGATTCCCTGGGGTCGAGTCACCCTCGTGCTTGCGCACCGTGCATCACGGCCGGGTTCTGTTCGAGTTGCAAGACGCCCTGTTGTGAGCCAGTACAGCCGGCTGCTGCGGGTAGGTACTGCCGCCGGTGCCGGCCTGCTGCTGTACGTCGGTGCACCCCCGCGGGAATTGTGGTGGCTCGCGCCGGTGGTTTTCGCGGTGTTATGGGCGGTCTTGCACGGACGCCCGGCACGTGCTGGTTTCGGCTACGGGCTCGCCTTCGGGCTCGGCTTCTTCGTGCCGCTGCTGTCGTGGGCGGGGGAGTTCGTCGGCCCGCTGCCGTGGCTGGCGCTGGCCACCGTCGAGGCGCTGGTGCTGGCGCTGGCCGGTGCCGGCGTTGCCGTGGTATCCCGGTTGCCGGCCGCGCCATTGTGGGCAGCGGGAGTGTGGGTGGCGGCCGAGGCGCTGATCGCCCGGACTCCTTTCGGCGGCTTTCCCTGGGGCCGGGTGGCCTTCAGCCAGCCCAGCGGGATATTCCTCCCGGTGGCCGCGATCGGCGGAGCTCCGCTGCTCACCGCGGCCGTGGTGCTGACCGGCTTCGGGACCGGCGAACTGATTCGCCGGGTCGCGCGCGGGCGCGTCCCACAGTTTTTCGGGTTCGTGTCCAACCCTACGGTTCCCGAACTCCACAGTAGAGCTGTTCAAGGGCGCCTGGGCAGCTCTACTGTGGAGTTCGGGAGGCTCAGAGCGATCGTGGTGCCGGCACTGCTTGCGATAGGCCCTGTGGTGGCAGGGATTGTTGCGGCGCCGGTGGTGGCGACGACGACCGTCGACGGGTCGGCGGTCGTCGCACTGGTCCAGGGAAACGTGCCTCGAGCGGGACTGGACTTCAACGCCCAGCGTCGCGCCGTACTGGACAACCACGCCGCGCGCACCGTGCAGCTCGCCGCCGACGTCGCGGCTGGTCGCTACCCGCGGCCAGCGCTGGTGATCTGGCCAGAGAACTCCTCTGACATCGATCCATTGCGCAACCCGGATGCCCGGGCGGTGATCGATCGAGCGGCCCGGGCGATCGGTGCACCCATCCTGGTCGGCGCTGTCCTGCGCACTGGCGACGGGCACACCACGAATACCGCCATCGTGTGGAACCCGTACACCGGACCAGGTCAGCGTCACGACAAGCGCCCGATGCCCTTCGCCGAGTACATCCCCTACCGGGACTTCTTCCGGCTGTTCAGCCCCTATGTCGACCGCGCGGGCGACTTCGTCCCGGGCAACGGCGACAGCGCCGTAGACCTCGGGCCGGCCCGGGTCGGGATAGCCATCTGCTCCGAGGTGATGTTCGACGATCTGGTCCGCCAAAGCGTGCGATCCGGGGCCCAGCTGCTGGCCGTGCCCACGAACAACGCCACCTTCGGCTTCACCGAGATGACCTACCAGCAGCAGGCGATCTCGCGGGTCCGGGCGGTGGAGCACGGCCGGACCGTGCTGGTGGCGGCCACCAGCGGGGTCAGTTCCGTCATCGCCCCTGATGGCGCCGTCGAGCAGCAGACAAAGCTGTTCACGCCGGACGCGCTGGTGGCGCGGGTCCCGCTGCGTTCCGGTACTACGCTGGCTACCCGGCTGGGCCCCGCGCCGGAGTGGGTGCTGGTCGCCCTGGGCTTGTTGGGCGTGGCAGCAGCCCTGGTGGTGCAGAGCAAAGCTAAGGCAGGGCAGCGACGGGGACCCGTGCCCCCCAAGGAGGACGTCGATGGCGGATCAGCAGGACGACGGGGACGCCGAGGGCGCCGGCCTGACGATCGTCGTGGTCCCGACCTACGACGAGCGGGCCAGCCTGCCGACGGTCCTGCGCCGGCTGCACGAGGCGGTACCTGACGCGCACGCGCTGGTGGTCGACGACGACAGTCCGGATGGCACGGGGGAGCTGGTCGACGCACTCGCCGCTACCGACAGCCGGGTGCATGTCCTGCATCGCGCCACCAAGGCCGGCCTCGGCGCGGCCTACGTTGCCGGCTTCCGGTGGGCGCTGCAGCGCGGCTATGACGTCGTGGTGGAGATGGACGCCGACGGCTCGCACGCTCCGGAGGATCTTCCCCGGATACTTGCCGCGCTGACCGACGACCCCCCAGGCACCGCCGCCGACGTCGTTCTGGGCTCCCGATATGTGCCCGGCGGCCGAGTGGTCAACTGGGCGCGATACCGCGAATGGATCTCCCGCGGTGGCAACTACTACTCACGAATGGCGCTGGGAGTGCGCATCTATGACGTCACCGGCGGATTCCGCGCCTACCGTCGCGAGGTGCTGGAGGATCTTGACCTCAGCACGGTCGCCTCGCAGGGTTACTGCTTCCAGGTCGACCTCGCCTGGCGCTCGGTGCGCGCCGGTTTCACCGTGGTGGAGGTGCCGATCACATTTACCGAGCGGGAGTACGGCGAATCGAAGATGACCAGCTCCATAGTCCTGGAGGCGCTGTGGCGGGTGACCGTCTGGGGTGCGCAGCGCTGCGTGTCGAACCTGCGACGGCAGTCCGACACTGACTCGACAAGCAACGCCACGCAGCCCAGCCAACTTTGACTTGCCCAGCTTCTCAGGCGGACCGAGAGCGGCGACCACGCAGCTCGGTCAGTCGCTCATCAAGCAGTTCCTCGAGCTGCTGGACGCTACGCCGTTCCATGAGCATGTCCCAGTGCGTGCGCGGCGGCTTGATCTTCTTCGGCTCCGGCGCAGCACCGTCGACCAGCCTGGCCTCGTTGCCGTGCAACCGGCACTCCCAGACCATCGGGGATTCGGCATCATCGGCAAATGACACGGTGAAGTCGTGGCCCTTGGGGCAGGCGTAAACCACTGATCGGCGAGGAGCAAGATCATGGTCACGGTCCGTCTCGTAACTGACTGTTCCGAGCCGGCTGCCACGAAGTACGCGATCGGCCATGGCGTCTCCTCTCTCCGGGCCAGAGACCGGGGGGTCTCCGGATCCAGCCCATCGGGTGCAACGCCGAAGAAGGCCTCGACGTTCCCGGACCACCGTCGGCCCGGACCCGATGACGTCTTCACCCCCAACAAGCATCCCCCACACAGGTTGAATCGAAGGCGCAATGTGATCTGTTACCTCACGATGAGGTGGCCTAGACTACCCATTCGGCCTAGCCTCTGCTGCCGTCCTGCGGTGGGCCCTAGACAACCACCGGCTCTGAGTTACCGGCTGCGCGAATCGCTCGGCGGACCGGGACCAGCAGTACCAGGACGAACCCGATGAGGAAGAAGGCCACCAACGACAGGATGGCAGGGCGAAAGGAGCCGGTGGCCGCCCCGATGACTCCGAAGAGTATCGGCCCCACTGTCGACGTGGCCTGCTCGCCGATCTCGTACACCGAGAAGTACTCCGCTTCCTTGCCCGCGGGCACCAGCTGGCTGAACAATGACCGAGACAGCGCGCTGGTGCCGCCCAGCACCAGCCCGATGCCCACGGCCACGGCATAGAACTGAAGCTCGTCGCCGGCCTGGATGAAATAGGCCGCCGCAGTCACCCCGACCCACACCAGGAGACTGGCCAGGATTGTGCGCTTGGCGCCGATCCGGCGGGCTACCCAGCCGTGCAGCAACGCGCCGAAGAACGCCACGAACTGCACCATCAGGATAGTGCTGATCAGGACGCTGCTGGCCAGCCCCAATTCAAGATCACCATATTGGCCGGCGACGCTGGCCACCGTGCCGATGCCATCAGCGTAGATCAAGTAGGCTGCCAAGAAGGCTAGTGTCAGCGGGTAGGCCCGCGCGTTCCGCAACGTGCCGAAGAGCTGACGAAAGCCGCCGGTCAGCACCGACAGCCCCCGCTCGCTGCCCTGCGGAGGCTGGTAGCTGCGCATCCGGGACAACGGAATGAGCGTGAAGGCAGCCCACCACAGCCCTGCGGTGACGAAGCAGACCCTTACCGCCGCCGACTCGGACAGTCCCAGCGCATCACGTCCGAGGTAGGTTGCCAGATTGACGGCCAACGCGATGCCGCCACCTAGAAAGCCGAAGGCCCAACCGCGGGAGGACAGCCCGTCGCGCTCATCAGCTGTGGCTATCTCCGGGAGCACCGAGTAGTAGATGACCACCGATGCGTAGTAGCCGGTGGTCGCGACGATGAACAGCACGACGCCGAGTCGCCAGTTGGTCCCGGTCACCAGCGCGAGCAGGGCGGTCGCGGCCGCCCCGGTGAAGGCGAACAGCCCGAGCATCCGCCGTTTGTGCTGGGTGCGGTCGGCGATTGCGCCAGTGAGCGGTAGGACCAGTACCTGCAGCAGAGTCGACGCCGCCAGCAGGTAGTCGAACAGTGAACCGGCCGGAAATCCCCAACCGAACAGCGAGATGTCGCAGCCGACCAGGGCATTGCGGGTCAGGCAGGGCTGACCGGCGGCGAGCGCGTTGTTGCGCGCCACCGTGGTGAGGTAGATCGAAAGGAACACGGTGATGATCGAGGTGGGAAACACCGAATTCGCCCAGTCATACCAGCACCAGGCACGTTGATCACGACGGCGATTGGGCTCATCCAGTGTGCCACCGGGGGAGGGCTGGACCGGCTCGCTCACCCGCACCGCCTTCCGTCACCGCGGCGCACTCTACGGGCCGCACTACTGAGCCTGGGCGGCTGCTCCCGGCCATACCCCGCGGACGCGTAGCACGTCGCGCAGCACGTCTGGCCGATCGGTGATCAGGCCGTCGACGCCGAGATCGAGCAGGGCGTGCATCTCGGCTGCCTGGTCGACCGTCCAGGCGTGTACCTCGAGACCACGGCGGTGCGCGCAACGCACCAACGCCCGGTCAACCACCCGCACTCCGCACATCCGCACCGGCAGTTGGGCCAACCTGCCGCAGATCGGCATCGTGGCGGCTTTTCTCGCACCGCGCCGCGACAACGACACTGATCGCAGCCGCAGCGCTACGGCTGAGGCAGTGCCCATCGACGTCAGCAGCCTGGGTCCGGCGGCCGTACGCAACCGCTGCAGCCGGGCCTCGGAGAATGACGCGAGGCACACCCGGTCCCACCCGCGAGCGCGATACAGCAGGTCCAGCACGGGCGCTACCGCCGAGTCCGCCTTGACGTCGATGTTGAGCAGCATCCCGGGAAGCTCTTCGAGCAGATCGGCCAGCCGGCAGATCGGCTCTCGACCGGCCACCCGAGCGGTTCTCACCGCTGCCCAGTCCAGTTTCTCGATCTCGCCAGAGCCATCGGTGGTGCGGTCCAGCGTCGCGTCATGAATGACCACGACCACACCGTCC
>DASUII010000333.1:0-5088 GCA_036279835.1 Pseudonocardiaceae bacterium
ATGGAGTACTGGCGGTGGAACCGCTGGGTCATTTTCGGGTTAACCACCGTGCTGTTCTCCTGCGCGCACTTGGAGCTGCTGCGTACCCCGCTGCTGGTGGTGATCTCGTTGCCGATCGCGCTGGCGCGATTGCTCACCGGCAACCTGCTGGGCAGCATTGTCGCCCATCAGGCGAACAACTTCCTGCCCGCGGTCGGACTTCTGCTGATCACCCAGGGGGTGATATCCGGCTGAGTTGACGGGCGATAGGTCAGCGGCCGGGACGGTCTGGCACAATAGGCGCCTGTTGTCGCGTCCGATTCTCTCATCGCGCCGTGACGACAAACATTAACCTCGCGAGCATCGTCGGTCCGTGCCCCCACCACGGGCCGTGCGCGCTCACCGTGAACCTCGCGCGTTGACAGGAGTAGCTCGACCCGTGGCTGTCAAGATCAAGCTCATGCGGCTCGGCAGAATTCGCCAGCCGTACTACCGGATCGTCGTCGCCGATGCCCGTACCCGCCGTAACGGCAAGGCGATCGAAACGATCGGCAAGTACCACCCCAAAGAGCACCCCAGCGTCATCGAGGTCGACTCAGAGCGGGTGCAGTACTGGCTCGGAGTCGGGGCCCAACCCACCGACCCGGTCCAACACCTGCTCCAGATCACTGGGGACTGGCAGCGGTTCAGCGGTCTGCCGGGTGCCGAGGGCACGTTGCAGCGAGCCGAGCCCAAGCCGGACAAGGCCGAGCTGTTCAATCGGGCGTTGGCCCAGGCCGGCGAAATGCCGACTACTGAGGCGACCACGCCACGAAAGAAGTCAGCCAGGGGTTCCCAGCCGGCTCCAGCAGCGGCGCCGGAGAAGGCACCAGATAGCGCGCCGGTCGCAGCCGACGATCGGGAGGACACGGCGACGGTCGCGGACGGCCAGGTGTGAGCATGCTGGCGGACGCGCTCGAACATCTCGTGCGGGGAATCGTCGACAATCCCGACGACGTGCGCGTTCAGCTGGTGACCACGCGGCGGGGGCGCACCCTTGAGGTGCACGTCCACCCCGATGACCTCGGCAAGGTGATCGGTCGCGGCGGGCGTACTGCCACGGCGCTGCGCACGGTGATGGGCGGTATCGGCGGGCGTGGGGTACGCGTCGACGTCGTCGATACCGACCGCTGAACACAGTGGCGCAGGTGTCGATCGTGCAGCCGGGCAGTGACCCTTTAGGGAAGCAGCCCAAGCGGGTGGTTGGCCGGATCGGCAGACCGCATGGCCTCCGGGGGGAGGTTGTGGTGCAAGTACGCACCGACTTCCCCGAGCAACGCTTCGTCGTCGGCGCGCAGCTCGGTGGTGATGGCGCTCGCACGTTCACAGTGGAGGCCGTACGTCCGCATAGCGGTGCCCTGCTCGTCCGATTCGCCGGGGTGTCAGATCGTGCTGCGGCAGCACAACTGAGCGGTCTGGTGTTGACCGCTGACGTCACCGCACTGCCCGAGCTCGACGATCCCGACGAGTTCTACGACCACCAGCTTGAGGGCTTGGCTGCGGTAGGGCCAGACGGCGCGACGCTGGGTACGGTCCGTGAGGTCGTGCACGCTCCGGCCAGTGACCTGCTGGTGCTGGCGACCGACCACGGCGAGGCGCTGGTGCCCTTCGTGCGAGAGATCGTTCCCGAGGTGGACCTGGCTGCTGGTCGAGTGGTGCTCGATCCACCGCCAGGGTTGCTCGACTGAGGACAGCTGTGCGCATCCAGGTCGTCACGATCTTTCCCGAGTACCTGACACCGGCTCGGGAGGCGCTGCTCGGCCGGGCCATCGACCGCAATCTGATCGACTTCTCGGTGCATGACCTGCGGGACTGGACCCACGACGTGCACCGGTCGGTGGACGACGCGCCCTACGGTGGTGGACCCGGCATGGTGATGCGGCCCGACGTCTGGGGCGACGCGCTGGATGACGTACTCGCCGGCGAGCCGGCACCCCGGTTGGTGGTGCCCAGCCCCGCCGGACGGCCCTTCACCCAGCAGCTGGCGGCCGAGCTGGCCGCGCAACCACGGCTGGTTTTCGCCTGCGGCCGCTACGAGGGAATCGACCAACGGGTGATCGACGATGCGGCCGACCGGGTTGCCGTAGAGGAGATCTCCATCGGCGACTACGTGCTCGTCGGTGGTGAGGTCGCTGTACTGGTGATGGTGGAGGCGATTGCCCGGCTGCTGCCCGGAGTGCTGGGCAACCCTGCTTCTGCGACCCAGGACTCGTTTTCCGACGGCCTTCTGGAGGGGCCCTGCTATACCCGTCCGGAGGTGTGGCGCGGACGGGAGGTCCCGGCCGTGCTCCGCTCGGGGAACCACGCCGCGATCGCCCGTTGGCGTCGCGACCGCGCTGTCGAGCGCACCGCGGCGCGGCGTCCCGATCTGCTGGCGGCGTTGCCAGCCGGTGCGCTGGATGGAGTCGACCGCGCCGTACTCGAGGGCCTGGCTACTCCGCGGGGATGAACGCCACCCCAGGTCAGCTCCCGGTTGCAGCGCCGACTGCAACGTCTGGCACACTGGATCGGTTGCTACAGCGCAGCATGGCAGGGACGGCCCGCAGGGCGGAAGTTTTGCCATCACCGACGCCGCTGTTTGCGCTCACCCGGGCGCTCCAAACCGTGCACAGCACACGAATGACGAGGATGGACTTGCGATGAACACCCTGGACGCCCTGGACGCGAAGTCACTGCGGTCGGACATCCCGGATTTCCGGCCTGGTGACACGCTCAAGGTGCACGTCCGCGTCATTGAGGGCTCCCGCCAGCGGGTGCAGATATTCCAAGGCGCGGTCATTCGCCGGCAGGGCGGCGGAGCGCGGGAAACCTTCACGGTACGCAAGGTGTCCTTCGGGGTTGGCGTGGAACGCACTTTCCCGGTGCACACGCCGAACATCGCCAAGATCGAGATCGTCACCCGCGGGGATGTCCGGCGCGCCAAGCTGTACTACCTTCGCGATCTCCGGGGTAAAGCGGCCAAGATCAAGGAGAAGCGTGAGACGCCCTCCGCGTCCTGATCCCCCCGCACCGGTCGTCTGTCGATAGCCTGAGGACGTGGCCCACCTGGCTCGCTCGACCGAACCCGCTCGTGGCGACGATCCCGACGATTTCCCCGTTCGACGCGTGCACCGGCATCGTCTGTCCAAGCGGAAGAAGGGCTCGTTCTGGCGCGAAGTACCGATCCTGGTCCTTACCGCGCTGGTGCTCACGTTCTTGATCCAGACGTTTTTGGCTCGGGTTTACGTGATTCCCTCGGCATCCATGGAACCGACCCTGCACGGCTGTCCTGGCTGCACTAACGATCGCGTGCTGGTCGACAAGCTGACCTACCGGTTCGGCGATCCGAGACCCGGCGACGTGGTGGTTTTCCGCGGTACCGACTCATGGGCCAGTGAGTTCACCAGCCAGCGATCGGACAACATCCTGATCCGGGGGCTCCAGCAGGCCGGTTCACTGGTCGGTCTTGCGCCGCCGGACGAGCGTGACTTCGTCAAACGGGTGATCGCAGTCGGTGGCCAGACCGTGCAGTGCTGCGACAAGCAGAACCGGGTGATGGTCAATGGCGGTTCGCTGATCGAGCCCTACGCAGTCTTCATCGGGCACGAGCCGCAGGAGGAGTTCGGACCGGTCACGGTGCCGCAAGGAAACCTGTGGATGATGGGGGACAACCGGAACAACAGTGCGGACTCGCGACGGCACGTGTCGGATCAGCGATCGGGCACGGTGCCGGTGAGCAACGTCATAGGCAAGGCTCGGGTGATCGTACTCCCGCTATCGCGTTGGGAAGGGATCTCCGACCCTAACCCGCAGCATCCTCAGGAGCTCGGCGCGCCGGGGCCCTTCGGGCCGTCCGGACTTCCGCTCGCCGCTGGCCTGGTGCTCAGCTGGCCGGTGCGACGCGGTGGCCGGCTGCTGCGGGAGCGGGTGGTCGCCAGGAGGCGTGGCTGACGACTGTGCCGGCCGTGGGACGCAGCACCCGCCAGACTCTGCCGCGACCGCCGAGGGCGGTGGTGCGCAGGGACGCTGGCATGTGGGCCCTGCAGACTGTGCTGCACCGCAAGGGCTTGGGCCCCGTCGCTGGGGTGGACGAGGCCGGTCGGGGTGCCTGCGCTGGCCCGCTGGTCGTCGCCGCGTGCGTGCTCCGACCAGCCGACGCGACGGCTCTGGCCGGGCTCACCGACTCCAAGCTGCTCACCGCGGCGCGCCGAGAGCATTACCACGACCTGATCATCATCAGGTCGGTCGCGAGGAACGTGGTGGTGATTCCGCCCGACGAGGTCGACGAGCTGGGGGTGCATGTGGCCAATCTGGAAGGCATGCGCCGCGCCGTCGCCGGTCTCGCGGTGCATCCCGGTTACGTGCTCACCGACGGCTTCCGGGTGCCGGGCCTGACGGCCCCGAACATGGCAGTGATCGGCGGAGACCGGGCTGCCGCCTGCGTGGCGGCGGCTTCGGTGTTGGCCAAAGTGACCCGCGATCGGATCATGGGTGACGTCCACGAGCGGATGCCCTGGTACGGCTTCGGTGAGCACAAGGGCTACTGCACGCCCGAGCATAACGCGGCCCTACTTGCTCATGGTCCATCCGCCGAACACCGATTCAGCTACATCAACGTCGTGCTGGCGGCCCGGATGCACGGCATCACCGCGCCGCCGCACAGCGCGCCACGGGCGAGGTTATGGCCGATGGTACCGCCGGTAGTGGTCCAGAATGGGGTATTGCCGAGAGCAGGAGAGGTCAGCACCCGATGAAGCGACTGATGGGCTGTCGATGAGCGCCGAGGATCTCGAGAAGTATGAGACCGAGATGGAGCTGTCGCTCTACAAGGAGTACCGCGACGTCGTCGGACAGTTCGCCTATGTCGTGGAGACCGAACGGCGCTTCTATCTGGCTAATGAGGTTGATGTCCAGGCCCGCAATGCCGACGGTGAGGTGTACTTCGAGGTGCGGATGTCCGACGCCTGGGTGTGGGACATGTACCGGCCGGCCCGCTTCGTTAAATACGTCCGAGTGCTCACGTTCAAAGACGTCAACATCGAGGAAGTGGACAAACCAGACTTACGGCTACCCGAAGGTTCGCCTTTCGGC
>DASUII010000334.1:0-12898 GCA_036279835.1 Pseudonocardiaceae bacterium
GACCACCACGTTGGCGAAAACCGGGCCCGGTCGGAAGTCGAAATCTCCGGTGCTGCGATTGAAGACCGAGACCCCGGTGATGTCGCTGGGCAGCAGGTCCGGGGTGAACTGGATCCGGGTGACCGTGCAGTCGATCGACCGGGCCAACGCCTTGGCCAGCGACGTCTTGCCCACCCCCGGCACGTCCTCGACCAGCAGGTGGCCCTCGGCAAGCAGGGTGATCATTGCGGTCCTTACCGCCTCGGGCTTGCCGACCAGGATCCGCTCGATGTTGCCCACGATCCGTCGCGCAACGGTGTGCACGTCGGCGACCGGCGGCGAACTTAGACCTCGGCTGCTCATGACTTGATCCTGACCATCGTCGCTGGTCGCTGGTGTCCCGGGGGCCGGTCCACGGCAGCGCTGCGTCGAGTGTGTCAAACCGTGACGCGATGACCACGCTGCGGGAGGGTTTTCCGCGGCGGTGTCGGCTCCCAGCTTCCGATTCACACCGCCGGTGCGACCACGATGATCACGAATTGGGAAGAATGAGCCGCGCTGACCGCGGTTGAATCTTCCCAATTCACGATCATGAGTGTGCCAGGGCGGCACCCCGCCAGGGCCGGGCGATCCGGTCGCACTTCGGCGGTGTTTCTCCCACTTCGCCCCACCTGATGTGCCACGGACCGCGTCGACCCGTCCGCGAGTGCGCCCGACGGCCTTGTGAGGTGTCCCTAGCTGGCAAGCGGCGCACGTCTCTCAGGTCGCCTCCCCACTTCCAGCCACCTGCTCTGAGCTGGATGAATAGCTCCCGCAGCGAAACGCGGACGGTAGCGGCGCGTTGACAGTGGATGGAAGTGGGGTAAGGTGGCTCACGGTGGAGCACAGGGGTGCTCCATGGCCGTCCGTCGGCCTGGGAGGTGGGTGGCCGTGTTCCTTGGCACGCACACCCCCCGGCTCGACGACAAGGGGCGGCTGACGTTGCCAGCGAAATTCCGGGATGCGCTCGCAGGGGGGCTGATGGTCACCAAGGGCCAGGATCACTGCCTTTTTGTGTTCCCGCGTGCTGAGTTCGAGGAGATGGCCCGCAAGGTGGCTCAGGCGCCGTTCACCAACGAGGCAGTGCGGGCCTACCAGCGCTACCTGTTCGCCGGCACCGATGAACAACGCCCGGACGGGCAAGGCCGCATCTCGATCGCGGCCGAGCTGCGGCGCTACGCCGGGCTGAGCAAGGACTGCGCGGTGATCGGGGCGATCAACCGTTTGGAGATCTGGGACAGCGCGGCGTGGCAGCGCTACCTGGAGGAACACGAGGAGTCCTACGCGCAGGCGCAGGAGGTGGTGTTGCCTGGCGTGATGTGACCCGGTACCACCAGGCCTCCGCCCGGAGGCGCATCGACCGTGCTCACCAGATCAACGGCGATGCGCGACAACACGGACTAGCTCCAGCCCTGACGCACCTTCCCCGGCGCCAGGATCTGGCACCGGGCGGAGACCTGGCGGCACCGAGAGGGTTTCGGATCCGCGCCGGCAATCCCGGCCGCGTGGCGTAAGGAGAGTGCTGTGAGCGGAGGGAGGCTGGCGATGGCCGATCGCTCGCAGCATGTCCCGGTCTTGCTGCACCGGTGCCTGGAGCTGCTCGGGCCCGCTCTGGCAGGGCGGCCAGCCGTGGTGCTCGATGCCACGGTGGGTCTCGGGGGGCACGCGGCTGCGCTGCTCGAGGCGCATCCAGCGCTCACCTTGATCGGTCTCGACCGTGACCCGCAAGCCATCAGGGTGGCCACCGAACGGCTGCACGCGTACTCCGGTCGTCTTCGTCTGGTACACGCCGTCTACGACGAGTTGCTCGACGTGTTGGCGCGCCTTGGCGTCGCGCGTCTCGACGGTGTGCTGTTCGACCTGGGAGTGTCCTCACTGCAGCTCGACGCCGTCGAGCGCGGTTTTTCTTATGCCCGCGACGCCGTGCTGGACATGCGAATGGATTCCAGCGCCGGGCGTACTGCCGCCGACGTTCTCAACGGCTACTCGCACGCCGACCTGACCCGGGTGCTTCGGGAATACGGCGAGGAGCGCTTCGCCAGCCGCATCGCCGCTGCGGTCGTGGCGCAGCGGCCGTTGCATACCACCGCGCAGTTGGTGGAGATCATCTACCAGAGTGTGCCGGCGGCCACTCGCCGCCACGGTGGCCATCCCGCTAAGCGAACCTTCCAAGCCTTGCGGATCGAGGTCAATCGCGAGCTGGCTGCGCTGCGCGCGGCGATACCCGCGGCGCTGAATGTGCTTGCGGTCGGCGGACGGTTGGTGGCGTTGTCCTACCACTCGCTGGAGGACCGGATCGTCAAACGGGCGCTGGTCAAGCTGACCACCTCGCGTACCCCGGCCGGTCTGCCGGTTGAGCTGCCCGACCACGGGCCCGAACTGCGTACGTTGACCCGTGGGGCCGAGCGCGCCGACGTGCCCGAGACCGAGGCCAACCCGCGGGCAGCGTCAGTGCGGTTGCGCGCCGTGCAGCGGATCGCGCCAGCTCCAGAGCACAGATCCGGCTGGCCGGAGCCGACCCCGTGACGGCTCCCACCCGCACCGCGAAGTCGGTGGCTGGCCGGGTTACCGCGCCGGCCCACCGCCGGGATACCAGCGACCAGCGGGGCCGCTCCCCGGCCATCGCCCGCGCCTACGCTCGGCGTGCGCAGCGCACCGCGCCCCGCCACGGTTGCCCGGACAGCGCGGACGCCCGGACACCGTTCGTGATGCTCGTGATGGCGCTATTGGCGATCGCGTTGATCGCCACGCTGTGGTTGTCCACGGCCGCCACCGCGGACTCTTACCACCTGGAAAGCGCCCGAAAGACTGTGCGGAACCTGACCGAGCGTTCGGAAGGACTAAGCCGAGCGGTGGCCACTCTGGAGACCGCGCCGGAGCTGGCCCGGCGGGCCCGCGAGCTGGGGATGGTCCCGGCGGGGGATCCGGCCCGGCTGATCGTCGGGTCAGACGGCACCGTCACCCTGGTCGGCGAGCCTCGCCGGGCTGTCGCACCACCACCACCACCACCACCACCGCCAGCACCACCGCCACCGCCAGCACCACCGCCACCGCCAGCACCGGCGGTAGCGCCCGCGCCCGTCCAACCCGCGCCGACGCAACCGGTGCCAGCGCGGTGACCCGGAGCCGGTCGACCAAGGTGTCTCCCCGCCGCCGCCGGCGACCTCTCCGGTCAGCGGGCGGTCTGCGCGGCCGCTTGGGGTTGGGTCGGGTACTGCTCGTCCTCGCGCTGGTGGCTGCCGGACTGAAGCTGGCTGCCGTACAGGGCCTACAGGCGGCCGAACTGTCGGCACAGGCGGTGAGGCAGCGCACCACCGTGCAGACGCTGCCTGCGCAACGTGGCACGATCACTGACCGCAACGGCACGCCGCTGGCGTTCAGCGTGGAGGCCAAGGCGCTGTACGCGCAGCCACAGCGGATCGTCACCGAACAGCGCGCGGTGCGGGCCGACCCGGACCTGCACAAGCAGGCGATGGCCCACCGGGTCGCCCAAGTGCTCGGCCCGGCGGTGTCCGAGCAGGAGATCCTCAGCCAGCTGCGTAGCGACCGCACCACGGTGCTACTGGCACCGTTGGTGACGCCGGCCCAGGCCAGGGCGATCCAGCAGGATTTCCCCGAGATCAGCGCCGAGCACCGGGAGATCCGTCAGTACCCCGGAGGTGAGCTCGCATCCAACGTTGTGGGAGTGGCGAACTGGCGGGCTGACGAGCGCAAAGTGCGGGGGCTGGTCGGCCTGGAGAACTATGCCGACACTGTGCTGGCCGGCCGGGACGGTCGCCGGGTGGTGGACACCGCCGAAGGCTCGGACGCGGTCATCCCGGGCAGCGAGCGTGCCGAGCGGCCGCCGATACCGGGTACCGGGCTGGAGCTCACCCTGGACTCCGACCTGCAGTTCACCGTGGCGCAGATGCTCCGCGACTACGCGCGAAAGTATCGGGCCAAAGGGGCCAGCGCGGTGGTGCTCGACGCCCACACCGGCGAGGTCTACGCGATGGCCAACGACGTCACCTTCGATCCGAACAACCTCGCGGCGGCCACCCCTGAGTCGTTGGGCAATCCGGCGGTCTCGGCTCCCTTCGAACCGGGTTCGGTGAACAAGGTCGTCACCGCCGCCGCGGGTATCGAGACCGGCGTCGTCACGCCGGACACGGTGCTGCAAGTCCCTGGCGAACTGCAGGTCGCTGACCGGACCGTCCGCGACGCGTGGTCACACGGCACTGTGAACCTCACCTTCACCGGGGTGTTGGCTATGTCGTCCAACATCGGCACGCTGCTGACCGCGCAGCGCGTCGGCCCGGACCGCTTCGTCGACATGCTCAACCGAATGGGCCTGGGCCAGCGCACCAACGTGGGGCTGCCGGGCGAAAGCGCGGGTCGGGTGCCACCCCGCGACCAGTGGTCGGGCAGCACGTTCGCCAACCTGCCCATCGGCCAAGGCTTGTCCATGACGGTGTTGCAGATGGCCGGCATGTACCAGGCGATCGCCAACGACGGCGTGCGCATCCCGCCGCGCATCGTCAGCGCCGAGATCGCCCCGGACGGCACCCGGACCGCGACCCCACGACCAGACGGAGTCCGGGTGGTCAGCCCGCAGACTGCCCGGACGGTGCGGGACATGTTACGAGCGGTCGTGCAGAACGAACGGGGACAGCGCGGTACCGGCGCGGAGGCGGCTCTGGACGGCTACCAGATCTCTGCCAAAACCGGCACCGCGCAGAAGGTCAACCCTGGCTGTGGCTGCTACAGCAACTCGAACTACTGGATCACCTTCGCCGGCATCCTGCCCGCTGACGCCCCGCGTTTCGTGGTAGGGATCATGCTCGACGACCCGGCCGTCGGCAGCGCCGCGCCGCTGTTTCACCAGATCGCTTCCTACTTGGCGGGGCGCTATCAGATCCCGCTGTCTCCGGGACCGAGTCCGCTCGCCACACTCACTGTGCCTTGATACCGGGCCCTGATACCGGCCCTGATGCCGGTCCGCTCCCGATCACGCAGGGCAGCGCAGGTAGCCTTCGTGCCCGCTGAGCATCAGCAGACCCGTACCCGACTCAGGATCGTGACTGCTCCTGTGACTCCCTCGTTGGTCGAGACGCCGCTGCGGCCCGCGCACACCGCGCCGACCGCGGTGCCTGCACTCGTCGCGCTCGTAGGCGCTACCGTCCAGGCCTGCTCAGCGGACACCTCCGAGCAGACGATGGTGACCGGCATCACGGTGCGCGGCCAGGAAGCCCTGCCCGGCGATCTCTTCGTGGCGCTGCCCAGCCTGATACCCGGCCGGGCGCACGGCGCCGACTACGCGGGCATCGCGTGCAGCGGTGGTGCCATCGCGGTGCTCACCGACCCCGAAGGTGCGCGCCGTCCCGCGTTGGCCGCGGCGATCGCGCGTCGACCGGGGATCCCGGTGCTGCTGCACCCTGACCCGCGGTCGGTACTGGGCACCTTGTCTGCCCGCACCTACGGCAACCCCTCCACCCGGCTGGCAGTGCTCGGAATCACCGGCACCGCGGGTAAGACCACCACGGCGTATCTTCTCGAAGCCGGTTTGCGTGCGGCGGGCGCGCACACTGGCCTGCTCGGCACCGTGGCGGCACGGATCGGCGAGGCCCTGCTGCCCAGTACCTTCACCACGCCGGAAGCTCCTCAGCTGCAGGCTCTGCTGGCCCTGATGGTCGAACGCGGCGTCACCCACGTGCCCATCGAGGTATCCAGCCACGCGCTGGTGCTGGGGCGGGTGAGCGGTACCAGTTTCGCGGTCGGCGCGTTCACCAACCTGTCCCAGGATCACCTCGACTTCCACACCGACCTGGAGGACTACTTCGCCGCCAAGGCGATGCTGTTCGACGGGCGGGCCAGCGCCGAGGTGGTATGCATCGATGATGTCTGGGGGCAGCGGCTGGTCACCGGCAACACCACGACGGTCTCCCTGACCGGCGACGCGACCTGGCACGCCACCGACATCACCGCGCAGCATTCCGGAGCCCAGGAGTTCCGGGCACTGGGACCAGACGGGTTCGACCAGCGCTTGGCGGTGCGGTTGCCCGGTGCGTTCAATGTGACCAACGCGCTGCTCGCGCTGGCCGTCGGGCATACCGCGGGCGCCGATCCGGTGCTGCTAGCCCGGGGTATCGCCACCGCCGAGGTGCCCGGCCGGATGCAGCGCGTGGACCGCGGCCAGGGTTTCCTCGCCCTGGTCGACTACGCCCACAAGCCTGCCGCGGTGGCAGCACTGCTCGACGCGGTGCGAGCCCAGGTCCCCGGGCGGCTGCTGGTAGTACTGGGCTGCGGTGGGGACCGCGACACGACCAAGCGGCCGCTGATGGGTGCGCACGCGGCTCGCCGGGCTGACCTGCTGGTGGTCACCGACGACAATCCCCGCACCGAGGACCCGGCGGCGATCCGGGCGTCGATGCTCACCGGGGCCGCGGTCGGCCCCGCCGAGGTGGTGGAGATCGGCGATCGGGCGGAGGCGATCGCCTACGCCGTCAAGCGGGCCCGCCCGGGGGATGCCGTGGTCGTGGCGGGCAAGGGCCACGAGAGCGGGCAAGAGGTGCGCGGCGTCAAGCGGCCCTTCGTCGATGCCGACGTGCTCGCCGCCCTGCTCGACGGGGTGCTCGGAGTGAACGGGTGATCGGGATGACGCTGGCCGAGGTGGCTAGTGCGGTAGGCGGTGTGCTGCACGGCGCCACGGGCGCCGTGGCAGTCACCGGTGGGGTCGAGTTCGACTCCCGCCAGATCGGGCCCGGTGGGTTGTTCGTCGCAGTCCCCGGCGAGCGGGTCGACGGGCACGACTTCGCCGCCGCTGCTATCGCCGCGGGCGCCGTCGGGGTACTCGCCGGGCGACCCGTGGGTGTCCCCTCGGTAGTTGCCCCCCGGCTCGCGGTCGGCTCCCCTTCGACGTCATACGCGCTGGCCGCGGACACCGACGGCGCGGGTGCGGCGGTGCTGGCCGCGCTGTCCGCGCTGGCGCGGACCGTGGTACACACGCTGAGCCAGACCGGCCTGCAGGTGGTGGGCTTGACCGGCTCGTCGGGCAAGACGTCCACCAAGGACATGGTGGCCGCGTTGCTGGCTCCGCTAGGCCCTACCGTCGCGCCACCCGGGTCGTTCAACAACGAGATCGGCCATCCCTGGACCGCGCTGCGCGCCGACGCCACCACCCGGCACCTGGTGCTGGAACTCTCCGCGCGGGCCTGCGGCCAGATCGCCGCGCTGTGCCAGGTGGCCCCACCGTCGATCGGGGTGGTGCTCAACGTCGGCTCAGCGCACCTCGGCGAGTTCGGTTCCCGGGACGCGGTAGCCACCGCCAAGGGCGAGCTGGTCGAGGCACTGCCGGCGGCTGGGCTCGCGGTGCTCAACGCTGATGACCCGGTGGTGGCCGCGATGGACCGGCGCACCGCGGCCCGAGTGGTGCGCTTCGGGCAGTCGCCGTCGGCCGAAGTGCGCGCCACCGGGCTCGTTCCCGACGGTCGCGGTTGCTTCTCGTTCCGGCTGATCACACCGGTCGGGGAGGCTGGGGTGGCGCTGACGGTGCCCGGCGAGCACCAGGTGTCCAATGCCCTGGCCGCGGCTGCGGTGGCTGTCGAGCTGGGTGCCACCCCGGCGGGTATCGCCGCAGTACTCAGGTGCTACCGGCCGGCGTCGCGCTGGCGGATGGAGGTCACCGACCGTCACGACGGGGTGACCGTGGTCAACGACGCCTACAACGCCAACCCCGAGTCGGTCGCGGCGGCGTTGCGGGCGCTGGTCGCGATGGCCGGAACCGAGCGGCGCAGCTGGGCGGTACTCGGTCCGCTGGCCGAGCTCGGCGAGGCCACGGCGCAGGCGTACCGGACGATCGGCGCGCTCGCGGCGAGCCTCGGCGTCGACCGGCTCGTCGTGGTGGGCGAGCAGGCCCGGTCACTATGCTCCGGGACGGCATGGTCCTCGACCGGCGCGTCGGCTCCGGTGCTGGTGGCTGATGCGGCCGCGGCGCTGGAGCTTTTGCACAATGAGCTCGCTCCCGGGGACGTAGTGCTGATCAAGGCATCTCGGACAGTAGGGCTGGAACGGATCGCCCAAGGTCTGCTCGACGCCGAGGGGAGCAACCGGTGAGCACCATTCTGGTCGCCTCCGGGATCGCGCTGCTCGCTTCCATCCTGTTCACGCCCTATCTCATCCGGCTGTTCACCCGGCAGGGCTTCGGTCAGGAGATCCGGCAGGAGGGGCCGCACTCGCACCAGAGCAAACGGGGCACGCCCACGATGGGCGGAGTGGCCATCCTGCTGGCGATGTGGAGCGGATACCTGATCTCGCACCTCACCGTCACCCGGCATGGCATCACCGCGTCGGCCCTGCTGGTGTTGCTGCTCACCACGGTGCTGGGAGTGGTCGGCTTCCTGGACGACCTGATCAAGGTTCGTCGGCAGCGCAACCTTGGCCTGAACAAAACAGCCAAGCTCGTCGGGCAGCTGGTCGCGGCGGTGTTGTTCGGCATCCTGGCGATGGGGTTCCGAGACGCCGATGGCATCTCCCCGGCATCGATTCACCTGTCCTTCGTGCGGGATGTCGCCGTGGTGTCCTTCGGCGTCGTCGGATTCGTGGTGTTCAGCTACCTGCTGGTGTCCGCGTGGTCGAACGCGGTGAACCTGGCCGATGGTTTGGACGGGCTGGCGGCGGGTGCGGCGGCGATGGTGCTGGTGACCTATGTGATCGTCTCATTCTGGCAGTACACCCAGGACTGCACTCTGCTGCCGGTCCCCGGCTGCTACACGGTCCGAGACCCGCTCGACGTGGCCGTAGTGGCCGCCGCCGCGGTCGGCGGATGCATCGGGTTTCTGTGGTGGAACGCCCCCCCGGCGAAGATCTTTATGGGCGATACCGGATCGTTGGCCATCGGTGGGCTGCTGGCCGGCCTGTCCGTGGTCACTCGGACCGAACTGCTCCTCGTCGTGATCGGTGGGCTGTTCGTCGTCGAAGCGATGTCGGTGGTGATCCAGGTGGCGGTCTTTCGGACCACCCGGCGCCGGCCGTTCCGGATGGCTCCGTTTCACCACCATTTCGAGCTCGCAGGATGGCCCGAGACCACTGTGATCATCCGGTTTTGGCTCCTCGCGGCCATTTGCTGTGCACTGGGTGCCGGTGTGTTCTACAGCGAATGGTTGACTGCGGCTGGGGGATGAAGGTGCGCTGCGTGGCAGACCTCGCCGGGGCGCGGGTGCTGGTCGCCGGGGCACGGACCACGGGCGCTTCGGCCGCCCGGGTGCTGGCGGAGCTGGGCGCCGAGGTCACGGTCACCGATTCGTCGCCGACCCAGCTACAGGCGCTGGCCGGCATCCCAGGAGTTGATGGCGCCGGACGCCGCCTCGCCGGACTGGTCGCGCCGCCGCCGGGTACCGACCTGGTGGTGACCAGCCCCGGTTTCCGGCCGGATGCTCCGCTGATGGTGGCCGCACAACGCACCGGTGTGCCGGTGATCGGGGACGTGACGCTGGCCCACTGGGTCAATTGTGCGCAGTTGGAGCCAGCCCGGTGGCTGGTAGTCACCGGCACCAACGGCAAGACCACCACGGTAGGGATGCTCGAATCGATCCTGCGCGCCGCCGGCGTCGACGCAGTCGCGTGTGGGAACGTCGGATTTCCGGTACTGGACGCAGTCCGCGCCGGTCACCGGGTGCTCGCCGTGGAGCTGTCGTCCTTCCAGCTGCACTGGTCGCCCCAGCTGAACCCGCTGGCCGCCACGGTGCTCAACGTCTCCGCCGACCACCTGGACTGGCACGGCGGTCTGGCGGAGTATGCCGCGGCCAAGGGCTGCGTGTACGCCCGGGCCACCACAGCGGTGGTCAACGCCGACGATGAGTGGTCAACGCGGTTGGCTGGCGAGCACGGCGGGGTCGAGTTCACCGCCAGTGAGCCGGCAGCCGGTCAGTTCGGCCTCGTTGGTGACCAGTTGGTGGACCGGGCTTTCGGCGACGCTGGTGGCGGCACCGTGCTAGCCCACATCACCGACGTCCGACCCACCGGGCGGCACAACCTTGCCAACGCGTTGGCCGCCGCGGCGTTGGCCCGCTGCGTCGGGGTCACGACGCCGGCTGTTGCCCACGGGTTACGCGCCTTCACCCCTGGTGGGCACCGTGGTGTGCCAGTCGGCGAGTACGCCGGGGTGTGTTACCTCGACGATTCCAAGGCCACCAACCCGCATGCGGCGCGGGCTTCCCTGCTGGCCAGGCACCGGGTGGTGTGGGTGGCCGGCGGCCTGCTCAAGGGCGTCGAGGTCGACGATCTGATCACCGAAGCCCGGGATCGGCTGGTCGGTGCGGTGCTGCTCGGCGCCGACCGCGCAGTGATCGCCGCCGCGCTGGCGCGACACGCACCCAACCTCCCGGTGCGGGTAGTGGATTCGGGAGACGATGGAGCCATGATGGAGGTGGTGGCAGCAGCTGCTGAGCTGGCCAGGCCGGGTGACGTCGTGCTTCTAGCCCCGGCGGCGGCATCGATGGACATGTTCACCGACTACGCACATCGTGGCCGGGTGTTCGCCGACGCCGTCGCCGCGCTGGACGTCCGGTGAGTAGCTCAACTCGGCGCGGTACGTCGACGTCTGATCGACGCCGGACGGATCGGCCGCGGGGCGCACGGCCACGGGGCGCAGGGGCGCGGAGTGCAGGGGCGCAGGGCGCTCGGTCGCAGTCAGGTCGGTCGGCGCTGGTTCAATGGGCGGCCGCTCGGGACGGGCTCACCGCCTGGCTGGCCCGGCCGCTCACCTCGTTGCACCTGGTGCTCGCAGTTTTCGGTCTGTTGATCCTGTTCGGCCTGGTGATGGTGCTGTCAGCCTCCAACGTGGAGTCCTACACCAAGGTCGGCTCCTCCTATGCGGTGTTCGTCCAGCAACTGGCGTACTGCGGGTTCGGGCTGGTGTTGTTCTGGGTGGGGTTACGGATGCCGGTGCGGATGCTGCGCGGCACCAGTGGGCTGTTCCTCGTCGCGTGCGTCGTGTTGCTGGCCATGGTGCTCAGCCCGCTCGGCGCGGAGATCAACGGAGCGCAGAAGTGGCTCCGGCTGGGGCCGCTTTCGCTGCAGCCTTCCGAACCGACGAAACTTGCACTGGCCCTGTGGGGGGCGCACGTACTGGTCACCAAACGGGCCCTGTTGCACCAGTGGCGCCACCTGCTGGTGCCGCTGGTCCCGATGGCCGTCGCGATCTTTGCGCTGGTGATGTTGCAGCCCGATCTGGGTACCACGATCACGCTGGCCGTGGTACTACTCGCGCTGCTGTGGTTCGGCGGTGCGCCGCTTGAGCTGTTCGGCGCGATCGTGCTCGCCGCAGTCGCCGGGGCGGTCGCGATGGCTGGCCTGGCCGGCTACCGATCGCTGCGAATCCAGTCGTTCCTACACCCGGGCTCCGACCCGCAGGGTGCGGCGTACCAGGCTCGCCAGGCGATGTTCTCACTGGCTGACGGCGGCTGGTGGGGGGTGGGGCTGGGCCAGGGCAGTGCCAAGTGGGACTACCTGCCCAACGCGCACAACGACTTCATCTTCGCGATCATCGGCGAGGAGCTGGGCTTTCTGGGCTGCCTGGTGGTGCTGCTGCTGTTCGGCACGCTGGCCTACGTCGGGATTCGGATCGCAGTGCGCAACACCGACCCGTGGATCAAGCTGGTATCCGCGACTGTGACCACCTGGCTCGTCGGTCAGGCTGCGATCAACATCGGTTATGTTGTCGGCTTGCTGCCGATTACCGGGATCCCGCTGCCGCTGATCTCCTCCGGAGGCACCTCCATCGCCTTGACGATGCTGGCCTTCGGGTTGCTGGCCAACTTCGCCCGGCACGAACCGCAGGCGGTGTCCGCGTTGCGTCACGAGTTCGCCCGGTCCGGGCACCACGGTGCGCTGCCACGACTGCTGCAGCTGCGCCCCCCGGTGCCCTACGTGCCCGCGCCGCGGTCTCGCGCCGGGGGTTGGCCCACCCCGTCGGGCCGCGGTAGCCGGGGTAGGCGGTGAAGGCGATATCTGTGGTGATCGCCGGGGGCGGCACCGCGGGACACGTCGAGCCAGCATTGGCGCTGGCTGACGCGGTGCGCCGGGCGGCGCCCGAAGCGCGGATCACTGCGCTGGGCACCCAACGTGGGCTGGAGACCACCCTGGTGCCCCAGCGTGGCTACCCGCTGGAGCTCATTCCCGCGGTGCCGCTGCCACGCCGCCCGAGCGCGGATCTGCTGGCGCTGCCGGTGCGGATCCACGCCGCGGTGCGCCGGGTCCGGGAAGTGCTCGACGCGGTCGCCGCCGATGTCGTGGTCGGGTTCGGCGGCTATGTCGCGCTGCCGGCCTACCTCGCCGCACGCGGTCGGGTGCCGATCGTGGTCCACGAGGCCAACGCCCGCGCCGGGTTGGCCAACAAGGTCGGGGCGCGGTTCGCCGACCGGGTCCTCGCCGCGGTACCCGACACTGGACTGCCGCGGGCCGAAGTGATCGGGATCCCGCTGCGGCAGGCGATCTCGTCACTGGACCGACCGGCGTTACGGGCCCAGGCCCGGGAGCACTTCGGCCTGGACCCGGCCGCGCCGACCCTGCTGGTGACCGGTGGTTCGCAGGGCGCCCGCTCGCTGAACACCGCGGTGTCGGGCGCGGCGGCCGAGCTCGGCGCCGCCGGTATCGGCGTGCTGCACGCCCATGGGCGACGCAACACCGTGGAGGTGGCGGTGGTGGCGGGGGCACCGCGCTACGTCGCGGTGCCCTACCTCGAGCGGATGGACCTGGCGCTGGCAGCCGCCGATCTCGCGATCTGCCGGGCGGGGGCGATCACCGTCGCTGAGCTGTCCGCCGTCGGCCTTCCCGCGTTGTATGTGCCGCTGCCGCACGGTAACGGGGAGCAGGCGCTCAACGCCCGTCCACTGGTGCGGTCCGG
>DASUII010000335.1:0-3155 GCA_036279835.1 Pseudonocardiaceae bacterium
GAAGTCGGTCGGTGGCACGCTGCGGCTGGAGCTGTCGCAGTACCGCGAGCTGGAAGCGTTCGCTGCGTTCGGGGCAGAGAACCTGGACTCCACCTCGCGAAAGCAACTTGAGCGCGGGGCCCGGCTGACCGAGTTGCTCAAACAGGGCCAGTACACGCCGATGCCGGTCGAGGAGCAGGTCGTATCAATCTTCCTCGGCACCCGGGGGCATCTCGACGACGTGGCGGTGGCCGATGTCCGACGCTTCGAGTCGGATTTCCTTGCCGATGTCCGCCGCCATCACAAGGGCGTCCTCGACGCGATTCGGGAGAGCAAACAGTTCAGCGAGGACACCGAACAGCAGGTGGTGGACGCGGTAAAGGCGTTTAAGAAGCAGTTCACCACGGCGGACGGCTCCTCGTTGGGCAAGGAGGAAGAAGCCGACTCGATGGACGCCGACGAGGTCGAGCGCGAGTCGGTCAAGGTCGCCAAGAAGGCCCCAAAAGCCAAAGCGAAGAAGTGACGCGATAATGGCAGCGCAGCTTCGAGTCCTCCGTCGCCGGATCCGCTCGGTCCAGTCCACAAAGAAGATCACCAAGGCGATGGAGCTCATCGCCGCCTCGAGAATCGCTCGGGCCCAGGCACGCGTCGAGGCGTCCCGACCATATGCACGGGAGATCACCAAGGTGCTGTCCGCGCTGGCCAGCGCGGCGGGCACGCTGGATGACCCGCTGCTGGTCGAGCGGGAGAACCCGACCCGAGCGGCGATGCTGGTGGTGACCAGCGACCGGGGCCTGTGCGGTGGCTACAACGCCAACCTGCTCAGAGCCGCCGAGGAGCTGGATGCGCTGCTGCGCGAGCAGGGTAAGTCCGTGGCGCTTTACCTCATCGGTCGCAAGGCGATGAACTACTACACTTTCCGGCAGCGGCCGATCGAGCAGTCCTGGACCGGGTTCTCCGATCAGCCCGGTTATGACGATGCCGCCAAGACGGGCAACGTGCTGGTACAGGCGTTCCTAGCTGGTGCCGACGATGAAGGCGGAGCTCCCGGACCGGACGGGGTGTCGGGTGTGGACGAGTTGCACATCGTCTACACCGAGTTCCGCTCCATGCTCACCCAGACGCCCCAGGCGCGCCGGATCGCGCCGCTGGAGGTCGAGTACGTCGGTGACGACGGCGACGAGGCTGGCGAGACCCAACAACAGCGGCCGCGTTCGGATAGCCCCGCGCCGCTGTATGAATTCGAGCCGGATGCCGACGAGCTACTCGCTCACCTGCTGCCCAAGTACATCAGCACCAGGATCTACGCAGCGCTTCTGGAGGCTGCGGCATCGGAGCACGCCGCCCGGCGGCAGGCGATGAAGTCGGCCACAGACAATGCCACCGATCTGATCCAGGACCTCACCCGCGAGGCCAACCGGGCCCGCCAGGGCATCATCACCCAGGAGATCAGCGAGATCGTCGGCGGTGCGGAAGCGCTGTCCGCCGTGGGAAGTGATAACTGACATGAGTACAGCGCAGAAGTCGACCAACACCGACGGTGCCACCTCCGAAGCGGGGATTGGCCGGGTAGTGCGGGTCACCGGTCCGGTGGTGGACGTCGAGTTCCCCCGCGACCAACTGCCGCAGCTGTTCAACGCGCTGACAGTGAAGATCGAGCTGGAGGCGCTCCGCAAGACGATGACGCTGGAGGTCGCCCAGCACCTAGGTGACAACACCGTGCGTGCCATCGCGATGCAGCCGGCTGACGGTCTGGTCCGCGGTGCCCCGGTGACCGACACTGGGTCGGCGATCTCGGTACCGGTCGGTGATCAGGTCAAGGGCCACGTGTTCAACATGCTGGGCGAGTGCCTGGACGCCCCGGACACCAAGTTCACCGGGGACCGCTGGGGGATCCATCGCAAGCCGCCGGCGTTCGACCAGCTCGAGGGCCAGACCGAGATGCTCGAGACCGGGTTGAAGGTCATCGATCTGCTCACCCCGTACGTGCAGGGTGGCAAGATCGGCTTGTTCGGTGGGGCCGGCGTGGGCAAGACGGTGCTCATCCAGGAGATGATCATCCGGGTAGCCCGGAACTTCGGCGGGACGTCGGTGTTCGCCGGCGTCGGCGAGCGCACCCGGGAAGGTAACGACCTGTTCCTGGAGATGAAGGAGGCCGGTGTCCTGAAGGACACGGCACTGGTCTTCGGGCAGATGGACGAGCCGCCCGGCACCAGGATGCGGGTCGCGCTGTCCGCGTTGACCATGGCGGAGTACTTCCGCGACGAGATGAACACCGACGTGCTGCTGTTCATCGACAACATCTTCCGGTTCACCCAGGCCGGCTCCGAGGTCTCCACCCTGCTGGGTCGGCTGCCTTCCGCGGTGGGGTACCAGCCGACCCTGGCTGACGAGATGGGGGAGCTGCAGGAGCGGATCACCTCGACCCGGGGCCGATCGATCACCTCGATGCAGGCGATCTACGTGCCCGCCGACGACTACACCGACCCGGCGCCGGCTACCACCTTCGCCCACCTCGATGCCACCACAGAGCTTTCCCGGGGGGTGTTCGCCAAGGGCATCTTCCCCGCGGTGGACCCGTTGACCTCGTCATCGACCATCCTCGACCCGCAATACGTGGGGGAGGATCACTATCGGGTAGCCCAAGAGGTCAAGCGGATTCTGCAGAAGTACAACGAGCTGCAGGAGATCATCGCCATCCTGGGTATGGACGAGCTCAGCGAAGAGGACAAGATCGTCGTCAAGAGAGCCCGGCGGATGGAGCGGTTCCTTAGCCAGAACATGTACTCCGCCGAGCAGTTCACCGGTCAGGAGGGTTCGACAGTGCCGCTGAAGGAGACGATCGAGGCCTTCGACAAGCTCTCCAAAGGTGACTTCGACCACATGCCTGAGCAGGCCTTCTACCTGTGTGGCGGTCTGGAAGATCTGGAGGCGAAGTACCAGGAGCTCACCAAGAGCTGACCGTTTAGACTGATCAGATCCGCAGGAGGGCCGACAACAGGGCAGGAGTTACCCGTGGCTGAGATGTCCGTCGAGCTGGTGGCGGTGGAGCGCGAGGTGTGGTCGGGCCACGCGAACTCGGTGTTCGCCGAGACCACCGAGGGCGAGCTAGCCATCCTGCCTGGGCATACCCCGTTGCTGGGTGAGCTCATCGAGGGTGGCATCGTCAAGGTCAC
>DASUII010000336.1:0-16260 GCA_036279835.1 Pseudonocardiaceae bacterium
GGCCGCCGCTGCGGCATTGCGCGCGGAGCTGCCCACCTGCCGGGTGCTCATCTGCACCACCTTCGGCCGACCCGGCTACCTGGCCCGCGCGATGGCCGCCGGCGCGGCCGGGTTCATCGTCAAGGACGCCCCGCCCGAGCATTTGGTGGACGCGGTGCGCCGGGTGCACGCGGGGCTGCGCGTGGTGGACCCGACGCTCGCCGCGGAATCGCTGACCAGCGGCGCCAGCCCGCTGACCGGCCGGGAGCACGAAGTGCTCGTCGCCGCCGCCGACGGCGGTACGATCGCCGATCTGTCCCGGCGCCTGCACCTGTCCACGGGCACCGTGCGCAATCACCTGTTTGCGGCGATCGGTAAGACCGGCGCGCGCACCCGCGCCGAAGCGGTGCGCATCGCCGAGGAACACGGCTGGCTATAGGCACGGTGCCGCGTCGTAGACGAGAAGGCCGTCGGCCCGGACGCGCGCCACGTCCGTCGGACGGTGTTCGTGCAGGCGCCCGTCGTGCATGAGATGCAGCACCGGCAACTGCGCGCTCAGCACCGCGAAATCCGCGATCATTCGGCGGTGGCAGCGCCACCACACCGACTCCGAGCAGAACACCGTGGTCTTATCGCGCGCTCCGTCGAAAACGTCGCGGACCGCGTCGAGGAAGTCCCGGGTCCGCATGTGGGCCGCGTACCCGGCGAAGGAGCGGTTGCGCAGCCCGATGTCAGGTGAGTCCTGCGGTGGCTTGCGCCAGCCGCCAAGCCGCTGTTCCCAGCGGTACTCGATGCCGTGCTCGGGCAACCAACGGGCCATCTCATCGCGCGCCACATCGGGGTTGCGTCGGCTACCCGGAGCGGTCCGCACATCCACCAGCTCACGAATCCCGGCAACGTGTAGCAGCTCCAGCAGCCGATCCCGGTCGGCGGTGCCGTGGCCGAAGGTGAACAGCGGCATCAGCCAAGGATGCGCTCATTCGGCGTTTAGCGTGCCCGCGCTGGTGCTTGTCGTGAACTCGACCTCACCGACCTCCCCGTCGGCGAAAACGTCGGTGCCGTCGAGTTCACGACCAGAATCGGTCCGGCTCGTGCTCAAGAAGCATGGATCCGGGCGAGTTTACGGCCGACTTTCAGGTAGCAGGCCCCGGATCGTCCATTGACCTTGTCCTTGAGCACCGCCGCGAGTGGTTCGCGAGCCTCTTCGGCGGTCAATGTGATCTGGTCCTGGCCAGCGTCGGATTCGACGACGATGCGCAGGCCGTTCTGTTCTGCGACGCGGCGGACGTCGCCGTTGCTCTTGGCGAATCCCAGCGCCTTGACGATGTCGTTGACGGTCTGGCTGAGATCCGCGACCGAGGGCAGGTTCTCGACGTCGGCGAAGGTGCGCGTGGAGAAGCGGGCGACGAACTCCTCGCGCGCTTTCATCGCCGCGTCCACGCCGTGGATCGCGGCTGTGACCTCGCCCGCCAGGATCTTCTTCAGGTCCATCGGATGCAGCGACCCGGCCGCCAGCCGCTCGCCGGCGACGGCGAGTTCGGCATCACGCCACTCGCTCAGGGCCCGGAAGTACGGCTCGACCAGGCGATCGGGCACCGACATGATCTTGCCGAAGATCTCGCCCGCGGGGGCGGTCAGCGGAACGTAGTTGCCCCTGGACTTCGACATCTTGGTCCCGGTCCCGTCGGTGCCCTCGATGAGCGGGGTCGCGACCACCAGTTCCGGGATTTGGCCGCACACATCCATCACCTTGCGGCACATCTGCATGTTGAGGAACTGGTCGATCCCACCGACCTCCAGGTCGGTGTTGATCTCGACCGAGTCCAGCGCCATCACCACCGAGTACAGCAACTCGGCCAACGACAGCCCCTGGCCAGCGTCGAGCCGCTTGCGGAAGTCTTCGCGTTGCAGCGGCATCGAGACCGGGATCTGGGCGGTGATCTCGATCAGCCGGGGCAGCGTGACCTCGCGCAACCAGTCACCGTTGTGCCGGAACTGGGCTCGGGCGAAGTCGAAGAACGGAGTGACCTGCTGACGGTAGGTGCTGAGGTTGCGGGCGATGTCCTCGTCGGTGAGCGTGGGGCGTTCGTCGGAGCGACCGGACGGATCGCCGATCTTGGCTGTGACGTCACCGACGATGAACACCACCTGATGGCCCATCCGCTGCAACCGGCTCAGGATGAGCATCGGCACCGCGTGCCCGAGATGGACTTCGGCACCGGTGGGGTCGATCCCGAACTTCGCGATGAATGGCCGCGACTTCGTCTCGGCTTGCCCGACCCGCTGGGCCAGGGCGTCGGCTGAAGGTTGAAGCTCCTGGGAGCGCTCGGCGATCAACGTGGCCTGCTCGGCAGGGGGCAGGTCCGACAGGTCCAGGCTGCGCCGCTGCGTGGTCAACTCCAGCAGCTCGCGCACGGTCGCGTCGGCCGCGAGGTCCGCGCCCACCAGCAGAGCGGTGGCGCGATCAACGGACTGACTGAGTCGGGTCATGGAAGCTCTCCGTGGCATGACATGGTGGTTGCTACCCTAACTGGCCGAAGAGTCTGGGCGGCGCCGCGATCGGTTGGTAGCCGCCGCTTGGTAGACCGGTTCGATGGACGCAGTGTCGATCGCGCGGGCTCGGGTGTCGGTCACCGGAACTTTCTTTCTGCACGGTGCCGTATTCAGCTCGTGGTACGCGCGCCTGCCGGCGATCCAGGAGCGGCTCGACCTCACGCCAGGGCAGCTGGGCATCGCCCTGTTCGGTGCCCCGGCCGGCCTGCTGGTGGCCCAGCCGGCGGTCGGCGCGCTGGCGGCCCGGACCGGGTCGCGCCCCATCGTCGCCGCAGCCCCGCTCTACCTCGGGGCGGTGGTCCTGCCGGCGCTCGCGGTCGACGCCGTGACACTGCTGCTGGCTCTGGTGCTGGTGGGTGCGGCGAGCGGAATCCTCGACATCGCGATGAACGCCCAGGGCCTCGCCGTCGAGCGGGCATCCGGGGGACACCTGTTCAGCTCACTGCACGCCGCATTCTCTTTCGGAGCGCTCGCCGGTGCGGCAGTCGCAGCCGCGGCTGCCGGCCTGCCCGCGCTGCCATTCCTGGCGGCGAGCGCCCTGGTGGGTGCGGTGGGGGCCGCGACGCTCGCGCCGGGACTACTCCACGACCGGGGAGTTGCCGGTGCGCCGCTGTTCGCCCGGCCGGGTCGTCGGCTCGCTGCGCTGGGTGTGATCGCATTCTGCGCGCTGCTGGCCGAAGGGGCGATCTTCGACTGGAGCAGCATCTACCTCGCTACCCAGGTGGGCACCACCAGTGGGGTTGCGCCGCTCGGGCTGGCCGGCTTCTCGCTGTGTATGGGGGTGGGTCGGCTCGCCGGCGACAGCGTGGCTGCTCGCGCGGGCTCGACTGCGACTGCTCGCGGTGGCGCGTTGGTCGCTGCGCTCGGTCTCGGAGTGGCGCTCGTGTGGGCGACACCCATTGCGTCCGTCGCCGGGTTCGCCCTGATGGGCCTGGGCCTGTCCGTCGTCTTCCCGCTCACGCTGCGTGCCTCTGCATTGGGCAGCCAGGCAGCTGCGGCGCCCAGCGTGGCCGCCGTCTCCACCGTCGGCTATGGCGGGCTGCTCATCGGGCCGCCAGTGATCGGAGTGCTGGCCGACGCCACCGACCTGCGCGTCGCGCTCGCGCTGGCCTGCCTGCTGTGCGGGGTCGCCGCCGCGCTCGCGACCCACCTGGCCCGGGCGCGGGCTGGTTAGCGCACGCCCGAGCGTCGGCTTATTTCGCCGCTTTGGGCAACCGAGGTTCGATCATCTGAGCGATTCGCAACGCCTCGACACACGGATCAAGCGGCGGGGCATTGGCCGGCACGGCGACACTCACCGACAGCGAAACCGATCCGCCATCTATCAACTGTGCGCATTGCGAACCCTTGGGATCCACTCCGAAATGGGCGCCGGCTCGACCGTTCACAGTGTTATCCATGAAGTTGATGAACGTCGGATCCTGCCGGTGCGCCTGGTAACCGGCCAGCGTGGAGTTGTCGCGCTCAAGGCTCAGCGTGAAAGACGTACCCTTCCACCGGCAACCGACCACGCCAGCTTTGTTGAAGCTCGTCCGGGTGCTCGGTTGCACACCCAATGCGGTCAGCTCGGGATCCGACAGGATCGTGCACATATCGACCCCATTGGCATTGGCGACGGCGGGTGGAGCTGGGGGCGCGGGGGTCTGGGCAGCTTTCTGGACACCACATCCAGCCGCGAGCATCCCCACAATGGCCACCGCGACAGCACCGTGCCTCACGACGCAACCTCGGCGTGCTTGCTTTCGGCCAGCGCGCCGAGTTCGCCGTAGACCCCGTCGAGCACGTTCCGTAGTGCGGCGAGCAGCACGTCCAGCCCGTCGATCGCTTCTGCCAGCTTGAGCAGGACCTTGCCGACCCGGGACGTGACTCGCGCGGTCTCTTCGGCTGCTTGGGCGACCACCACCGGGGTGGCGAGTCCGGCGGTGCCTAGTTCCTCAGCGGCCAGGTCGACCAGTTCCCCGACCAGCGCGGCGATGAGGTCGCGGACGGTGATCCGGATTCCCGCCACGAGTTCTCCGGCCATGGTGGCTGCGGTGCTCAGGGTGTCGGCCGCTCCGGCGGCGGCCTGGACCAGGTTGGCCACGTGCCGCGCCTGCGATCGGTACGCCTCGCTGGCCGGACCGCCCCACACCCAGCTGGTGTGCTCGGCCGCGGCGGCGTAACCGGCGCTGACCGCGGCCATCTCCTTGCTGATATTGGCCCAGCTGGCGGCGTAGGCTTTGATCATCTCCGGCTCGCCGGTCAGCGAGTGCAGAACTTTCCGCAGCGGTTCCAGGTGCTCCATCATCCAGGAGGCGAGCTGGCCGGAGAAATAGCCGATCGGATCGGTGCCCGCGCAGAGCATGTCCAGCCCAGCGCCGACACCGCCGAGCGCGACCTTCGCCCAGTCTCCCTGTGCGACACCGTCACCGATCTCCTCGCCTGCCTCGACGGCGGTGAGCCCCTTCTCCCAGCCGCCTGCCTTGACGAATTCGTCGACCACAGAGGTGGGACGCTGATGGTAGATGTTGCGCACGTCCGTGCCGCCGTCGATCAAAGGATTGGTCATTTCGCAGCGCCGATCTTCGTCAGATCGGACGCGGCGCCACAGTCGATGCGTTGGTAGGAATCGGCGGAAGCATGCAGATCGTTGGTGATACGGCGTAGCGCCTGGGCGGCCTTTTCCAACGAATCGGCGCACCGCTGCTGTGGTCCGGCAAGCAATCCGGCGATCGGCCGGCACAACAGCCCGTAGGCATTGTCCATGCCGGCGACCTGCCGACCGGCATCGGCGGCGGTGCCGGCGCGAGTGGCGAAATCGTCGACGGCGGTGGCGTGGTCCCGGAGCTGGTCGGCGTCGACGTGAAAACTGTGGCCCATGGGCGTCGGATCTCCTGGTCAGCGAAGGTAGGAGGACTGGCTCAGATCGTCGTCGTCATCGGGTCGGCGGGTCGCGCGAGCGGGCGGCATCGGCGCGTCGGAGGAAATGTCCGGAAAGCGGTCGCGGTAGCTGGCGACGATCCGTGCGGCGGCATCGTCGTGGCCGTCCGGGACTGACGCGGTCACCAGGTCCTGGACCTGCGCGGCCAGGGTGCTGTGGGCGCGCCGCAGGCAGGTCATCAACTCCGCGGACAACCGGGCCGGGTCTCCGGCGCGGGCCCGGTCGGTGAGAGTTAACTCGGTGGGCACGCCCTGGGCGTCCACACTGACCCGAACCATGCCGTCCGCCGAGGTCTCCGTCACCACCAGCTGCGACATCTCATCCTGCAGACCGCGATAGGTCTGGGCCTTGCGTTGGAGCTGCTCGGCCCACTCGGTCAGACCCTGGCCTGCGTGACCCAGTCCCACGGCGAAGTCGGGACCCGGGGCGAAGTCGGAATTCGGATTGTCAATCATTGATCACAACTTTCTCCTATGGCATGCGCCATCGACCGCGTAAGCACATTACGTGCCTCGACGTGACCGGTTAAGGAATTCGCGCCGGGGCAGATTTGCTCGCAGTGCGACGCGCTGGCGCCGCCGTTGCAACAACTGATGACGCTTCACTCCGAGGAAGGCGGCGCAGCCGAAGAGTCCGACCCAGACCAGTACGATCAATGTGATGTTGAGTAGCAACGTATCTCGCCTCCACGGCCGTGGCCGCAACGTGTGCGGTCATCTCCAGACCTGCGCGCCGCGGACTGTACCGGCCCGCCCGGTCGGCCCCGCAGCGGTACCGTGATCAGTGGCGACGAGGAGGAGCTTTGCCCTACCCAGAAGACCTACTGCTCGACGATGAGCGGGTGGTGGTCCACAAGCATCCGCACTGGAAGATGCTGGTGTTGCCGGTGCTGGCGTTCCTGCTCATCGTGGGGCTGGGCTGCTACGTCGCAGCGCTGATCGCTGGGCGTTCCTGGCAGCTCTACGGGTGGATCGGGCTGGCGGTTGTCGGTGGTATCGCTGTGCTGTGGTTGACCGTGGTGCCGTTGCTGCGCTGGCGCACCACACATTTCGTGCTCACCACCAGGCGAGTGCTGGTCCGTGAGGGGGTGCTGTCCCGCAGCGGTATCGACATCGCGACCAACCGGATCAACACTGTGCAGTCCCGGTCTTCGGTGATCGATCGGATACTGGGTTGTGGAACGCTGATCATTGAGTCGGCTTCGGACGAGCCGCTGGAGTTCGACGACATCCCGCAGGTCGAGCGGGTTCGCTCGCTGCTGTACTACGAGGTGAACCCCGGACCTGCCGCGTCATGACCGCCAGGGACGTCGGCTTACCTGACCGGCACCCGGCGGTCGGGCTGCCCGAGCGGGTGACGATCTGGGAAGTCGGGGCGCGCGACGGTCTGCAGAACGAGCCAGCAGCGGTTCCCGTCGAGGTCAAGTCCGAGTTCCTGGCCCGGCTGGCCGGCGCGGGGTTGCGGGTCATCGAGGCGACCAGCTTCGCGCACCCCCGGTGGGTACCGCAGCTGGCCGACGCCACCGAGTTGCTCGAGCGGCTCACGCCCCGGGCCGGGGTGCGCTACCCCGTCTTGGTGCCCAACGAGCGCGGCCTGGATCGGGCGCTGGCGGCAGGCGTCACCGACATCGCGATCTTCGCCTCGGCCACCGACAGCTTCGCGCGACGCAACCTCAACCGTGACCTCGAGGCGCAGTTCGCGATGTTCTCGCCGGTGCTGCGCCGGGCAGTGGCGCAGGGCCTCGGAGTGCGCGGTTACCTTTCGATGTGCTTCGGCGATCCGTGGGAGGGCGCCGTGGCCGTCGACCAGGTCGTCGGAGTCGGGTGCAGGCTGCTCGACCTGGGTTGCAACCAGCTCTCCCTGGGCGACACCATCGGGGTGGCCACCCCAGGGCACGTCATCGCGTTGCTCGACGGCTTCGCCCGCGCCGGCGTCCGGACCGATGTTCTCGCGGTGCACTTCCACGACACCTACGGCCAGGCGCTGTCCAACACCCTGGCCGCCCTGCGCGCCGGGGTGAGCTGCGTGGACTCCTCAGCCGGGGGGTTGGGTGGCTGCCCCTACGCCGAGTCGGCCACCGGCAACCTCGCCACCGAGGACCTGGTGTGGATGCTCGACGGCCTGGGTATCGAGCACGGGGTCGACCTCGACGCCCTGGTGCGGACCAGCCTCTGGATGGCCGACCAACTCGGCAGGCCCTCGCCATCCCGGGTGGTCACCGCCGTTGGCGGCGCTACGAGGACTCCGCCGCAGTCAGCAGGCTCAGCGGGGTAAAAGAGGTGCGAGTAACCCGCTGAGCCGCTGAATGCGAACGCCCCTGAAGGGCCGGCTACCCCGTCACAAGACCTCGTTGAGCTTGCCGGTGGCGACGTCGAAGACGAAACCACGAATCTGGTCCTGGTGGGGAACGAACGGGCTCGCTTTGATCCGGGCAATCGACTGCCGGACATCCTCGTCGAGGTCTGGGAATGCCTCGGCGCCCCACGCCGGCTTGATCCCGGTCTCATCCTGAATCGACTTCTTGAACTGGTCGTCTGTGAAGGTGAGCATTCCGCAGTCGGTGTGGTGGATGAGGATGATCTCCTGAGTACCGAGCAGCCGCTGGCTGATGGCCAGCGAGCGGATCTCGTCGTCGGTGATCACGCCTCCTGCGTTGCGGATGACGTGCGCCTCGCCTTCGTTGAGGCCCAGGATGCGGTAGACGTCAAGGCGCGCGTCCATGCAGGCGACGACGGCGACGTGCTTGCCGGGCGGCATGGGGAGTGGCCCGGAGAAGGTCTCGGCGTAGCGGGCGTTGTTGGCGAGTAGGTCATCGGTAACGGACACAGATTCTCCTGGTGTGCTGGGATGAATTGGACACCGGGGGATCGGCCGCGCGGGGCGGGGAGGCCATGCGCCTACGCGCGACCTACCTACAGAACTGGTCGAAAGCGTGCATGCGCCGACTCGGCCAGAACTGCTCGAGGACAGCACGCCGCATGCATATATCCTTACCTGCCGATAGCTCGGCGGGCAAGAGCCGGTGAGGCGACCTCCGGTAGCCCCAATCAGGACTGCAGCAGTGTTAACGCGGCGTCGTGTAGCAGCCCGTTGGATGACAGCGCTGTGCCGCCGTCGTATCGAGCGACCCCGTCGAGGTCGGTGAATCGACCACCGGCCTGCTGCACCAACACCTGGACGGCGGCTACATCCCAGGGGTTGACGATCGGTTCGGCGGCCAGATCGATCGCTCCCTCGGCGACCAGGCAGTGCTGCCAGAAGTCGCCGAAGGCCCGGCTCTCCCACGTTGCGTCCACCAGCGAGAGGTAAGACTTCCGGCTGCGGTGCTCCGTCCAACTGCCCAAGTCGGTAGTGGACAGGTAGGCGTCGGCGAGGTCACCGACCCCGGAGACCGTGATGGCCCGGCTGGTCCCGTCTGGATCTCGGGTGTGGGCACCCGCCTCCGTAGCTGCCCACCAGCGGCGCCGCAGTGCCGGTGCGCTGATCACCCCCACTGCCGGCGTGCCATCCTCGACGAGCGCGATGAGAGTGGCCCAGACCGGCACACCGCGCAGGAAGTTCTTCGTTCCGTCGATCGGGTCCAGCAGCCAGGCCCGACCGGCATCGCCAGACGGTCCGCCGCGCTCCTCACCGACCACCGCGTCGCGCGGCCGGTGGACCCGCAGCACCGCGCGGATCGCGTCCTCGACGGCGAGGTCAGCGTCGGTGACGGGGGTCCTGTCGGGTTTGGCCTCGACGCGCAGGTCCGCCGCGCCCGCCCGGTCCAACGTGATCCGGTCCGCGGAATCGGCCAGGGTCAGGGCCAGGGCGAGATCGCACGTATGGTCGGTCATAGCAGCACAGGCTGCCAGGTCGCCCTAGTCTGATGGTGTGCCCACTGTGCTGCTCGTCGAAGACGACACCGGCATCGCCGTGCCGCTGTCTCGCGCCCTGCAGCGGGAGGGCCACGAGGTGGTGGTAGTCGGAGATGGCCACACCGCGCTGGCCCGCGCCAACGACGAGGAGGTCGACCTGCTGGTGCTCGACCTCGGGCTGCCGGGGATGGATGGGCTGGATGTCTGCCGCCGGCTGCGTCGGGTGCGCCCAGACGTCCCAGTGCTGATGCTTACCGCCCGGACCGATGAGGTGGACTTCGTCGTCGGGCTCGACGCCGGCGCCAACGACTACGTCGCCAAGCCGTTCCGGTTGGCCGAGCTGCTCGCCCGAGTGCGCGCTCTGCTCCGCCGTAGCGTGCCCGACGCGCTGGAGGTGGGTGGGGTGCGGATGGATCTCGCCGGCCGCCGGGTGCTCATCGACGGTACTGAGGTCGGGCTGGCGAACAAGGAGTTCGAGCTTCTGCGGGTGCTGCTGTCCCGGGCCGGGCAAGTGGTCAGCCGGGACGAGATCCTGCGTGAGGTGTGGAAGGGTCTGGAGCTCAAGAACACCAAAACGCTGGATATGCACATGTCGTGGCTACGCCGCAAGATCGGTAGCAGTCGGATCGCGACCGTCCGGGGAGTCGGGTTTCGTTTCGATGCGCTGTAGAAATGTTCCATAACCGGCGTAGCGTTCCGTCGTGCGGTGGAGGATCCTGCAGTCCACGCTGATCGCCGTAGCGATCACCGGGCTGGTGCTGGGCGGCCCGCTGGCGTTCGCCTCCTGGCGCCTGGTGGAACACGCCACGCGGGCCAACCTGCTGGCCCGGTTGGCTCAGGTGGTGGTCCGGCTGGACGATCCGAGTTCGCCGACGACGCCAAATCCGTGGACACCTCTGGGTTCGATCGCCCGAGCGCTTCCCCCCGGCGGCCAGCTGGTGGTGGACTCACCGCGGACCGGCCATTCGGTGATTGGCGCCGACCCTGGTCCCGGTGCGGTGGTGGAGTCGTTGGCGCTGGGGCCGCGCGGCACCGTCCGGCTGGCGGTACCCGGCGGCGGGATGCGGGGCGATCAGCTACGAGCGGTCGCGGTGGTCGCCCTTCTCGTCGGGCTGTCGGTGGGGATCGGTGCAGCCGTCGCTACCGTCACTGCGCGGCGGTTGGCGGGGCCACTGGAGGACGTCGCCGACCGGGCCACCCGGCTGGGGATGGGAGATTTCCGCCCCGCGCCGGCCAGGCATGGCATCCCGGAGCTCGATCGGGTCGCGGACTTGCTGGACACCTCGGCGGCGGCGCTGGCCGAGCTCATCGCCCGGGAGCGCGACCTCGTCGGCGATGTGTCACACCAGCTGCGCAGCCGGCTGACCGCGCTGCTGCTACGACTCGATGAGTTGGCCGCTCACCCTGACCCCGATACCGCGGCGGAGGCGGAGGCGGCGCTGGAGCAAGCCGAACGGCTCGGTGCAGTGCTCGATGACCTGTTGCGAGCCACCGAGGAGGCCCGAGCCGCCACCGCCGAACCGGTGGAGCTGGCCGCACTGCTCGGCGAGGTGGTCGCCGACTGGCAGCCGCAGGCCGACGCCGACCGGCGGCCGCTGCGGCTGCGGGTAGCCGACGCGCTGGTCGCCCGGGTCACCCCGGGCCGGCTGCGCGAGGCGCTCGGAGTGCTGATCGACAACGCGCTGCGGCACGGCGCCGGGGTGGTGACTCTGTCCGCCCGGTGGACCGGAGTGGGACCGGATCGGATGGTCGTGGTGGAGGTCACCGACGGCGGTGAGGGGGTGCCCGAGGACCTGGCCGCACGCGTCTTCGACCGGGGGATCTCGGGTGCGTCCTCGACCGGCGTCGGGCTGGCGCTGGCCAGGGCGTTGGTCGAGGCCGACGGTGGACGCCTTGAGCTCAGTTCCGCGCGGCCGGCCAGATTCGCCGTGTACCTGCGGGTGCCGCGGGGCGAAGAGCTGCCCGGGCCCGCCCGGCCGGGTGCCGGTGTGGTGCGTTGACTCCAGGTGTGCCGGCTCGTCAGACGACCGGCACCTGGCGGCGTACGTTCTGGTCGGGGAAGACGTACCTGCGGAAGGCCCACCACCGGAAGACCATCGCCACCAACGTTCCGATCACGTTGGCGCTGGCGAAGTCAGCGGCCTCCTGCGCGAGCAGGCTGACCGCCGGGACCTGCAGGTCCAGCACGTATCGTGAGACCCACAGCGGCGCAGCGTTGAGCACCAGTCCGATGCCGCAGACCAGGAAGAACAACGAGGCCTCGTGGCGCCGTTCCCGGCCGCCCCGGGTGCGGAAGGACCACTCCCGGTTGAGTACGTAGGACACGATCGTCGCCACCAGCACCGCAACGATCTTGGCGGTGACCGGTTTGGGCTCCAGCACCGTCGTCTTGAGCAGCGTGAACAGCGTGATGTCGACGATGTAGGTGATCCCCCCGACGAGGGCGAACTTCACCAGCTCGCGGTGCTGAACAGCGACGTCGCGGTAGGGCTGCGGGATCCGGATGAGCACCGCGTCGACCATGGACACGGCCGCAGTGTACGGACCGTAGGTTGGAGCCCCGCGCACCGAGTTCCAGCTCTCAGGCTCGGCGAACTCCACCACAGTGCTGTACCTGGTCGCTATGAGAGCGCTGCTGTGGAGCTCGGGAAGAGTAGGGCTGGTCGGGCCCGCAGCAGGTCTCGGATAAGATCAGCAACTCGTGGACCTCCGTACCGGTTTGCCTGTCGTCGGCATGGTGGGTGCCGGGCAGCTGGCTCGGATGACCCACCAGGCCGCTGTGGCGCTTGGGCAGTCGCTGCGGGTGCTGGCCGCCGGTCCGGACGAACCGGCGGCGCTGGTGGCCACCGATGTGGTCCTTGGCCGGCACGATGATCTGGCCACGCTGCGACGGTTCGCCGAGGGCTGCGACGTGCTCACCTTCGACCATGAGCACGTTCCCACTGAGCACCTCCGGGCACTGGTTGCCGCGGGTGTTCGGGTGCATCCGGGGCCGGACGCGCTGCGCCATGCCCAGGACAAGCTGCTGATGCGCCGGACGCTGGCCGGGCTGGGCGTGCCGGTTCCGCCGTTTCGCGAAGTGACCCGGCCGCAGGACGCGGTGTCCTTCGGTGCCGAGCACGGCTGGCCCTGCGTGCTCAAGGCGGTCCGCGGCGGCTATGACGGGCGGGGTTTGTGGATGCTCAACACCCCGACCGGCGCGCGGCGCGTGGTGGCCGAGCTGCTTGCCGCGGGTACGCCGTTGCTGGTCGAGCAATGTGTGGCGATGAGCAGGGAACTCGCCGTGCTGGTAGCCCGCTCACCATTAGGGCAGGGCGCGGTGTGGCCGGTGGTGCAGACGGTGCAGCGGGAGGGGATCTGCGTGGAGGTACTGGCCCCGGCGCCCGGCCTGGACGCGGACCTCGCGCAAGCCGGCCAGCAGCTGGCCCTGCGGTTGGCGGCGACGCTGGACGTGGTCGGCGTGCTGGCCGTCGAACTGTTCGAACTGCCTTCTGGGCAGTTGCTGGTTAATGAGTTGGCGATGCGGCCGCACAACAGCGGGCACTGGACGATTGAGGGTGCCGCGACGTCCCAGTTCGAGCAGCACCTGCGCGCGGTGCTGGACTACCCGTTGGGGTCCACCGCACCACGCGCCCCAGCCTGTGCGATGGCCAACGTGCTGGGCGCCGACATCGCGCCGATGATGGGTATCGATGAGCGACTGCACCATCTGATGGCTCGCTACCCGCAGGCGAAGGTGCACCTGTATGCGAAGCCGGAGCGACCCAGGCGCAAGATCGGGCACGTCACGGTTCTCGATGAGGCGCCGACGCCGGCGCGCAACGTGGCGGTCGCTTCGGCGGCGTTTCTGGCCACCGGGGCCTGGCCGGACGGGCACCCGGTGCACGAGCGGGGACAGGAGACGGCGTGAGTCTGGTCGGTGTGATCATGGGCAGTGACTCGGATTGGCAGGTGATGCGCGCTGCCGCGCAGGCTCTCGACGAGTTCGGGGTGGCCCACGAGGTGTCGGTGGTCTCCGCGCACCGCACCCCCGCGCGGATGTTCGACTATGCCCGCAACGCCGCAGGCCGGGGCCTGAAGGTGATCATCGCGGGGGCTGGCGGGGCGGCACACCTGCCCGGGATGGTGGCTTCGGCGACGGTGCTGCCGGTGATCGGGGTACCGGTACCGCTGGCGCACCTCGACGGGCTGGACTCGCTGTTGTCCATCGTGCAGATGCCCGCCGGAGTGCCGGTCGCGACCGTGTCGGTCGGTGGCGCGCGCAACGCAGGCTTGCTAGCCGTCCGCATCCTCGCCGCCTCCGACCCCGCACTAGCCCACCAAATCGCCACCTTCCAGCAAGACCTAGCCCAACGGGTGCTAGACGCCGACGCCGCCCTCCGCGCCGCGCTGGACTGAGCCGCCATGTATGAGTTGGGGGTGGAATACGAGGCTTTGCGGGAGGTGGTGCGGGATCTGGCCGACAAGGAGATCGCGCCGTACGCGGCGGAGGTCGACGAGCTCGAGCGGTTTCCGCGGGAGGCCCAGGCTGCGCTGGTGCGCGCGGCTTTCCACGCGGTGCACATCCCTGAGGCCTACGGCGGCCAGGGCGCGGACTCGGTCGCGACCTGCATCGTGATCGAGGAGGTGGCGCGGGTGTGCGCGTCGTCTTCGCTGATCCCAGCGGTGAACAAGCTCGGCACGATGGGCCTGCTGCTGGCTGGCTCGGAGCAACTGCGCGAGCAGGTGCTGCCGTCACTGGCCGCGGGGTCGATGGCGTCCTACGCGCTGTCCGAGCGGGAGGCGGGAAGTGATGCCGCGGCGATGCGGACCCGAGCCCAGCGTGATGGCAGTCACTGGGTGCTCAACGGCACGAAGTGCTGGATCAGCAACGCCGGCCAATCGACCTGGTACACCGTGATGGCGGTAACCGACCCCACCAAGGGCGCAGCTGGAATCAGCGCCTTCGTCGTTCACAAAGACGACCCGGGATTCTCGGTTGGACCCAAGGAGCGCAAGTTGGGAATCAGAGGTAGCCCGACCCGAGAGATCTACTTCGTGGATTGCACGATCCCGGCCGACCGGATCATCGGCGAACCCGGCGCCGGGTTCAAGACAGCCCTGCAGACCCTGGACCACACCCGCCCGACGATCGGAGCGCAGGCCGTCGGAATCGCGCAGGGCGCGGTGGACGCCTCGATCGACTACGTCAAGCAACGCAAGCAGTTCGGCAAGCCGATCGCCGATTTTCAGGGTATCCAATTCATGCTGGCCGACATGGCGATGAAGACCGAGGCGGCCCGCCAGCTCGTCTACGTCGCCGCGGCGCGCGCCGAGCGCGGTGCGGGCAAACTCGGGTTCATCTCCTCAGCGTCGAAATGCTTCGCCTCAGACGTGGCAATGGAGGTGACGACCGACGCGGTGCAGCTCTTCGGTGGCTACGGCTACACCCGGGATTTCCCAGTCGAACGGATGATGCGTGACGCGAAGATCACCCAGATCTACGAGGGCACCAACCAGATCCAGCGCCTGGTGATGGCCCGAGCTCTGCTCGGCGGCTAGATTTTTGATCTTGACGCCCAAGTACTCGGCCAACTCCTTGATGGACACGCCCTGCGCCAGCAGCGTCAAGGCGCCGTCTGCGGCGGCGCGGGGGTGGCTGAGTCGGTGCTCATCTTGCGTGCCCGCGCGGGCAGTGCCGACCAAGCGGCGCAGCCCCCGGTGCGGCCGTCCTTGCACGTCGGCGGAGTGTCCGCCGGGGACACCCGGTGGAACGTTGCGCGATATCGGCGAGACCGGCCGAAATAGCCCATTCGTGTCGATGTTGACTCAGAGGAGTCAGTTCATCGGCCAGCGTGGCCACCGAACGGACAGGAGTCGTTTGTTGGTTAACTCTCGTGGGTATCGAGTATCTGCCGCTGACACCAATCCACAGAGCCTCTACACGTGCCCACAGGGTGTCCACCGCCACTGCACAGTCTCTCCCACCTATACACACGATGTGGATGCCGCCCTCTCCGGCCCGCTCCTACGGTATCGCCCGTGAGGACAACGCCCCTGTACGACCAGTTGCGTGGCGAGCGAATCAATGCCGACGTACCGCCCAGTGACACCCAGCCGCAACAGCCACAAGACCGCGGGAAACACCGCCTCGCCGACGGCGAGCTCGGTTCAGCGACAGAGTGCACCCGACCACCGCGGACCGCAGCTGATCGCGCCAATGCCGATGTCCCGCCCCATAACGCTGACCCGCAACAGCGGAGTCACCCCGCGAAACACCACTTCAACGACGGCGAACCGGGTCTGGCGGCAGCGTTAACCCCGCCGCCGACGGCCGCGGCTGATCGGGTCGCGAGGTGGTCCTGGTTCGCAACAGCCGAGCCGACGGGCTGGCCGCGATGAATCACCTCCTTTACCGTCAGCACCGGTACGCGGCGTACTCCGACCCGCGCAGACGATCGGCCACAGCGCTGCGCCGGACGGGAGTCCTCAGTGGTTGGGGGAGATCCCGCCACCATCACTAGCAGATCACCTGGCTGGTAACGCCCGATCGAGAGCATCGCTTGGTCTACCAGCCGGACCATCGCCTCAGTGGTATCGACCCGGGGCACGAGGAAGGTCTCGGTGCCCCAGCTCAGCGCGAGCTGGTTGCGCACCGAGGGCTCTGGGGTGAACGCCAGTAGCGGCAGGTGGGTGTGCAGCCGGGCCAGCCTGCGGGCGGTGTCGCCGGGCTGGGTGAAGGACACAGGGCCTTGGCTTCCGACCGCTCCCCGATGTCGCGGGCCGGGTAGGCGAGCGCACCGCGCTTGGTCCGCGGGATGTGGTTGAGCGGCAGGACGTTCGGCGAGCCGACTTCGACGGCTTCCACGATGCGGCTCATCGTTTCCACTGACTCGATCGGGTAGCGACCGATGCTGGTTTCCCCGGAGAGCATGACCGCGTCGGTGCCGTCGAGCACCGCGTTGGCCACATCGG
>DASUII010000337.1:0-11085 GCA_036279835.1 Pseudonocardiaceae bacterium
ACCGGCCCCGAACACCCGGAACCACGCAACCCGAGGCGACACTCGGGTCACCGGCTACCCCACACCCCAACGACATCCCATAAAGATCAACTACTCGACGTAAAGATCAACTCGTCGGCTTACTCGCGGAATCGGGTCAGAGCACTATCCCCGGGTGAGCCGGGCAGACGGGTCAGGCACGCCGATGCACCATGCGGACGGCTCGGTGAGACACTGCACTCCTCGACCCCGGTTGGATGTTCCAGTGGTGGTGGCCTTATGGGTCGCTGCCGCCTGCCCTGAACCCAAGTGGTGGCCAACGCGTCCGGCGATGGCGCGAGGATGGCGACATGGCACTGCAGTTCTATGCCGGCCGGTCCGACGAATCGCCCGGCCGCGAGCTGCTGCGCGAGCTCAATGGCCTTTTCAACGCGCAGTACCCGGGCCGAGTCGCCCGCCCAGGTTCGGTAACGTCCCCGGACGAGATGGTACCGCCGGAGGGCATATTCCTCGTCGGATACGAGGACGGGCGCCCGATCGCGATCGGGGGCCTGCGCCGCCTGCAGGACGGGATATGCGAGATCAAGCGGATGTATGTCGTACCCGAGGCACGCTCGCGCGGGGTCGGCCGCGCCCTGCTGGCGGCGCTCGAGGACGATGGTCGGAAGCTCGGTTACAAGCGCGCGCGGCTCGACGCGGGTCCAGAGCAGAAACACAGCCGCGTGCTGTTCGAGAAGACCGGCTACCTTGAGATCCCGAAATACAACAACAACCACATAGCGGTGTACTTCGCCGAGAAGCGTCTCTAAGCCAGTGCGGTACACAGGCGGGTAGTAGCGTGCGGCCCGCGGGGTGGCGTTGCAGCGGCATCAGACCGACCAGCCTCCCAATATGCTGACACTTCCGCAAGGGCCAGTTCATCCGCTCATCGGCATGAGCGGAGTGCCATCTCGACTCCAACCGATCCCAGCCCCAGGTTGGAGGATCCAACGGAAGGACCGCTCTGAGCCGCTTGGTACTGATAGGTTCCGGCAGCGCAACCACCGAAAGATAACATCAGTATCGTAGACTCGCTTCTCTCAGAGACTCGATGTGCGGCAACAGATCACGAATGACTGGCAGTCTCGCCGCCAAAGGCCTACGGTGGACTCGCACGATGAGGGAAGCGGTCGATACGGGACACGTCCCTTTCTGGAGCCCTCCGGTTACTACTGGCACCGGGCCTGGTCGGGGCGACGGTGTCGCCGACGACCAGGCCCGGTGCTGCGGTCGGAGAGGTCAGACGGTGATCGTCTTACCGTCGAAGGTGGTAAACGTGGCCCCGTTGAAGTCCTCGGCCAGGGTCGCCTTGAAATCGACCAGGGTGGCGATCGCAACCTTCTCCCCGAGGCGCAACGACTCCGCATAGTCCGAGCGCCAATGTACGCCGGAGATGTTACGACCAATCCCGATGTTGCTGGCCAACTTGTCCAGCTCACCGCCGACGGTCAGGCTGTCCTTGTCAGGCCCGGTGTAATCCATCAGCTCGGAGCCGTCGGTATTGGGTACCAGTGGCTTCGTGATCGGAGTCAACTCGTCGAAGAACCATTTCAGCACCGTCACGCAGGCACCACCCACGGTGGCGTGGCCGGAGCCGTAGCTGGGGTGCAATGGTGAGCCTTCGGGGAAGGCCATCGGCAGCAGGTAACTGTCCGGGCCGCCGCCGTTAAGGGTAGCGTTTCTGGCGACTATCTCCGGAAGAACCGTGGACTTCCGCAGATCCTTATGGATGGGGTAGGACTTGATGCCGTTCAGGGTGCGGTCCACCCGGGCGGCGTACACTTCGGGCCGCAACCGCCGGTGCACCAGCCACTTCTGGTACCACACCGCCTTGAGAGCGCGGACCGCCACCTCACCCAGCAAGCCCTTGATGTGCGGCTCACCGAAGGTGCCAAAGCCCTCCTGGGTGCGCGAGTTGCGGTACGGGCTGCCGGGGTTGAGCGGAGCAGCCATCCCAAATTCACGTTCCGGTCTGGTCAGAATCAGACAAGCATCGAAGTACGCCTGGAAGAGGACATCGATGTGGACGTACTGGCTGGCATCACGCCCGTTGATGATGTAGCGCGGAGTGATGAATGGCGGATCGCCCCGCCTGGTCCCGAGCTGCACGTCCAGCCAGTCGGCGAAAGTCGTCATGAAATCTGAACCGCGCGGCGTCGTCTTGATCTTCTGCTCGACTATCTCAGAGCCGAACATCGCCGTCCTGAGCAGGAACTGCGACAGGTAAGGACCACGAAGATCACCCGCGGTGAAGCCGCGGAACAACGTGCCCGGGGTGACTTTGCCGTTCACCATGGGCCCGGGGAAGACGGATAGCTTAGACAGATCAGCCGCCGCTTTCACGGCCATCGGATCGGTCCCGTAGTCGGTGAACGACACGTCCCGAAGCAGCGCCATCCAGTAGTTCTCCACCATCTCCCCGGCCTGCTCCGCGCTAGCGAAGGTCGGAGCCGGCGGAATCTCAAGATGATGGGAGTCTGCGCCGGTCAGGTCAAAGGCATGACCGGACTGCGGGTTAACCAGCTTGCGCTGTTGCGACGGGTCTGGGGCTCCGAGAGGGATATTGTCGAAGTCCGCCGTCCGCCCGGAGGTCACGGCGTCGATCAACCGGTGGTAGGCCGACAACGTGACCTCACCGACGGCATCGTGCGGCAGCCCCTTGCTAAAGTTGGCGAACTTCGTCGGATAAAGATCCTCATCGCCATTGGCGGGATGCTCGGGCAGTGGCTCGGCTCGCTGAACACGAGCCTGCTGGACACGCAACTCGAACGCCTGTTCGGCGCGTTCGACGTTCGGACTCTCCAGAACGCTCGCGGATTCCTGGATCACATCAATGGACATTCTCACTCCTCAGCGGATGATCTCCCTGGACAAGGAAGCTTCGTTGGTATGAGGAGCGACTTAACCGTTCAGATACCAGCCCCACCCGAAATTCATCCCGACAGTCTAGTATCGACGTGCACGCCCGCCCTTTACGGACGCAGGGTTAGCGTCCTGCCACCCAGCGTAGGCGCTCCTTTTCCCGACTTATTCTCAGGGTTGCCCTGACGACCCGGTGGTCATCACGTCCCTGGCATGCCGCTATTTTCGGGGGCCGCCCCGACGACAGCTGCCGGGCTTTCGCCGACACTGGGAATCAATGGACCGACAGGCGCAATGATCAGCGTCGCCCCCTATCCCGGTTCATTCCCAGATTTCGTTTCGGCAAGGAGGATGAGCATGCCGACCAAGACATATTTCGACAAAACGGCGCCATCGGTACGCCCAAGCACACCTGCTGAAGACACCAATGTCGGCGTTGCACAGCAAGCAGAAGTGGCCATACCCCATCAGCGGCGAACTCAGCGGCTCGCCGCAATCGATGCCGGGGAAGCCATCATTCACCGCTGGCTGATGCGCTACAGCTTGGCTGCGTTGCGCATCAGCATGGGAGCAGTGGTACTTGGGTTCGGTATTCTCAAGTACTTCCCCGGCGTGAGCCCGGCACAGGATCTTGTGCTGGCGACCACGCACATGCTGAGTTTCGGGCTGGTACCTACCGTGGTGCCCAGCGGCGTGGCGATGGCGTTGGTCGCGACACTCGAGTGCACCATTGGAGTGTTGCTGCTCAGTGGGTTATGGCCGCGACTGGCCGTGCTCCTGCTGACATCGTGGCTGGCCGGCATCCTGTCGCCGGTGCTGCTCCTGCCCGCACGGATTTTCGCGGGCCCGCATCACATGCCCACCTTGGAAGGTCAGTACGTCCTTAAGGACCTCATCCTCGTGGCCGCGGCCATGGCGATCGCGACGACGGTCCGGGGCGGTGCTCTCACCGATCGGGAGAGTCATTCATCCAGGAAGTGATTAGTTTGTGTGGGGGCGGGCCCGCCCCCACACAAACCGCAATCACCGCACCAACGCTAATTCATCCGCCGCCATCCGGCGGTATCGTCCGTTCGGGCAACTGCCAACGATTACGGATTCCGAGCTTCCGGTAAACGTGGCCGAGGTGGGTCTCCACAGTCTTGATGGAAAGATGGAGTTGCTGGGCGATCTGCCGGTTGGATCGGCCGGCTTGGGCCAGGCGGACGACACTGGCCTCCTGCGGGCTGAGCTCGTCGGGTTTCAGGGTGCCGGTACGCCCACCGGCTCGCCGCCACTCCGCCCGCGCGCGGCGGGCATGCCAGCCCGCCCCGCAGTCTTCCGCGCTGCGCAGTGCCTCGGCAAGCAGTGGCCGCGCCCGCACGCTCTCCCCGACCCGGGTCAGAAAAGCGCCGTAGTCAGTCAGGACCTGAGCCCGGGTTAGCGGCATCGGTAGCTCAGCGTGCAGGTCGAGCGCCTGGGCGAACAGTTCCCCGGCCCGCGCCCGGTCTCCGGTGTGCTCAGCGAGGGCCGCCTGGCCAGCGGCGACGATGACCCGGGGCCACCGGCTGGGCAGCGGCGCGCAGTGCTGGGTCACCCAGTCCAAGACACGCCGTGCATCGGTGTGACGGCCACTGGCGAGGTAGGCCGCGACCGCGTCAGCCGCCCACGGCAAGTAGGCGGGATCCGCCTCACCGGTATCGTCAGCCCACTGCTCAAGCTGGGCGAACAGCGCGCATGCGGCCTCGATATCGCCTTGGCGGCGGGCGAGAGCCCCCCGCACGTAAAGCACTAGCCCGTCGGTGCGATGCAGGCTGCCTTGATCGTGGGTCCGGTCCGCGAGGTGCTGGCAATACCGGGCAGCTTGCTCTAGATGTCCTTGCTCAAGCAGCACCAACGCCCGGAAGGTGCGGGCGAGCGGAGACCAGTGCGGGAATAACAGCTCCGAGAGTTCGCCCAACCGATCCACCATGACGCTTGCCTCAGCGAGCCTGCCCAGGCGGCAGAGACCGTCGATCCATGCGACGGCGGCATACACCAGCGTGGTCGGCTCACACCGGCGTTCAGCGGAATTGAGGATCTCGGTGAGGAGCCGTTCGGCGTCGGCGAAGCGCTCCGCCTGGACGGCCGAGATGGCGTAGCTCAGGACCGGGTTCAGGTACGTGTGGCGTTCCATGACCCGTACAGTGGGGATGACTTCCACCCGTGTCGCCGCGGCTGCGGCCGCCGCCAGACCATCGGGGTTGCCGCTTCGATAGGCGATCGTGCCCCAGGTGGCCAGCGCTGACACCTCCGATGTCCCGCGTGCCGTGGCCAGCTCCATGGCACGGTTCGCCCACGGCAGCGCCTCCCGGGGACCGGACACGGTCAGCTGATGACATGCCTGGTCGAGCAGGGCTTCGACGGCGAGCGCGGGGTGATCCTGCTCAGCAAGATCCGCGGCTGAGTCGTAGCAGGCGCCCGAGCGATCCACCTGGCCCGCGAAGAAGCTGACCTGTCCCAGATGACGCAACACCGCGACGCGATCTGCCCTCGGCAATTCCGGCAGCCGCATCATCCGCTCATAGACGGCCATCGCCTCCTCGCTGGCACCATCGGCGACCCGCGCGGCACCCACGTCGAAGAGCAGGTCCGTGGACGCCGTCTCACCCGCGAGCAGCATCGCATTGTCCAGATGCTGGCGGGCCGAGCGCACCGCCCCCGCCCGCAGTGCTGTGCGCCCCGCCCGCGCCACCGAGGCCACTGCGTCGGGATCACCGGCCAGCTGAGCGGCTACCGCGTGCTCCGCCGCCTCGGCCGGATAAGCACCGGAGGCGACCAAGGCGCGGAACGAGGCCGCATGCAGATCCCTGCGCCGCGGCGGCGCAATGGTGTCGTAGACGCCTTGCCGGATCAGCGCGTGAGTGAATCGGGCCCATCCGTCCTCGGCCTCAAACAGCAGTCCCCCCTGGAACAGGCCATCGACCTCAGCAGCAGCCTCGGGAGTGGCCAGTCCGGCGACCTCCGCCGCCACGGCGACCCGGAATCGGGTACCGAGCACGCTCGCGGCCTGCAGATAGCGCCGCCCAGCCGTGCCGACTCCAGCGAAGCGAGTGACCCAGAGGTGACCAGCCGGCAGCCGGCCACTTCGGCGTAGCTCCAGCGCGACCTGCTCGACCAGTAACGGATTGCCCGAACACAGCACGATGGCCTGATCTATCACCTCGCCGGGAACATCTCCGCCCACCCGGGAACGCAGCAGCGTACGCGCGGCAGCCGCGCTCAGCGGAGCCAGCGACAGGATCTGGGCCATCCCTTGCTCGGCCAGATCCAGGGCCGATATCAAAGCCCCGTCGGGCCATGGCCTGGCCGTGGCGACCAGCGCGACGGGTAGCGAGGCCAGGCGACGGCAGATCAGATGAATCGCGGTCAGCGAATCCAGATCCGACCAATGCAGGTCGTCGAGGGCCAGCAAGAGCGGGTCGGCCGCCGCGTCCCGTACGCCGCGCAGAATGCCGTAGAAACGGGCCTGCGGCGTCGTTTCACCGGCATCACCGTCGAGAACGATGCTGCTGCCTGGGCTCCGCTGACCAAGAACCTGATCGAGAGCCTGACCGATCAGACCGAACGGCAACACCGACTCCACCTGGTCGCCCCGTCCGACACCGATCGCAAACCGTGTGCCAGCTGTGCCGATCGCACGCTCCAGCACGGTGGTCTTACCCAACCCAGCCGGTCCTACCACGAACAGTGCCCCACCACGGCCCTCGCCGGCATTCTGGAGGAGCTGGTCCACCGCACCCAGCACGTCGCCGCGCTCAGCCATCCCGGTGACGGCGGGGCTGCCTCCTCCGATCACGGCCATACCCAAGCTCCCTATGTATCCACTAACGGCTTCCAACAACCACCACAGGAGAAGAGGACAGGCAACACCAGCTACGTACAGAGATCCGCATGACAATCGCGTGAACTGCGACGACAAACCCGGCCGTCATCGCCGCGCCTTTGAGGGGGCCGAATCCCCGCGGGTTGCTGTGGTCGAAGAAGTACTACCGCTACCACGTGGCGAGTGGCTGGAGGGTGACCCGACCGGCCCGCTCCCTCCGCCCGGCCGGGCCGAGGGGCGCAACTGCTACTGAGCACATCTGACCAGCACCGACGTCATCTCCATGCCCGACGAGTAGGACTACCCGTGGTATGCGGCATGGGACCGCGCCTGGGGCTGTTGCGTTGGTGGAGAGCAAGGTCAGGCAGGCTTGGTCGATGCGTCGTCGCTGTCGTCGAGTACCAGCATTGAGGTCGAGCTTCGCGGCGTTCCGCTTCCCTCCCAGATGTGATCGTGATCGCCGTTCGCTGGTACCTGCGCTACAGCCTTTCCTACCGAGAGATCGAAGAACTACTGGCGGAACGGGGCATCACCGTCGATCACGTGTCCGTGGGCCTCTTCATGGCGTCGAATCCTGTGCCGAGCCGGTCTCGGCAGCCTGCTTGGGCACCGGCTTCTCGTCCACAAAGGACGAAATAGTGGCCTGCCGCGTGAGGTGGTTCTCGAACGCATCCAGCGTTGGCCACCGCGACCAGCCCAGAAACGAACCACACCACGATTGTCTCGGCCTCCGGTGGTACTCGCGCGCTCATGCCACTGAGTCGGTGCCGCAGGTGCCCGGCACTGTCTGCCGGATCGCAGCGTGGCCGGTGGCGTGCAGTTCCCTGACCAGCGCTGTCGACTTGCCCGCCAGTGCGCGCGCGATGTAGCGGTCGATCCCGGGCAGGCGGGAGAGCCCCATCACGACGTGTCGAGCCCGCAGCTGCGCACGCGAGTGCGGGAGGAACCAGCGGACCCCGTCGCGCGCGACCTGTTGTTTCTCCTCGGCCACCGGCCGCCACAGTCGCTCGTAGTCATCCAGCGCGGTCTCGATTGAGCCGGCCCTGGCCAGTTGCTCGGCGAGCACGTAGGCACCGCCGATGGCGAGCGAGGCGCCCTGGCCGGCGAGCAGGGAGACGGCGTAAGCGGCGTCTCCGAGCAGCACGACCCGGTCACGGCTCCACCGCGGTAGCTCGATCTGCGCGACCTGGTCGTAGTACACCTCGGCCGCGGGTGGGCAGCGGTCCAGCGCTTGCGGGATGATCCAGCCGAGCGAGCCGTACTCGCGGCGGATCGCGACGGCCGGGTCGTGCGGCAGCGTGGGGTCGGGGGTGCGGTGCACGGCGAACGTTGCGACCCGACCGTCGCGCAGCCCGTACAGACCCATCTGTCGGTCGACGGTGTCGGTCAGGCACAACCGCCCCTCTACCTCGGCGTGGATCCGCGCGTCATCGAAGACGAACGCCGCGGTGTGGAAGCCCAGGTAGCGCAGGTAGCGGCGCTGTTCGCCGAAGACCAGGGCGCGCACGGTCGAATGGATCCCGTCGGCTCCCACCAGCAGGTCGGCGTCGAGCGTACCGCCGTCGCTGAGCGTGACCCGCACACCGCCGGTGGCGTTGTGGACCGTATCCAGGCTGGTGGCGAACCGCAGCTCGACGGTGTCGCGGAGCTGCTCGCGCAGCGCCTGCTCGAGGTCCGGTCGCAGGATGCTGAACAGCCGACCCTGCACGATCTTGCCGAACTGGTCAAAGCGCAGTCTCGCGCGGCGCCGCCCGTTCTCGTCCAGCCAGCTTGCCTCCTCGAACCGGTATCCCAGTTCCAGTAGCCTGGGCAACACACCCATGGCTTCGGCGGCGTCGTACCCGGGCCCAAAGAAGTCGATCATGTAGCCCTGCGGTCGGGGGCCGGGTGCCTTCTCCAGCAGCACGACCTCCCAGCCGAGCGCGTCGAGTCGCTGTGCCAGCGCGAGCCCGGCGATGCCGGCTCCGCAGATGATGACCTTCATGTTCGGTGACCATCCCTTCTGTGTCAGTCCACTTGTGTGCCAGTCGCCCCTTTCAGCAGGCCGGCTCGATATATCGACAGCACCTCCGCGCCCCAGCGGCGCATGCCAGCGGCTGACAGTGGGTCGATGCCCAGAACGTCGGCCAGACGCGCGCGCAGGATCAACACCGCGAGATCGTTGACCAGCAAGAAGGCCGCTCGCACCTCGGGGTCCGCTCCGCTGGCGGCCAATCCGGCTTCTGACAGATCGGCGAGCGCCTGCCGGCTCAGCGCGTGCAGCTCGCGAAACAGCGCCGATCCCACAGCCCCACCCGCGAGGAGCATCCGCCCGAGATAGGCCGGGATTGCGGAGTCGGCCGGAAGGTACTCGGCGACCACCTCGGCCAGACTCGGCAACGCAGCCGGGTCGAACGGGCCACCGGCTCCGCGCGGATCAATGATCCGGGTCAGCATCACCTCGAAGATCCGCGCGACGTGGTCGTCGACTGCGTCGCGCAACCCGTCCTTGGAGCCGTAGTGCCGCACGACTAGGGCGGGAGAAACGCCGGCGGCCGCCGCGATGTCGCGGACAGTGACCGCATCGGGTCCGTGGTTGCCGAACAGCCGCAGCGCTTCGTCGCGAATCCTCGCCCGTGCCGTCCGATCATCAGGTAGTGACTGCACATTCACTATATTAAACAAATGTTCAACACTTGGCAAGGTCGGAGCCGAACGCCCACCCTCGCGCCAACCACCTCTACCCACACCCACCGGCGCCTCTGTCGGCCTGAGCCCTCCACTAACGACAACGGGTGCTTGACCCCGTCGATGTCGATGCCTAGGGCCACCACGGCGCATGTTCGAGCTGACCGGCGAATACACCATGGTCCTGCCGCTGATGGCCGCGATCGTGCTGGCCCCAGCCGGTACGCGTCCCGTTGACCGCGCCCGATCAGTCCTGCGTCGTTTCCACCTCCAGCCGAATCGCGGTCAGCCACGCACCAGCCCCCCGCCTCCCGCATCACCCGGCCCTCGCCAACTGGGTCGCGGCGCTGCTAGTCGTGCGCAACCTCGGGGTAGGCGGATTGGTTCCAGGGGCGGGCGAGGCGGGCGGAGGTTTCGAGCATCAGGGCGTGGACGAAGTCTTGCGGGAGGTTTCCGCGCAGTTGGCGTTGAGTGACGTCGTATTCCTCGGAGAACAGGCCCGGTGGTCCGCAGGCGGCCCGGTTACGTTCGAACCATCGGGCCGCCGCGACCGGCTCGCCCTGCTGGTGTGCGGCCAGCGCCAGGTGGAACCCGCAGAGCAGGAACGCTCCTTCGGCCTCGCCCAGTGGGCGTCGGTCCTGGCGGAAGCGGTAGACGTAGCCTTGTGCAGCCAACTGCTCGTGGACCGCTCGGTAGGTGGCTACCGAGCGGGGTCAGTGGCGGGCAGCGCGTCGCGGATGGTGGGTGGCAGCAGCGCCGCATCCACCCGCGGGTCGGTGGGCGCGCGCTGCCAGCGGCCGCTGGGGTGTAGGCAGTCGCTGGCGGTGTCGGCGAGGATGGCATCGGCCAGCGCGTTCCACGCTGAGGCGTCGGCGGTGGAGACCCCGGCAGCGGCCATCGTGCGCAGTCCCGCCGCGCAGGTCAGCCGGGAGTGTGCCCAACGCTGGTCCGCGAGTTCCCAGATCCCGGCGTCGGGTTGCTGCCAGCGTTCCTGGATGGCGGTGACCGCGGCGGTGACCGCCGGGTAGTGGTCGCCGCCCAACCTGTCGTGGCGGGCGGCCGCGGCGAAGAGCAGCAGGGCCTCCCCGAACGCGTCGAGCTGGAACTGGGCGTTGACGTGGTTCCCGACGACGTCGCTGCCTCCGGGGTAGCCGGGCAGGTCCAGCGCCCGCTGGTCGGGTACCCGCCTGCCGGTGATCGTGTAGGCCGGCGTGAGCTTCGGGCCATCGTCGAGCAGGCGTTGCGCGACGAACCGGACGGCGTCATCGAGCAGCGGGTGCGGCCCGGCGGCGGCGACTGCCTGCCCGGTGTAGCACTGGTCGCGGATCCAGACATAGCGGTAGTCGTAGTTGCGGCCCTGCGCGGCGCGCTCCGGCAGGCTCATGGTGGCCGCGGCGACCATGCCACCCCCGGAGCTGGTCAGTCCGCGCAGCACCGCGTAGGCGTGCCGGGCGTCGCGGGGGGCGATCGTGTCCCCCAGATCCGGTACCGTCTCCCGCCACGCAGTCTCAGTGGCCACCCACGCCCGGTCGACATCGGGCGCCGGTCCGGTCAGCGCCGTGTCGCAGAGCTCACAAAGCAGGTCGTGGTGATCGCCCTGAGGCACGGTGATCTCGACGTCGAGCTGCCGGCGCCCGGGCTCACCGCTGACCCGCGCGGCCCCGACGGTCCAGCGCAGCCGAAGCTCACCAAGC
>DASUII010000338.1:0-11839 GCA_036279835.1 Pseudonocardiaceae bacterium
CAACTGATTCCCAGCATGCGTGAATACTACCGCCAGAAGGGCTACACCCATTGAGAGCCGCTTGCGGGAAAACTGCACGAGCGGTTCGGTAGGGCGGGCGGAGGTAGCGGACTGCTGTCCGCCGCCTCCCCCGACCCGACACCCGGCGCCTTACCCTGCATGACTGTGCGCAGCTGATGGCGACGTTGCCCCAGTGTGCTGTGATCGCCAGCCTGCTGAGGTGTTGAAGGGTGTCGAGAGTCACGCGAGCAGGAGCTGAGACACCGTCTCGCAGGGCGGGTAGCCGATCGGGACTGAAGACGCCGTCGACCGGCCATCACGCCCGGCCGCACCGCTGGTGCGTGGTTTGGTCGTATAGGTCACCAGGGGCGCACCAGCATCTCACGCCACTCTTGCCCCAGTGTGAACAGGAGTTCCCAGCGCCGCAACAAACAGCAACATAGCGAACATAACCGGCACATAGCGTCGCTCGCCGTACCCACCAGTCCAGGAGGCGCGATGAGCACGACCGAAAAAATAGCGCCGGCTATGCCGGCTCACCGAGGGCGATGGATCGACCACTGGGAGCCCGAAGATCCCGAATTCTGGGAGAGTACAGGTAAACGGGTGGCGAATCGAAACCTGTGGGTTTCGGTCTTCGCCGAGCACATCGGGTTCTCGATATGGACAATCTGGTCGGTACTCGTGCTGTTCATGGGCCCGGCATACGGAATCGACTCGGCCGGAAAGTTCTTCCTGGTGGCGTTGCCGTCGCTTATCGGAGGGTTGGTCCGGATTCCCTACACGATGGCGCCGGCCCGATTCGGTGGGCGCAACTGGACCATCGTCAGCGCGCTGCTACTGCTCGTCCCGACTGTCCTGGCGATCATCGTCATGCACCCGGGCACGTCCTACACCACGTTCCTGGTGGTCGCGGCCCTCGGCGGGCTGGGCGGGGGCAACTTCGCCTCGTCCATGGTCAACATCAACGCCTTCTTCCCGGAGGGCAAGAAAGGCTGGGCGCTCGGGCTCAACGCCGGCGGCGGCAACATCGGCGTGCCCGTGATGCAGTTACTCGGCTTACTGGTGATCGCGACTGTCGGCGCCGCCTACCCCCGTCTGGTGCTGGCCATCTACGTTCCGCTGATCGCGCTCGCTGCCGTGTGGGCCGCACTGTCCATGGACAACCTCACCTCGCTGGGCAACGACTCCGGCGCTCTACGCGAAGCGGTCCGGGAGCGGCAGACCTGGGTGGTGGCGTTCCTTTACATCGGGAGCTTCGGCTCGTTCATCGGGTACAGCTTCGCTTTCGGCCTGGTGCTGCAGACCCAGTTCGGCCGCACCCCGCTGCAGACCGCCTCGATCGTGTTCCTTGGCCCGCTGATCGGCTCGCTGGTCCGCCCGATCGGTGGCCGGCTGGCTGACCGGTTCGGCGGCGCGAAGATCAGCCTCTGCACCTTCATCGGCATGGCTGTGGCCACCGGCGTCGTAATCATCGCGTCCGAGCAGAAATCCCTGCCGCTATTCGTGACCGGCTTCATCGGCCTGTTCGTGCTCTCCGGAACCGGCAACGGATCCACCTACAAGATGATCCCGTCGATCTTCGTTGCCCAAGCCAAGATGGCGATCGACGCTGGTGAACCGAGACAGCGCGCAATGATGAGAGCTCGCCGACTGTCCGGCGCAGTGATCGGGATCGCCGGCTCGATTGGCGCCATCGGTGGCCTGCTCATCAACCTCGCCTTCCGCCAGTCGTTCCTCACCACAAAGTCCGGGATACCCGCCTGCTGGTCGTTCCTGGTCTTCTACGCGGTGTGCGTCGCCGTCACCTACGTGGTTTACCTACGCCGGGCCCCCGCCACCGTGACCTCCGGACAACCACAACTGGCCTACGCCCAGGTGTAACGGATCAACGGTGTGACGAACGCGGCGTGACGAAACAACCCCAAACACTGCATTCACGACACGCACTCACGACATCAACACGGTTGACTGCTGGTGAGCCGCTCGGTCACTATGAGCGGCTCACCAGTCCGCTGCGCACAGCCGACCGGCGACCGGGCAGACCGCCGGGACACTGACGCGCTCAACTTCCTCGGTGCTCAACGAGGACAGAACCTGTGACCCTACGAACTATCCGGGACTGTTGCGTTGTGCGAAGCCGGGCAGGCGAGATCGTTGATCCCGGTTGGTCAGATCGCCTGGACCAGCTCGTCGAAGGCAGCCATCACCCGCAGTGTCGTGGGTTGTTCGACGCCGAGTTCGTAGTGGCCGCGGCGGAGGTTCTGGACGAACGCGTGCCCGGTGCTGATCACCCGCGCGCAGCGGAGCTGTTTGAGCCCGCGCATCGGCCGTAGCCGGGACTTCAATCGGCCGTGATCGGATTCGATCGGATTATTCGCGTACTTCTCCATGACATGGCAGGCGGCGGGCACCAGCTCATCCAGTGCCCGTGGGTAGGCGGGCGCCCGGTCGGTAGTCACCTCGGTCGGTCGCAAGCCGTTGCTCAGCGCCAAAGTGAAGAACCGGCGGGTGGCCGCCAGATCCCGCTTCTCCGACACCATCACGTCGATGACCTGCCCGAACTGGTCGATCGCCCGGTACAGGTAGACCCATCGCCCAGCGATCTTGACATAGGTCTCGTCGGCGAACCACCGATCGCCCGGGGTGTGCCGGCACGGCCGGGCTGCATCGATCAACAACGGTGTGAAGCGCTGCACCCACCGGAACACGGTTACATGGTCAACCTCGATGCCCCGCTCAGCCAGCAGCTCTTCCACATCGCGATACGACAGCCCATAGCGCAGATACCACCGCACCGCCAGCACGATGACCTCACCAGGGAAACGAAACCCAGCCAAGCTGGACCTCGACAGAGGTACCCGACGGCAACGACGACGCATCAGCTCAGCCTGCCCGAGCACGTCAGCGGTCAACGCAACAGTCCCGTCGATGGTGCTGTCGCCATATTTCTCCCGGTCCGCGGTGTTGACGACATCTTGATGAACCTTGTCCTGCGCGGCGATGAGATCTTTGAACGCCACATTCTTAAGTGCCGCGGCGGTCGGCTCGACGTTAAGTTCGGCGGCGACCGCCTTCACCACGAGCGCGGCGTGGTCTGGTTCCTGGGTGATGTGCGCGCTGCCGCTTTGCGCGATGGCCTTGTGGAACAAGTCGCTGCCGATCGACATCAGCGTCAGGATGCTCATCGCGCCGGCCGACTCGCCGAACACGGTGACGTTGTTCGGGTCCCCACCGAAATTCGCGATGTTGTCCCGAACCCATTCCAGGGCGAAGATCTGATCGAGAAGCCCGCGGTTGGCCGGGACGGGCGCATCCTCCAGGTAACCGAACCCTTCCACCCCGAGCCGGTAGTTGAAGCTGACCAACACCGCGCCGTCACGGGCGAACGTGGCGCCGTCGTAGGCGGTCCCGGCCGACGCGCCGCGGAGGAACGCGCCGCCGTGAATCCACACCATGACCGGCCGCGGTTGGGCCGGCTGTCTGGGTGCCCACACGTTGACCGTCAGCCAGTTCGTGGCCGGCAATGCGATGCCGCCGATCAGCCCGGGATCACCGCTGAGTATCCGGTCGCAGATGCGCGCAGTGCTGCGGGGCGGTGTCGGACCGAACTTCCTCGCCTTACGGACTTCAATCCAGGGTTCTGGGGAGACCGGCACGCCGAATCGCCTCGTGTCGCAGTCCATCCTGTCGGTCGGTGGCGCCGCATAAGGGATACCGAGAAACGTGCCGATCCCGTTGTTGACCTCGCCGGAGACCGGGCCATGGTTGGTATGCACTTCCCAGGATTCGTTGGACACGTCCCACCTCGCGCGTCGGTCGATCATCTTCGCGGACTCGCTGTCAGTCAAGGCCATCCTCGTAGCAGACCGTGATCAAGTGACCACAGCGAATGGGTGATTGCCGCAAACGTCCAAGCAGCGGATCAACGGTGTGTGCCCTGGAACCTCGTAGGCGCTTGGGTCGTCCGATCGACAAAAAGTTGTCGATGTCGTGCCCGTGTGCCACGCTCGGAGGCGACCCCTCCGTAGCTGAGGGAGCACAGCCCGGTTCGCCGGTACAACCCAATATCGCTGGCTGTCGTACATCCGGCAAAAGGGACGCAGAGATCTCGTCTCCAGCGGAGACCATAGGGCGACCCATCGGAGAAGCGGCCGCTGAACCTGATCGGCCCGTGCCGTCGACGTGCGTCAACGCACATAATGCGCGGGTAGGTGAGGGTTGTGCGCCTACCTGGCCCGCAACGCCACGCTGACTAAACGCACCCGTGACCAGAGCTGCCCCTCAGGGGCCATCCCTTCCGAGCGCGGTCTCGGACGGGACGTAGCCCCTCTTAGCCGGTTAAGAGGGGCTTGATGGCGACGTCATAACGCTTGAGCATGATCTCCCGCCGACCGAGCCGCCCGGACAGCTCGTCGGCAAGGTGCTCGCACTCACTCAACTCGGGTGAGCAGCGGACGCCTCTTGTCCTCCGTGGCCCTCGCCGCAGCTTCGACAGCTTCGGCGTGACGAGGGTCAGCCAGAATCCTCACCACCAGCCCCCCGACGTGCCGCTCCAGCTCGCGTTGATCAACAGTGATATGTCCGCATCCGCCACGGACCGCGCGCGGTTGGCACCAATACTGCCGACGAACCTCGCCGTCTGGGTACGGCTTTAGCCATGTCCGTGGACGTCCCGTAAACCGATGTCCACAATGCCCGCAGTACACGAGGCCCGAGCACAGGTAGACGTCAGAAAGTGGACGGCCACGGCGACGCGAGGCGAACAATGCATTCAGCCGTTCCCAAGTCTCGTTATCGAGAATCGGCTGGCCAGGCAGATGACCCACTACCACGCCGTTGTGGACGACCTGCCCCACGTTGCGTGCTCTCAAAAGCAGTTGTTTGAGCGAGTCACGCGACCACTCACCACCGGTGGACGTGCCTACACCGCGCTGGTTGAGATCGATAACGATGTGACCTTGGTTCTCGCCAGCTAACACGCGCGCGACCATCTCGCGAAGCACAACGGCCTCCGGCTCCCGAACCATTGCACCATCCTGCTCGAATCCGAACGGTCGCCACGAATGATTAGGCTCCCCGCGCGTTGCCTTGACGCGCTTACCCTGCTTGACCTGAGTGGACAGCCGATCGGATTCATACGCAGCGGCGTTGAGCTGATCGCGGAATGTCTTGCGGCCGTTGGCCGTCGTCAGGTCGTACTCGCCCTCGCTGTCAAGCACGACAAGTCCCCGCTCGGCGGTGAGGATCAGGCGCTCACCCTCGATAGGCCGACGAGAGAAGCGCGCCGTGTCGAACACGACCACGCCGCCCGTCGCGCCAGCTTCCAGCCGAGACATGAGCCGTTCCCAGCGGGGACGCTCCACGCGCGGGTTCCACGCCGAGCGCCCGCCATCGATGTGCACCTCGCCGACCGGAAAAACTAATCATCGCTGCGGGCACATCTGGCTTGCTGAGAACCACCTTCGACCAGAACGATCGCCCAATCGAGACCTATATCCTGATTCTTCCCGCTGATCGCCACCTCTTGCTCTACGATGTGTCGGCTGGGTGATCGGAAGCGAGAGCCAATCCGATTTTGTTCGCCGGAAGGAAGCAGCTGTGCCGGAAGGTGACACTGTGTACCTGGCGGCGAAGCGCATGGCGGCGGCGCTGAGCGGGCAGTGCCTCACTCAGGGGGAGTTACGTCATCCGCGGCTTGCTGAGCATGACCTCTCTGGGCTCACCGTGCAGGGTGTGCACAGCGTCGGCAAGCACCTGTTCACCCGCTTCGATGACGGGCGGAGCCTGCACACGCACTTCCGGATGGACGGCTCCTGGCACCTGTACCGACCTGACCAGCGTTGGCGACGACCACACCATCAAGCCCGGGCCATCTTAAGGACATCGGACCGAGTAGCCGTGGGTTTCTGTCTGCACGACATGGCGCTGGTGACCATCAAGGACGAGCAGCGTCTGGTGGGACACCTGGGTCCCGACCTGCTCAGCCCATACTGGACCGATGATACTGCCGCCACCGCGGCGCAACGACTCTGCGCGCAGCCCGACCTCGAGCTGGGTCTCGCTCTACTCGAGCAGCGAATCATGGCAGGTATTGGGAATTTATATAAGACGGAGATGTGCTTCCTGCTGGGCATCTCTCCGTGGGCTCCGGTCCGAGACGTCGATCCGAATGTGGTGGTAGCTCTGGGACGGCAGCTGATGCTGGCTAATGCGGAGCGGCTAGAGCAGTCCACCACCGGAGATTTGGCTCGGGGGCGACAGCACTGGGTATATGAGCGGGGCGGGCAGCCGTGCCGCCGCTGTGGGCAACGAGTGATCCGGGCGGTGCAAGGAGAGGGGGTTTACGCCAGGTACACCTATTACTGCCCGCGCTGCCAGCCAGGTCCCCATCCGGTGCGGTAGTTCATCTTGTGCTATGTCAAACACGACCATAGGGAGGTGGCCGCAGGGTCTCCGATCCACCGTCCGGGACTGACGCGAAGTTCCTAGTGTGCAACAGCCTCGTATGAGGGCTTACGGATCATCGGGGAGATGGCGCGACCTCCTCGATGACGATGCGTCGTGGGTCGAACTTCCGAGGCCGGGACGGGTCAGCGGGAGCGATCACGATCCGTCGATTCGCCAACGCCTGCCGGATGAAACTACGCCGCTCGGCCACCGTGGCAGCGTCCCATCTCGCAATCCATTCTTCACGTGAGGCGGCAACGACGACAGGGTCCGCGACCGCTGCCGGCACGCTGTCCAACTCAGCCAGCTCTGCACGAAGCTCGGCGATGCGCTTGTCCAACGGCACCATGGCGACGTCATAACGCTGGAGCGTGATCTCCCGCCGACCGAGCCGCCCGGACAACTCGTCGGCAAGGTGCTCGCACTCGCTCAACTCGGCGACCATCGGACGCCTCTTGTCATCCGTAGCTTTGGCGGCAGCCTCAAGGGCTTCGGCGTGACGGGGATCAGCCAGAATCCTCACCACCAGCGCCCCGATGTGTCGGTCCAGCTCGCGCTGATCGATAGTGATACGACCACACCCACCACGGAGGGCACGTGGCTGACACCAATACTGCCGTCGAACCTCACCGTCCGGATATGGCCTGAGCGCCACCATCGGCCGTCCCGAAAGCCGATGTCCACAGTGCCCGCAGCACACGATGCCCGAGCACAGATAGGCATCAGAGTTTGGGCGGCCACGGCGACGTGAAGCGAAGAGCGTATTCAGTCGATCCCACGTCTCGTTGTCGAGAATCGGCTCGCCGGGCAGATGACCCACCACCACGCCATGATGGACAACCTGCCCGGCGTTCCGTGCCCTCAAGACCACTTGTTTGAACGTCGTACGCGACCACTGGTCACCAGTCGACGTCGTTAGGCCTCGCTGGTTAAGATCGCGAACGATGTGATCTATGCTCTCCCCACCCAGCACACGCGCGACCATCTCGCAAAGCACGATGGACTCTGGCACTCGGACCGTTATGCCGTCCTGCTCGAACCCGAACGGCCGCCGCGAGTGGTTAGGCTCTCCGCGCGTCGCCTTGACCCTCTTACCCCGTTTTACCCGGGTAGATAGCCGATCGGACTCATACGCAGCGGCATTGAGCTGATCACGGAACGCCTTGCGGCCGCTGGCCGTCGTCAAGTCGTACTCACCTTCGCTGTCCAGTACCACAAGACCCCGTTCAGCGGCGAGAATCAGACGCTCACCCTCGATAGGCCGACGAGAGAACCGCGCCATGTCGAACACGACCACACCACCCGTCGCGCCAGCTTCCAGCCGAGACATGACCTGTTCCCAGTCAGGTCGCCTCACGCGCGGATTCCACGCCGAGCGCCCACTGTCGATGTGCACTTCGCCGACCTGCGCCCCACGCTCCACGATCCTGGCCTGACAGTCCTCGACCTGTCCTTCGGTCGAACGTTGCCGATCGTCACCAAGCCGCGACACACGCGCGTAGATGTCCAGGATGAGCGCCACCATGGCTCCCCTCGCCTTGGAGGTACTTATTGTACCTTGACCCCGGCCATGATCCGCTGATCGAGCAGGGCGAGGCCGAGTTCAACGCCGGGTTGCTCGCGCAGCCGTTGGGCCGCTATGGCTGCGTCGTTGTCGCCCCAATTGGCGTTGAGTAAGTCCGGACCCAGGTGCCCCACGAGCCGGTGTTCGTCCGGGGTGGCCACCAGTGCCATGTCGTGCAGGAGGAAACCCACTGCAACCCGGTCCTGCGTGGTCAACACTGCCCGGGCTTGGTGGTGTGGTCGTCGCCACCGCTGTCCGGGTTGGTAAAGATGCCAGGAGCCGTCCATCCGGAAATGCGTGTGCAGGCTTCGTCCGTCGTCGAAACGGGTAAAGAGGTGCTTGCCGACGCTGTGTACGCCCAGTACGGCTCGCCCCGAAAGATCATGTTCGGCGAGCCGTGGATGGCGGAGTTCCCCACGGGTCAGGCGCTGGCCGCTCAGCGCCGCCGCCATCTGCTTGGCCGCCAAGTACACGGTGTCGCCTTCGGGCATCAGGCAGCGCTCGGCGCCCGGTGCAGGGACAGCACTCCGTCGGCCGGCCCGATCTGAGACCAACTGCCGGAGTCCATGGTCCAGGTGCGCCCGTCGAAGGTCACCCGGTCGACGCCGAGGCGCGACGCGTGGGCGACGAGCCAGCTGCAGATCGACCATCCGCGGGCCACGGAGTGCGCTCCGCTGAGAGTGGCAGTGCCAAGCTCGGCGACCGCGGTGTCGACCAGGTCGGTACTCGACGGGCTGATAGTGAGGCCTCGGCAGGTCAGCGCGCCGGGTGCCTCGCCGGTGAGGGCGGCAGCGGCGGCTCGGGCCCGCGGTTCCCACTGCGCGTAGGCAGACGGCACCGCCGACCGCTGGACGAGCTGAGCGGCTTCGGTGACGCTGAGCTCAGACCAATCCGGTTGGGCGCGAAGCCGCTGGTAGAACGCGGTGGACGCATAGACCGGGTCGAGTACCTGCGCCCGGGTTCCCCAGCCTTGGCTGGGTCGCTGCTGGAACAGTCCCGCCGAGTCCCGGTCGCCGACCGGCAGGTTGTGCAGGCCGGACTCCTGCAGCGCTGTCGCCAGCGCGATCGTGACAGCGTGGTCGGGCATGCCCAGTTGAATGCCGATCGCGGCGATCGTGGCGGCGTTGTCGGCCTGCTCCCCGGACAGCGGGAACGTCACAAGAGCACCAGACACCGGGTCCGCGACTGTGGTGACGGCGCAGCCGGGCGTTGCGCCGAGGTTCCGAATGAGAGGCCACACCGCCAGGGAGGCCACCACCAACACCACGACCACAGCGAGGGCGATCGAGCCTTTCCGGGCGTTCCACACTGGCGGTCTCCCTTCCGGGCCAGTGTATGAGCCGGACAAGGATGATCTCCAGCGGCTGCTGCGGTATAGCGGCGTCGGCGGGTGACTCCCGCGCCCGGGTTACCGGAGCGGCAGTCACCCGCCCGCCATGTGTCTAGCTAGCAGTTTCCCCGGTGGCCGTGGCGGCGGTCGTCCCAATTGTCGTAGCGCCAGTTCCGGTTGTCGTAGTCGTAGTTACGCCAGCTGTCCTCGTGCCAGCGCCTATCGTTATCGCCGTGGTTATGGCCGCCAAGGCTGAAGATTTCCGCGATCCTCATATCCGCCCCTTCTTCTCTCTTCTCGGTGACATCACCGTGGTGATCGTTGCGCCACGGTGAAGTCGGTTGGCGCGCGTAGTCGCGGGCCGGTGGGGATCGCTCGTGGCGACAGGATCCATGCTCACAACTCCCCGTGGATGCGATCGGTCCACCGACGCGGCCTTCTAATAGGCTACGCCCCGTTCCCTATGCAGCGAGAAACGCACCGTACTCTATTTGGGTGGTTGTGGCCGGTTCAGGAGCTTGATCACGTCACGCTCAGCACTTGGTCGAGGGTCGGCGGGCGGCGTTCGGGTCGGGAGCGAAAAAACAGACTAGAGTACGCAGCGTTCCTATGGCACAGTTGTGTCATGACTCGCCCCGCCGAGACACAGGCCGCGGTGAGCCCCAACGGGGCAGCTGGCCGGTCGGATGGTGGCGTGCCCGGTTACTCAACCCCCCATGCGGCCCAACCCGCCGTGGGTTGGGGCTTGCCACTGACGGTGCTGATCGCCGGGATGTTCATGTCGATCCTGGACACCACCATCGTCAACGTCGCCATCCCCACCATCCAGAACGAGTTCGGCGTGAGCACCGACGACGTGCAGTGGGTGGTCACGGGCTACACGCTGGCGTTGGGTGTGGTGGTTCCGGTCACGGCGTGGCTGGGGGACCGTTTCGGGCTCAAGCGGGTGTACAACCTGGCGCTGCTGGCGTTTGCCGCCGGATCCGCGCTGTGCGGGCTGGCCTGGGACCTCAACAGCCTGGTGGCCTTCCGGATCTTCCAGGCGATCCCGGGCGGGATCCTGCCGGTGATCACGCTGTCAATCCTGTACCGGATCGTGCCGCGGGAGCGGCTCGGTGCCGCGATGGGCCTGTACGGCCTGGGCATCGTCTGCGCCCCGGCGATCGGACCCACCCTGGGCGGGTACCTGGTCGAGTACGTCAACTGGCGGCTGATCTTCTACATCAACGTGCCCATCGGAATCCTCGGTGCGGTGGCCGCGGCAGTGGTATTGCCGCGATTCCCCAGGATCGCCGGGCGTCGATTCGACGTGCTGGGTTTCGTCACCGTAGCGGGTGGGCTCTTCGCGCTGCTGCTGGCGATGTCGGAGGGAGCGTCGTGGGGGTGGGGCTCCTACCGGGTCCTCGGCCTGATTACCTACAGCGTGCTGAGCCTGGCGCTGTTCGTGGTGATCGAACTGGAGGTCGCCGAACCGTTACTTGATATCCGGATATTCCGCTATTGGCCATTCACCAACTCGCTGCTACTGATCGCGGTGCTCTCGGTCGTGCTGCTCGGCGTGCTCTTCTACATCCCGCAGTTCCTGCAAGTGGCCCAGGGCTGGGGAGCTTTTGACAGTGGTCTGACACTGCTGCCCCAGGCCGTGGCGATGGCGGTACTGATGCCGATCGCTGGGCGGGTCTATGACCGCATCGGGCCCCGCTGGCCGGCGGCGGTCGGCCTGACCCTCACCGCCGCTGACCTCTACTGGCTGCACACAATCACTCTCGACACTCCCCGCGAGCACGTCATGTGGATACTGGTGGGGCTCGGCGCCGGCCTGGGGATAGCCATGATGCCGATCATGACCGGGGGTATCGCGGTCATCCCGATGGCCCAGGTCAACGCGGCTAGCGCGTTCAACAACGTGACGCAGCGAGTCTCTGGAGCGCTCGGGCTGGCCGTGCTCACCGCGATCCTGACCATGCAACGGGCCCAGCAGATGGCCGGTCGCGCCGCCTTGCTGCCGGCGGACACCCCCACCCCACACCTCGGCCCGCCGGCGACCCCGGACTGGGTTGGGATGTACGCCACCTACCAGCAGACCCAGCTGCAGGTATTCGTCGCAGCAATCGACGACCTGTTCCTGATCGCCGCAGCCATGGCCGCCCTGGGCGCGCTCGGGGCGCTGTTGCTGCGATCCGGACCGGCCCCCGCCGCCCAGGCCGGTTCCAACCCGCCACAGCAGGCAACCCCGTCTGCGACCCCAGCCAACGGGTCGGTCCAGGACGCCGTCGCTCCAGCGGCGAGCAGCAACCCAGCCCGACACACCGACAGGTTGGTCGACGTCAGGAGTCGATCATAAGCGGCCTGGGGAACGGTTAGGTGGACGCTTGCTCGCGGAACTCCCGGACCGCGTCGGCGATGTCATCCACCTCCAGCACGTCGAGCATCAACCCGACCTGTTCTTCCCACACCTCGGCGGGAACGGCAGCACGCAGCTCATCTTCGAGGAC
>DASUII010000339.1:0-13775 GCA_036279835.1 Pseudonocardiaceae bacterium
TGCTCGGGCGGGGCGTCCTTGACGATGAACCCGGCCGCGCCGGCGGCCATCGCGCGGGCCAGGTAGCCGGGTCGGCCGAAGGTGGTGCAGATGAGCACCCGGCAGGTGGGCAGCTCCGCGCGCAATGCCGCAGCGGCGGCCAGACCGTCGCCGCCGGGCATCTGCACGTCGAGCAGGGCGACGTCCGGACGGGTACGGCGGGCGACCGGGAGCACCTGGTCGCCGCTGCCGACCTCGGCGACAACCGCGATGTCGGGTTCCAGCCCCAGCATGGCGGCGAGCGCGCCGCGGACCAGCGCCTGGTCGTCAGCGACCAGCACCTTGATCATGCGCTGGCTCGCAATCGGAACCCACCGCCGGGCAGCCGACCGGCTTCCACGGTGCCGCCCAGCGGGGCTAGCCGCTCGCGCAGCCCGGCTATCCCGTGGCCAGAACCATGAGCCGATCCGCCGGTGCCATCATCGCGGACCTCCAGCCAGGACGGCCCCAACCGCACCTCGCAGCGCCCCGCGTCACTGTGCCGCACCACGTTGGTGATCGCCTCACGCAACACATAGGCGAACGGCTCGTGGAACTGCGGCGCCAGGTCGTCGACTGCTTGGGGCAGGTCCGCGGTGATGCCAGCGGCGGCTAGCACGGCGCGCGCGCTGGCCAGCTCGCCCGGCAGCGAGGCTTCGGGCAGCGCGGAAACGGTGGCCCGCACTTCGGAGAGCACTTGGCGGCCCAGCCGTTCGACGTCGCCGACCTCGGCGGCCGCTCGGTCGGTGTCACCGGCCTCGAGGAGCCGGCGGGCCAGCCCGGCCTTGACGGTGATGGTGGTCTCCGGCGGGCGAACCAGGGCGGCGTGTCGGGGATCCCCGACACTGCCCTCCCGTCGACCATGCTGTTCACGTTAGGCCGGGGCCAGGCTGGCCCGGTAGCGCCGCGCTCCGACCAGAGCGAGCACCGCGGACCAGGCGGCGAACACGAGTACCGCGTTGTTGGACGGCCCGTAGCGCTTGCGCAGGTCGGTCAGCCGGACCGCGCCGTGTTCGGTCATCGTCATGGCACCAGCGTCTGTCTCGGCACCTGTCGCGGCGCAGTGCTTGTGTCACCGACCCGCCATGACATCCGTCAGGTCGCGCGCTGGTGATCACAGTTTGTGTGCCGCAGACGACAAATCGTGTCGCCTACGGCACACAAAACGCGATCACTCGCCGCTGGCCACCCGAACATGGCTCACGTCACCGACCGAGAGTGCCCGCCGCTGCCCATCTGACGACACCATCAGCCGGCCCTCGGTGTCGACGTCCTCCGCAGTGCCGATCAGCTCGCGCTGGCCCGGTAGCTCAACCCGAACCTGCCCGCCCAGGGTCGTGCAGCGTTGCCGGTAGGCCTCGCGCAGGCCAGAGGTGATCGGATCGCCCTTGTGCTGGCACCACTGCCGCAGCTCGCTGTCCAGGGCGCGCAGCAGGGCTCGGAGCAGTGGGTCGCGATCGGTGCAGGCCGCCTGCTCGATGGCCAACGAGGTCGCGCCGGGCACTGGCAGCTCGGCCGGTCGCAGCGTGACGTTGAGCCCGACGCCGACCACCACCGCGGGGCCCTCAGGTACCACTTCAGCCAGGATCCCGGCTGCCTTGCGCTGATCCCCGCCCAGCAGCAGGTCGTTGGGCCATTTCAGCACCGCGGGCAGCTCACCCAGGGTGCCGACAGTCCGGCACAGCACCACTCCTACCAGCAGCGGCAGCCAGTTCCAACGAGCCTGCGGCACCTCGGTGGGGCGCAGCAGCACCGACAGCGCCAACCCAGACCGGGGGGGAGCGATCCAGCTGCGCGCGGCGCGGCCACGCCCGGCGCTCTGGTGCTCGGCGACCAGCACTGTGCGATCCGGCGCTCCAGCGCGGGCCGCAGCGGCCAGCGCGGTGTTCGTCGAGGCCACAGTGGCGACGACGTCCAGCGCGGCATACGGTCCGGCTGGCGCCACCAGAGCCCGCCGCAGCGCGTCCGCACGCAGCGGCGGTCGCTCAAGATCGGACCACACGTGCGCAGTCTAGGGTCGGCCGTCATGGAGCCGGACATCCACACCACCGCGGGCAAGCTCGCCGATCTGCTACGCCGCGACGAGGAAGCGGTGCACGCCGGATCGGCCCGGGCGGCGGCGCGCCAGCACGCCAAGGGCCGCAAGACCGCACGCGAGCGGATCGACCTGTTGCTCGACGCCGGGTCATTCATCGAGCTCGACGAGCTGGCCCGGCACCGCAGCACCAACTTCGGCCAGCAGGCCAACCGGCCCTACGGCGACGGCGTGGTCACCGGCTACGGCACCGTCGACAACCGGCCGGTGTGCGTGTTCAGCCAGGACGCCGCCATCTTCGGTGGCAGCCTCGGCGAGGTGTACGGCGAAAAGATCGTCAAGGTGATGGATCTCGCGATGCGGACTGGCTGCCCGATCATCGGGATCAACGAGGGCGGCGGCGCCCGGATCCAGGAGGGCGTGGTCTCGCTGGCGCTGTACGGCGAGATCTTCCTGCGCAACACTCACGCGTCCGGGGTGATCCCGCAGATCTCGCTGATCATGGGATCCTGCGCGGGTGGGCACGTCTACTCCCCCGCGCTGACTGACTTCACCGTGATGGTCGACCAGACGTCGGCCATGTTCATCACCGGCCCGGACGTGATCAGGGCGGTGACCGGTGAGGAGGTCGGTTTCGAGGAGCTCGGCGGCGGACGGACGCACAACACCAAGTCGGGCAACGCGCACTACCTCGGCACCGACGAGGAAGACGCGCTGTCTTACGTCAAGGAACTGTTGTCGTTCCTGCCGTCGAACAACCTGTCCGAACCGCCGGTGTTCGACGCCGCGGACATCAGCCACGGGCAGGTGCTCGACACCCTCACCGACTCTGACCGGGAACTGGATACGCTGATCCCGGACTCCGCCAAGGCGCCCTACGACATCCACGAGGTGATCATCCGTGTCGTCGACGAGGGCGAGTTCCTCGAAGTGCACGAGCTTTTCGCGCCCAATATCGTGGTCGGCTTCGGCCGCGTCGAAGGCCGCAGTGTCGGGGTCGTGGCCAACCAGCCCACCCAGTTGGCGGGCTGCCTGGACATCGACGCCGCCGAGAAGGCCGCCCGGTTCGTCCGGACCTGCGACGCGTTCAACGTCCCGGTGCTCACCTTCGTCGACGTACCCGGCTTCCTTCCCGGGACCGACCAGGAATGGAACGGCATCATCCGGCGCGGCGCCAAACTGATCTACGCCTACGCCGAGGCCACCGTGCCCAAGGTCACGGTGATCACCCGGAAGGCCTACGGCGGCGCCTATGACGTGATGGGCTCCAAGCACCTCGGTGCGGATCTCAACCTGGCCTGGCCGACCGCACAGATCGCCGTGATGGGCGCTTCCGGCGCGGCGAACATCCTGCATCGCAAGGAACTCGCGGCCGCTACGGCCGACGAGGTCGACGCACTGCGCGCGCGGCGCCAGCAGGATTACGAAGACACCCTGCTCAACCCCTACGTCGCCGCCGACCGAGGCTACGTCGACTCAGTGATCCCACCCAGCCATACCCGCGCCCACCTGGCCCGCGCACTGCGGATGCTCAAAGACAAGCGCCAGACTTTACCCCCGAAGAAGCATGGGAACATCCCCTTGTGAGTGGCAAACAGTGTTATAGCACTCAACGCCACTCACGAGCCGGCCACGGCCACCCCGATCAGTCGAACCGCGTGGTCCGAACTTGCGACCAAACCACTGGACCGTGCGCTGCTGGCCGTATTCGCCGAGCTCGTGCAGGCCACAGGGATCGGGCCGGTCGCTGATCTCGGTTGCGGCCCCGGTCGCGTGACGGCACAAATGCACTCTCTCGGGTTGACCGCTTTCGGCGTCGATCTGTCGCTGCACGCCCGGCTGCTCCGCGAGCCGGACGAGCCCGAGCAGCTCCAGCAGGCCTACCTGCTCGCACGCAGGCCCGTGGTAAACCCTAGCTGTCGACTACCACGCTGTGCGCGCCGCTCGGGTCAGCCGAACTCGCTATTGCGGACACCGGCGGTGAACGCAGCCCACTCGGTTGTGGTGCAGATCAGTGCTGGGCCGGTGGGGTTCTTGCTGTCGCGGACGGCGTGACGGCCGCCGTCCAGATCGGCGACCTCGACGCAGTTGCCGCCCGAGCCGTTGCTGCGGCTGGACTTGCGCCAGGTGGCGCCGGTGACGTCCATGGTGCACCTACTCTCGTTCGCCCGTTTCAGGGCTCACTTTAGCAAGAAACTCCCTGGTCTCGCGGCTGGTAAGGGAGGCTGCAGCAAGACGGCGGAAGATCGTCTGATAGCGCTCGACGTCGGCCGGGCGCTCCAGGTACAGCGCGCCGCGGTCGTTCTCCAGGTAAGCGAAGTCCAGCCCGGCCTCGTCACCAGGGAACCGCACCACAGTGAAGGTCTGCCCCATGGCGGCGTGCGGCCCAGTCGAGAACGGCAGCACCTGCAAGTCGACGTGCGGGAGCCGGGCCATCTCGGCGAGGTAGTCGAGTTGCCTGGCAAACGCCTCGGGACCGCCGACCGGGCGGCGCAGTACCGCCTCGTTGAGCACAAAGTGCAGTCGCGGTGGGGTATTGCCGACCAGCCGTTCCTGTCGTTGACGGCGGAAGGTGACCAGGCGTGTCAGCTCGGTCTGGGTGGTGTTCGGGTGCGCGGCCATGATGATCGCCTCGGCGTACTCGGCGGTCTGGAGCTGGCCGGGGACCAGCTCGGAATCGTAGCCGTCGATCTCGCTGGCGTCGGACTCCAGACCCACGAAGTTGCGGAACCAGTCCGGCACGGTGTCGCCATAGCTGGCCCACCAACCACGCTGGTTGGCCTCGCCCGCGAGCCGGATCAGCGTGTCAGCCTCGGGCGCCCCGATCCCGTAGAGCTGGAGCAGCAACCGGACGTTGGTCGGACGGATGGCCTGCCGGCCGTTCTCGATCTTGCTGATGGTCGGGGACTTGATCCCCACCCATTGCGCGGCTTCGGCGATGGTCTTGCCAGCGCCCTCTCGGAGACGTCGCAGCTCCTTGCCGAGCTGCCGGCGCCGGACCGTAGGGCCTGGGCCGTTCGTCACGGATACCTCCGTATCCAAGAAGGAGTGAAGGCACAGTGTGCACGCTGGACACTTGCGCGCTGGACTCGGGCGGATACTTTAGGCATTGCGCAGAAGAAACTTCCTAAGTTAGTGTCCTCCATGCCGGTCGCCTCGGCCAGTGGATTGGCTGGGTAGCGATCGACAACCTGTCCCGCCGTGCTCGTTCGCCCGTGCGCGGCGGGGCGGGCACGAACTCCGCCGTTCGGCCCGTGAACCCCCGCATCCGGGCCGAACGGCGGCACCACGCAAAAGGGAGGCACGCTGGTGAGCACGCCGGACGAGACCTACCGCGCCACCATGCGGGTGCAGACCCCCGAGGACGGGCCATCCACTCTGATCATCACCCGGCAGGGCCTCGGGCGGGCGGCCCGGATCTGGCTGACGCTGGAGGGCTCCATCCGGTCTACCGTGGTACTTGACGACCAGCAGGTGAGCCAACTGACCAGCAAGCTACATACCGAGTCTGGTGCCCATGAGTGAACCCGTAATTCCAGCATCTGCGGTTCAGATCGTCCGGGGTGCGCTGTCAGACGAAGAGCTGGCCGCGCTGATAGCAGTGCTTGCGCGGACCGCGAGCCCCACCGCCGAGTCGCCGTCGCCACCCAATGCGTGGGCCGACCCGGCACGCAGGCTGCGAAGCTGCCCGCATCCCCGTCGTGGAGCCTGGCGCAACGTATGAGAGCTGAAGGCATGCGTACAAGATCGGAGTGCGGGGTGGTGGCAGGATCGGTGAGATGGCCACGATCGCGTTCGAAGACCTCACACCGGGCACCGTGATCGATCTTGGGGAGGTCAAGGTCGATCGGGAGGAGATGCTCGCGTTCAATCAGAGGTTCGATCCGCAGCCGTTCCACCTGGACGAGGAGGCAGCCAGGCGCTCGGTGCTCGGCGGGCTGTGTGCGTCGGGATGGTTCACCGCGTGCCTGTGGATGCGCGCGTACGTGGACACCGTGCTGGCTGATTCCACCTCGCAGGGCTCGCCGGGTGGCCGCGACATGTCGTGGCTGGCACCGGTATTCCCCGGTGACCTGCTGCGCATGCAGCTCGAGGTAATCGGTGCACGCCGCTCCCGTAGCCGCCCGGGTCTCGGCCTGCTGGAGATCGTCGGCTCCGCACACCGCGGCGCGGACTGCGTGCTGCGGATGACGTTCACCGGTATGTTCGCCACCCGTGGCTAACCCCCGGGTGGTGGTCCTCGCGTCAGCATCCCCCGCCCGGCTCGCGGTGCTCCGCAGCGCTGGGATCGACCCGGTGGTGTCGGTGTCCGGAGTGGACGAGGACACCCTGGCCACCACGCTGGCCGACGCGACGCCGGCAGAGCTGGTCACCGCGCTGGCCCGCGCGAAGGCCGACGCGGTCGCGGCGGACATCGCCGCCGAGTATCCCGACGCGGTGATCGTCGGGTGCGACTCGATGCTGCACATCGGTGGCGAGCTGGTCGGCAAGCCCGGCTGCACGGCCGCCGCGCTGCGCCGCTGGCAGACGATGGCCGGCGGCACCGGCGAGCTGCTCACCGGGCACGCGGTCGTCCGGCTCGACCACGGCGTCCGTACCGCGACCGCCAGCGGCGCGCAGAGCACGGTCATCCGGTTCAGTAAACCGTCGACGGAGGAGATCGCCGCCTACGTCGGCACCGGGGAACCGCTACAGGTGGCCGGCGCGTTCACCCTGGACGGGCGGGGCGGCTGGTTCGTCGACGGAATCGACGGTGACCCGTCCAGCGTGATCGGCATCAGCCTGCCACTGACCCGGCGACTGTTCGCCGAGGTCGGGGTGGCCGTGGTGTCGCTGTGGTCGTGACCTTGTGGCATGGTCAGCAGTGCCCTCATCGGACGAAGAGAGGATGGTCCAGATGAGCACGCCAGCCTTGGCGCCGCGGCTGGCCGAGCTGGCCGAGGAGTTCACCGAAGTCAGCCCCACCGACCGACTTCAGCTGCTGGTGGAGCTAGCTGGAGAGCTGCCCGAGCTGCCACCGCCGCTGACCCACGACGCGATGCAGCGGGTACCCGAGTGCCAGTCTCCGCTATATCTGTCCGTCGAGGTGACCGATGACAGCCGGGTGCACCTGCACTTCGACGCGCCACAGGAAGCGCTCACCACCCGAGGACTCGCGGCGATCCTGCACACCGGGCTCGACGGCGAGCCAGTGGCGACCGTGCTCGGCACGCCGGACGACTTCTACCTCCAGTTCGGGCTGGCCGACGCGGTGAGCCCGCTGCGACTGCGCGGCGCGGCCGCGATGCTGGCCCGGATCAAGCGCACGGTGCGCGCGCGCGAATGAGCCCATCCCCGGAGGCATCGGACCCGTCAGCCTTGCGCAAGGTGCTCATCGCCAACCGCGGGGAGATCGCCGTCCGGGTGATCCGGGCCTGCCGGGATGGCGGGCTGACCAGTGTCGCCGTGTACGCCGACGGTGACCGCGACGCTCCGTTCGTGACGCTGGCCGACGAGGCGTTCGCATTGGGCGGGGACACTCCTGCGGACAGCTACCTCGACCAGACCAAGCTGCTCGACGTCGCGGCCCGGGCCGGCGCGGACTCGGTGCATCCCGGCTACGGGTTTCTCGCCGAAAACGCCGACTTCGCCCAAGCCGTGATCGACGCCGGGCTGATCTGGATCGGACCGTCGCCGCGAGCAATCCGAGACCTGGGCGACAAGATCACCGCCCGGCAGCTGGCTGGCAAGGCGGGAGCACCGCTGGTGCCGGGGACGAGAGACCCTGTGTCCGGCCCCGATGAGGTGGTGGCCTTCGCCACTGAGCACGGCTTACCGGTGGCGATCAAGGCCGCCTTCGGCGGGGGCGGGCGCGGCCTGAAGGTGGCCCACACTCTGGAGGAGATCCCCGAGCTGTTCGACTCCGCGGTGCGCGAGGCCGTCTCGGCCTTCGGACGCGGCGAGTGCTACGTGGAGCGCTATCTGGACAAACCGCGTCATGTCGAGGCGCAGGTGTTGGCGGATCAACATGGCACCATCGTGATAGTCGGCACCCGCGACTGCACCTTGCAACGCCGCCACCAGAAGCTGGTCGAGGAGGCGCCTGCGCCGTTTCTGTCCGATGAGCAGCGCTACACCATCCACGAGGCGGCCCGAGCGATCTGCGCCGAGGCTGGTTACACCGGCGCGGGCACCGTCGAGTTCCTGTTAGGCGCCGACGGCGCCATCTCCTTTCTCGAAGTGAACACCCGGCTGCAGGTGGAGCACCCGGTATCGGAGGAGACCACCGGGTGCGACCTGGTCCGCGAGCAGTTCCGGATCGCCGCCGGCGAGAAACTGACCATGGACGCTGATCCGCCGGCACGCGGCCATGCCATCGAGTTCCGGATCAACGCTGAGGATCCGGCCCGGAGCTTCCTCCCCGTTCCCGGTGTCGTCACGGTCTTCGATCCGCCGTCCGGACCAGGAGTACGGCTCGACGCCGGGGTACGCGCCGGCACCGTCATCGGTGACCAGTTCGACTCGATGCTGGCCAAGCTCATCGTCGTCGGCGCGGATCGCGAGCAGGCGCTGGCGCGGGCCCGGCGGGCGCTGGCCGAGTTCACCGTCGAGGGAGTGCCGACGGTCATCGGGTTTCACCGGGCAGTCGTAGACGACCCGGCCTTCGCCGCCGCCGACGGCGAGCATTTCACGGTGCACACCCGGTGGATCGAGACCGAGTTTCGCCCACCGCTCCAGCCGCACGGCGCCCCGAAGGAGATCCCCCTACCGCCGCCGCGGCAGACGGTGGTCGTGGAGGTCGGCGGTCGCCGGCTGGAGGTCTCGCTGCCGGCCGATCTCGCCCTGCGAGGTGGCGGCACCGGCCGAGCCCGGCCTCGCCAACGCGGCGGTGGGCGGTCACGGACGGTACCGGGTGATGTGGTCATCGCGCCCATGCAGGGCACCGTGGTCAAGGTCGCGGTGTCCGAGGGAGACCTAGTCGACGCCGGTGACCTCATCGTGGTGCTCGAAGCGATGAAAATGGAAAACCCGGTCATCGCGCACCACCCCGGCACCATCACCGCCCTCACCGCCCGGCCCGGCACCCCAGTCACCCAAGGCACCGCCCTGTGCCAGATCACCCAGCACCCCGCTCCCCGATATGGGGACATATCGGGGCTATCGACCGGCGAATAACCCCGATATGTCCCCATATCGGGAAATACCGGGGACGACGGGGTCAGCTGACGGGGGCGAGGAGTTGGGGGCGGGGGTCGGGGGCAGCGCTGCGGCGGGCGTCGGCGGTGGAGTCGTTGAGCTGGCGCTGCGAGTCGCGTTCGGCGGCCACCCGGGCAAGGTAGATCTGTACCTCCCGCTCCCGCTCAGCCGCGCTCCAGCCCAGCACCTCGCCCATCAGGTCGGCGACATCAGCGGCGCATGCCTCGCCCCGATGCGGGTACTCGATCGAGATCCGGGTGCGCCGGGTCAGCACGTCCTCCAAGTGCAGGGCTGCTTCGTGGCTGGCGGCGTGCACCACCTCGACCCGGAGGTAGTCGGGCGCTTCGCGCAGCGGCGCGAGCAGGTCTCGGCGGTCCGCGGCCAGGGCCAGCACCTGGTGCACCACCGAACCGTAACGGTCCAGCAGGTGGCGCAGCCGGTAGGGATGCAGTCCGTGCCGGGCGGCCAGGGTGTCGGCCTGGTTGACTAGGGCGTGGTAGCCGTCCGCGCCGAGCAGCGGCACCTTGTCGGTGATCGAGGAAGCGACCCGGCCGGGTAGATCGGGAACCGCCGCGTTCACCGCGTCGGCCGCCATCACGCGGTAGGTGGTGTACTTGCCGCCCGCGATCGCCACCAGGCCGGGCGCCACCCGGGCGACCGCGTGTTCTCGGGACAGCCGCGAGGTCTGCTCGCTCTCGCCGGCCAGCAGCGGCCGCAAACCGGCGTAGACACCTTCGATGTCGCTCTCGGTCAGCGGCGTGGCCAGCACCGAGTTCACCGTGTCCAGCAGGTACTCGATGTCCGCGCGAGTGGCCGCGGGATGTGCGAGGTCGAGGTTCCAGCCGGTGTCGGTGGTGCCGAGGATCCAGTGGCTGCGCCACGGGATGACGAACAGCACTGACGTAGGCGTGCGCAGGATCAGTCCGCTCTCGGAGACGATGCGGTCCCTCGGGACCACGATGTGTACCCCCTTGGAGGCGCGGATCCGGAACCGACCCCGACCACCGGACAATCGCTGGATCTCGTCGGTCCACACTCCGGTGCAGTTGAGCACCGCGTGCGCCGCGACGTCGGTTTCCTGGCCGGTCTCGCAGTCCCGCACCCGGACTCCGCAGATCCGATCCGCCTCCCGCAGAAAGCCGATGACCTGGGTGGAGCTTCGCACCACAGCGCCATACTGGGCGGCGGTCCGAGCCACCGTCATGGTGTGCCGGGCATCGTCGGTGATCGCGTCGTAGTAGTGCACCCCGCCGACGAGGGTGTCCCGCTTGAGTGCCGGAGCCAGCCGCAGCGCGCCAGCGCGGGTGAGGTGGCGTTGACCCGGCACTGACCGTGACCCGCCCAGCGTCTGGTAAAGCGCCAACCCCGCGGCGACGTAAGGCCGTTCCCAGATCCGGTGGGCCAGCGGATACAGGAAGTTCACCGGCTTGACCAGGTGCGGTGCCAGCAGGGTGAGCATCAGCTCCCGCTCGTGCAGAGCCTCCCGCACCAGCCCGAACTCCAGCTGCTCCAGGTAACGCAAGCCGCCGTGAAACAGCTTCGACGACCGGCTCGACGTACCCGATGCCAGGTCCCGGGCTTCCACCAGCGCCACCTTCAGACCTCTGGTGGCGGCATCCAACGCCGCACCGGACCCGACCACTCCGCCACCGATGACCGCGATGTCGAACTGCTCGCCGGCCAGCCGCTGCCAATCCGCAGCTCGCTGGGCCGGACCGAGCTGCCCGGGGGCTGCACCGCCGATGGACTGCTGGGGCTCGCGCTGGGCCTGCTGCACCGGTCGGTCCCACCCCCTGCCCTGTACCCGCTTCGCCTGCTGCACGCTACCGCGAGGCGCTGCGCACTAGTAATACCAGCGCGACGGCGGCGAGGATCGCGACGAGCGCCGCGAACACCATGCCGGCGGCGATGAGGCCGAAGGCCGTCGCGGCGGCGCCCTCCCCGATCACCGGGATGGAGATGCCGATATAGAGCATCACGAAGTAGCTTGACGTGATCTCGCCGCGCTGGTCCGGCGGCGCGGCGCCGGTCACTGCTCCGAGCCCAGCCCGGAAGCTCAAGCCTTGACCGAGCCCGGCGATGATGGCTCCCACGACGAGCACCGCAAGCGAATGGAGCGGAAGACTCGCCCCCACCGCAACCATCCCCGCGATGAGACCGACACATCCCACTATGAGGGCACGCTGCTCGCTGATGAGCGACGACAGCGACTGGCCGATCGTCGAGGCGATGAACACGGAGACCACCACCGCACCGGTGAGTGCGTGGCTGGTGTCGTGCAGCACCGTGGCGAGAAACGCCGGGGATACCGCGGTGAACAGCCCGAGCACCGCGAATCCGGCGAAGCCTGCGATCGCCGCCCGAGTGAACACACCGCGCATATCGATCGGCACATCGATCTTCTGTGGCCGTAGCCGCGGTGTGCTGGCCCGCCGCACCGGTTCGGAGACGACCTGAACACCGACGACGGCGACCACGATGACCACCAGATCCACGATGAAGCACAGGGTCAAGGGCAGCGGCGCGTACTGCGCGAGGATACCGGCCAGCAGCGGACCCGCACCCAGGCCGCCCATGTTCACCGCGGCCGCGATCAGACTCGCCCGCTTCTTACCGGATTCAGGAGCGAGGTCCACGATCGTCGCAGTCGCCGTCCCAGTGAAAATGCCAGCCGACAGACCAGACAGCACCCGGCCGACGAACAGCCAACCCAGCGCCCCCGCCAACAGGAACACGAGAGCGGAAATGCCGGACAGGGCCAGCCCCGCCTGCAGCATCGGTCGCCTGCCCAGCTGATCCGACCAACGCCCGAACACCAGCAGGGCGACCGTGACGCCGACCGCGTAGGCGGCGAACACCACCGTGGTGACCAGCTCACCGAAGCCGAAGGCCTTCTCATAAAGTGGATACAGCGGCGTGGGCAGCGTCGTACCCAGCATGGTGATCGCGAAAGCGGCCCCGATGAGGGTGACGCCGGGCCAGCCAGTCGCACCACGTCCGGATCGCTGCCGGAGCAATTGGTTCCCCATGAGGTAGGGAGTTCCCGAATCGCAGCGGTCGGCAACCTGCTCATCTCGCAGAGACGATGATCAGTCTGCGCCGAGGATTCTGAGAGCTAGACCCTCGACTATTCTGCTGGCTGCCTCCACCGTCGATAGCGCAGTCTCCCGGTCGGCGTCTCCCACATCTGCGGGGTAGCGGCCGGCGATGGACCACGGAACGAGCACGTCAACATCCGCAGATGAGACGAACTCCGCATCAGCAGAGGTCAAACTCGACTGCAGCTCGACGAGGTCGTGAATCTTGCGAATCGCGATTCCGCGTGCGATCAGTGCGCCCTTCAGCGCCTTCTCAGCCGCGAGATGGGCGAGGAAGGTTGCCAGCCTAGGCGGCATCTCGGAGTCGTCGGCGAGTCGTCGTGCGGCCGTAACATCTTCGACCGCCTGCTCCAACCACCGGCGCGCTTCCGGAGACACCTCAGGAGGCACGCTCGTACACCACTTGGCCCTCACGCGCAGGCCAGTAGAGCATCGACCCGATGACATCCTTACGCCGTTCGTACTCTGCGAGGTCGGTGACGAAGATGTCGATTGGTGCTCGTGCGCTGATAGCACGCCGGACAGAACTGATCAGATGGGCTCGTTCAGCCGGTTCGATACGATCGAGCACTACGAGCAAGTCGAGGTCGCTGTCCGGACCTTCGTCGCCACGCGCTACCGACCCGAAGAGCACGATCCGTTGTGGCGCCACCTCCCTGACGACGTCATCGACAGCGACAGGCAGCCATTGCCGCAGGGTCTTCCCCCCCCAGAGCGTCGATTCGACCATGAGCTGATCATAGGGTGCCTGACCGCAGGTGTACGCGCTAGCGTTCAAGGTCGATGAGTCAGTACATCGCGGCGATCGATCAGGGAACCACGTCCACCCGCTGCATGGTCTTCGACCACGACGGCCGGGTGGTCAGCGCCGACCAGCGGGAGCACCGGCAGCACTACCCACAAGCCGGCTGGGTCGAACACGATCCGCTGGAGATATGGGCGAATACTCGCGAAGTCGTCGCCGGGGCACTGGCCGAAGCCGAGCTGACTGCTGCGGACATCGCCGCGGTGGGCATCGCCAACCAGCGGGAGACCGCGGTGGTGTGGGACCGGCTCAGCGGCGAACCGGTGTACAACGCGATCGTGTGGCAGGATACCCGCACCGCCCGGTTGTGCGCCGACCTCGGCGGGTCCGCCGGCGCCAGCCGGTACCAGCACCGCACCGGGTTGCCGTTGTCCACCTACTTCTCCGGCCCGAAGATCCGCTGGATCCTGGACGAGGTCGAGGGCGCCCGGCAGCAGGCACGCAACGGTGAACTGTGCTTCGGCACCATCGACACCTGGCTGCTCTGGAACCTCAGTGGCGGCCCGACTGGTGGGCTGCACGTCACCGATGCCACCAACGCCTCGCGGACCCTGCTGATGGATCTGGAGACGCTGTGCTGGGACGAGGGCATCGCCGGGGAGATGGCCGTCCCGACGTCGATGCTGCCGCAGATCCGCTCGTC
>DASUII010000340.1:0-2034 GCA_036279835.1 Pseudonocardiaceae bacterium
TAGCGCTCCGGAAGGCTGACTGCAGCGCTGTCCAGAGCCACCCCCGGTGCGCCGCCGCCGCCGACCGTGGCCTGCGACGCCACCGCGGTCGCGTCCACCCCGCGCGCGGCCAATGCCGTGGCGATCGCCGTCGCTCGCCGGTGCAGCGCGGCGGGGTCGGCTGACAGCGCTTGCGCTGTGGGGGTCGCAGGTCCGCGCAGGGTGGCTTCCAGCGCGGCGAGGGTGAGTTTGTCCACCCGCAACGCCCGGGCCAGCGGGTGCCGTCGCAGCGTGGTCACCAACTGCTCCGACCCGAGCAGCAGCCCCGCCTGCGGGCCGCCGAGCAGCTTGTCACCGCTCGCGGTGACCAGGTCGGCGCCGTGCGCCAGCGCGGTGGTGGCGTCGGGTTCCTCGGGCAGCGCGGGGTGCGCAGTGAGCAGTCCCGAGCCGATGTCGGCGACCATCGGAACTCCCAGCCCGACCAGTTGCCCGATCGGAACCGAGGAAGTGAATCCGGTGATGCGGAAGTTCGAGGGGTGCACCTTGAGTACGAAACCGGTCTGCGGTCCGATCGCCGCGGTGTAGTCCTCGCGGGTGACCCGGTTGGTGGTGCCGACCTCACGCAACCGGGCACCGGTGGACTCCAACAGCTCAGGAATGCGGAACCCGTCGCCGATCTCCACCATCTCACCGCGGGCCAGCACGATCTCGCGACCGGCGGCCAGCGCGGTCGCGGCGAGCACCAGCGCAGCGGCACCGTTGTTCACCACGTGCACAGCGCCTGCTGCTGGCACTGCCGCGGCCAGCGCGGCCAGCGCACCGACCCCGCGGCGGCTCCGGCCGCCGGTGGCCAGGTCGAGCTCGACATCGGTGGTGCCCGCCGCAGTGGTCAGCGCCTCGACCGCGGCGGCGGACAGCGGTGCACGGCCGAGATTGGTGTGCAGCAGCACCCCGGTGGCGTTGAGCACCGGACGCAGGGTCGTCGCGGTATCCGGCAACGCGGCCAGCACGTCGGCGACGACACCAGCCGGCGCCACGACGCCGTCGCGTACCCGTTGCTGTGCCGCGGCCACCGCCTGCTTGACCTGGTGGCGTCCGAGCCGCTGGGTGGCCGCAGCCACCGCCGGATCGGCCAGCACCGCGTCGGTGCGCGGAACCTGCCGGCGGATATCCATAGCTCGCACGCTAGCGCCCTCCGCTGCTGGGCCCGTACCGCAGCGCTGTGGTTCGGGAAAGCCAGTGCTGTTAGCTGAGAGGTGTCGGTAGGTCGAGGGTCATCAACACCACCTGGCACGGGTTCCAGGTGGACATGGTGAAGAAGATCTGCACCCCGTGTTCTGTCGAACGAGCGTATTGTGGAATTGGATGAGGCAGCCGGGTCCGGAAACGTTGTCGTGGTCTCCGGTGATTCGTGGTCCGCGAACCCACGGTCCAAAGTCATTACGGGAATGTCTCGGAACCAGTGCCATAGTTCTGTGCCGTGTACGATGGCAGCCTCGAATTGCCCTGCCTGCTGCGCCCGTAGTCGGATTGAATGAGACCGAGATAGCCCCTCGCCATCTCATCAGTCCCTTTCAGTCTTCAGCGCGGCGATGGCGGAGGCGAACGGGAATCGAACCCGCCTGGTCGAGTTGCTCGACCACGTCGGTGTTGAAGACCGCGGGGGCCACCAGGCACCCATACGCCTCCGCCGGAGATCTTAGGTCCTGGGCCGAGCGCATCGACGGCTGCCCCCACTCGCCGCGAGTGCACAACGGCCCGGCCGCTCATCGTGAGCGGCCGGGCCGTTGTGGTAGGTCGTCGAGCTAACCTAGTGCGGTGGCGAGCTCAGCTGACGCCGAGCTTCTCGGCGGCCATCTTGGCTCCCTCGACCCGGTTCGTGATCTTCTGGAAGGCTACGTCGCGAGCGTAGTCAGGCGAGCCGTGGTTCGGCTTCTCATCAATGCTGAACGGCGAGAAGCCGCAGTCATCGGTGGCTCCTAACCTTTCCCGCGGGATGAAGTTCGACGCCCTCACCAGAGCATCGCGAACCTCTTCTGCGCTCTCGATGCGGGG
>DASUII010000341.1:0-14803 GCA_036279835.1 Pseudonocardiaceae bacterium
CCTACCGGCCACCGATGTCACGATGCAGCTGCCGTTCACCGTCGCCGACTACGTCGACTTCTACTCGTGCGAGCAGCATGCGACCAACGTCGGGCGGATGTTCCGGCCTGCCCAGTCACCGCTACCGGCGAACTGGCGGCACCTGCCGGCTGGCTATCACGGCCGGTCCGGCACCGTTGTGGTCTCCGCAACGCCGGTCACCCGGCCGCGCTGCCAGCGGCGGCTGCCCGAGGGCACCGTCGCCTTCGGTCCTTCGACCGCGCTGGACTTCGAGGCCGAAATCGGGTTCGTCATCGGCACGCCGTCGGCGCTGGGCCGTCCCGTCCCGCTCACCGACTTCGCCGACCACGTGTTCGGGGTATGCCTGGTCAACGACTGGTCCGCCCGGGACATCCAGTTCTGGGAATCCGCTCCGCTCGGACCGTTGCTCGGCAAGTCCTTCGCCACCTCGATCTCCCCGTGGGTGGTCCCGCTGGATGCGCTGGGCGCTGTGCGGATCCGGCCACCGGTCCGGGATCCGCGCCCACTGCCCTATCTCGATGACACCGGCGCCGAGCCCTGGGGGTTGGACATCACGCTGGAGGTGCGGCTCAACGGTCAGCTGATCTCCCGCCCACCATTCGCCGGGATGTACTGGACGGCCCCGCAGCAACTCGCCCACCTGACCAGCAACGGCGCATGCCTGCGCACGGGCGACCTCATCGCCTCCGGCACGGTCAGCGGCGCCGCGCCGGACCAGCGAGGCTGCCTGCTCGAACTCAGTTGGAACGGCTCGTCGCCGCTGACCCTCGCGGATGGCTCCACCCGCAGTTTCCTCGCCGACGGCGACGAGGTGTCGATCACTGCAACCGCGCCCGGCCCGCACGGCACCAGCATCGGACTGGGCGAGGTTCGCGGGCGGATCAGTCCCGCCCTGATCGACGCGGCGCCTCGGGGCTGACCGGCTCGAGGTGGTGCGTCGACCCGATGGGACGGCGCTCCTCGTCTAGGACGAAGACCGTGTGGGTCGAACGCACCTCGGGCATGCCCTGCAGCCGGTAGAGGACGACATCACGCAGCGCCGCGATGTCTGGCACCCGGACCAGCAGGACGAAATCGAACTCGCCGCTTGTCATCGCGACGTACTCGACGCCCGGCAATCGGCTGACCTTGTCCCGCGTCGTCGGCCACGACCCCTGCTCGACGTTGATCATGATCATTGCGGCGATATCGAGTCCGATCGCATGCGGATCGACGTCGGCGCGGAACCCACGGATCACGCCGCTGGCCATCAGCCGGTCGTAACGGGCGTAGGCGGTGGCACGGGAGACACCTGCCCGGGCGGCCACCTCGTTCACCGACGCGCGGCCTTCATCGACCAGGATGCTCAGCATCCGACGATCGGCATCATCGAGACCGCGAGGTGAGACGGACATCGATTGAACAGCATAACAAACGGATATTCGTCTGGCAATCAGCGTGGAAAGTTGAACGATCGTTCCGCCAGGCGCAGGCTTGTGCTATGGCCGCACCGGTCGCACCTACCCGCTTCGAGCTGCCCGAGGACCACCCCGGTTGCAGCGACCCGGCGTACCGCGAGCGGCGGGCCCGGATTGCCGAAGTCGGCGCCGCGCACCGCCCCGGTGACCTGATCCCGGACGTCACCTACACCACCGAGGAGAACGAGGTCTGGCGGATCGTGTCCGCCGAGCTAACCGGCAAGCACCGCAGGTATGCCTGCGCCGAATATCTCGCCGGCGCACAGCGACTCGTGCTTCCGACCAACCACGTGCCGCAGCTACGCGAGGTTGACCAGCGGGTGCACCGCCTGACCGGCTTCCACCTGCGCCCGGTGCCCGGTGTCGTGCCGACCCGCACCTTCCACGGGTCTCTCGCGCGGCGGACGTTCCTGTCCACCCAGTACATCCGCCATCATTCGGTGCCGTTTTACACACCGGAGCCCGACATCGTCCACGAGATCATCGGGCACGCCAACATGCTGGCCAACCCGATGTTCGCCGACCTCTACGAGGTGGCCGGGCGGGCCTCGCTACGCGCCACGACCGACGTTTCACTCGATGTCCTCAGCCGGATCTTCTGGTTCACGCTGGAGTTCGGCGTGGTCGCCGAGGACGGCGCGATGAAGGCCTACGGTGCCGGCCTGCTGTCGTCCTACGGTGAGATCGAGGCGTTCCGCGACGCGGAGATCCGGCGGTGGGATCTTGCGGCCATGGCGACTCAGGACTATGACATCACGCGTTACCAGCCGGTGCTGTTCGCGGCCGCGTCGTCCGGGCAGCTGCTGTCGGACCTCCACGCGTTCTACTCGTGCTATGACGACACCGCATGCGATCAGCTGCTAGCCCGAGCGGGGGTGGGTCGGCGGCGCTTGAGGGGCTGTGTGACCACCCCAGTTGAGTGCTGGCAGTCGACGCAGTAGTCTGCTAATTGGCACTCTGGTCATCAGAGTGCCAGCAACGGCCCGGGCTGCCTCGACCCCCGCGACGGCGAGGTGGCAGAAGCCAGCATCAGACAACCTGCCAGCTCTTCCAAGACCCCAAAAAGTGGAGGTCACACCGTGGCGAGCGTGAACATCAAGCCGCTCGAGGACAAGATCGTCGTTCAGGCCAGCGAGGCTGAAACGACGACCGCGTCCGGCATCGTCATTCCGGACACCGCCAAGGAAAAGCCCCAGGAGGGCAAGGTCCTTGCGGTGGGCCCGGGTCGCGTCAATGACACCGGCACCCGCATCCCGATGGATGTGAGCGTCGGCGACGTCGTGATCTACTCCAAGTACGGCGGCACTGAAGTCAAGTACAACGGCGAGGACTACCTGATCCTCTCCGCGCGCGACGTGCTCGCTGTCGTCAACTGACGCCTTCGATCATCGTCGTGAACTGACGGTTCGACCGTCGTCAACCGCCCCGCGGCCCCTCCGGGGGTCAGCGGGGCGGTTGCGTTTCAGGTCCCGGCTGAGCCCGTGAGAAGCCGGAGGCCTATCGAAGTCCGCCCGTGAGGAAGGCAGCCAATGCCCAAACAGATCACGTTCGACGAGACCGCACGGCGTGCGCTGGAGCGCGGAGTCGACCAGCTCGCCGACGCGGTCAAGATCACCCTCGGTCCACGCGGCCGGCACGTTGTGCTGGAGAAGAAGTACGGTGGCCCGTCGATCACCAATGACGGGGTGACGATCGCCCGCGAGATCGACCTTTCCGATCCCTATGAGAACCTCGGTGCCCAGCTCGCCAAGAGCGTGGCGACGAAGACCAATGACGTCGCTGGTGACGGCACCACGACCGCCACCGTGCTGGCTCAGGCGATGGTCCGTGAGGGCCTGCGCAACGTGGCCGCCGGGGCCAACCCCATCTCGCTCGGTCGCGGTATCGCCGCGGCCGCGGACGCGGTCGCCGCCGCGTTGGTGGCCCGGGCGACACCGGTCGCCGGCGAGCAGGCGATCGCCCAGGTCGCCACGGTGTCCTCGCGTGATCCGGAGATCGGCGCCCTGATCGGCCAGGCGATGACCAAGGTCGGCGAGGACGGCGTCATCACCGTGGAGGAATCGTCCACGATGGCCACCGAGGTGGAGTTCACCGAGGGCGTCGCGTTCGACAAGGGCTACATCTCGCCCTATTTCGTCACCGATCCTGAGCGGATGGAGACGGTGCTGACCGACGCCTACCTCCTGGTGCACCGCGACAAGATCTCTTCGATCATGGACCTGCTGCCGGTGCTCGAACTGATCGGTAACGCGGGCAAGCCGTTGCTCGTCGTGGCTGAGGACGTCGAGGGCGAAGCGCTGTCCACGCTGGTGGTCAACGCGCTGCGCAAGACTCTTGCAGTGGTGGCTGTCAAGGCGCCGTTCTTCGGTGACCGCCGTAAAGCGTTCATGGATGACCTCGCCGTGGTCACCGGTGCACAGGTGATCAACCCCGAGGTCGGTTTGACGCTGTCCGAGGCCGGGCTTGAGATGCTCGGCAAGGCCCGGCGCATCGTGGTGACCAAGGATCAGACCACCATCGTTGAGGGTGGTGGCGACCAGGCCGACGTCGACGCCCGTACCAGGCAGATTCGTCGCGAGATCGAGGAAAGCGACTCGGACTGGGACCGCGAGAAGTTGCAGGAGCGGCTCGCCAAGCTCGCCGGCGGAGTAGCGGTGATCAAAGTTGGAGCGGCCACCGAAACCGCACTCAAGGAGCGCAAGGGCCGCATCGAGGACGCCGTGGCGGCCTCGAGGGCGGCGGCGGAGGAGGGCGTCGTGCCCGGTGGCGGCGTGGCGCTGCTGCATGCTGCCGAGTCCGTCGGCGACCTCGGCCTGCTCGGAGACGAGGCGCTTGGCGTCGCCATCGTGCGGGCCGCCAGCGCCGCTCCGGTTCGCTGGATCGCGAACAACGCGGGCGTCGAGGGATCCGTGGTCGTCGCCAAGGTGCGCGACCTGCAGTGGGGTCACGGCTTCGACGCCGAGGAGCAGACCTACTGCGATCTCGTTGCCGCCGGCATCATCGACCCCGTGAAGGTGACTCGATCGGCGATCGTCAACGCTGCCTCCATCGCCCGCATGATCATCAGTACCGAGAGTGCGATAGTCGACAAGCCGGAGCAGGCACCTCCGGCCGGTCAGGGTCAGGGCCACGGCCATGGGCACGGGCCCGGGATGTAACCAGCGCAGCAGCCCGCCACAACGGTCCCCGAACCCCCAAAAGGGGTCCGGGGACCGTTGTGTCATGCATCGGCATGCCGCTATGCCCGAATCATCCGTGTTCACGGTACTGCCGGGATCCGCTTACACTCGGTAGAGTGAGGGTTGCTCCACCCCGGTGATAGCGGCCGCTGGGAGCGTGCAGATCCGGTCCTTGATGGAATCCATCAGATCGTGTCAAGTTCCGGGCCTGCATGACCGATAGGGAGGTGGGCACATCAGTTGGCTGCAGGAGAGGAGTTCATCCGTGACCGCAGTTCTCATCTGCGACGACCGGCGACAGGTCCGCGAGGGTCTCACACGTGTGATGTCCGCGGTCCCCGGCGTGGCCCGGATCGACTGCGTGGCACACGGTGACGAGCTGTTAGCTCGATATTCCCGGCAGCCGGTGGATGTGGTGCTGGTTGGAACGCAGCGTGCCGTACCGGCCGGAGTCGAGGCTACCCGCCGGCTGGTCTCGGCGCACCCGCAAGCGAACGTCATCGTGTTCGGGGCGCCGGACGACGCGGGCAGCATCGCCGCGGCGATCGCCGGCGGCGCCCGAGGTTACCTGCGCTGGGATGCGTCCCGACCAGAACTCGTCGCGGCGCTGGCTCACACGCTGGCCAGCACGTCAGTTCCGGCGCCTCGCCCCCCGTCCGATCCTGGTGTCCAGCTCACTGAGCGGGAGCTGCAGGTCCTCCGCGGGATGAGTCAGGGCAAGAGCAACGGGCAGATCGGGCGGGAGCTGTATCTGTCCGAGGACACCGTGAAAACTCATGCCCGAAGGCTCTTCCGCAAGCTCGGCGTGCGGGATCGCGCACAGGCCGTCGCGCACGGTTTCCGGCGCGGCCTGGTGGCGTGAAGCCGCGGACGCTGGCCTGAATCAGGCGCGCCCGAGGATGTGTGCAGCGACGGCCGATGGCGATGCCATCGGCCGTCGCTGTGTTCGGTCGGTAGCAGCGCGATCGCGCAGCGATACCGCGTTACGGGAACCAACCTGTCTACCACTACGGTTTGCCGTGAGGTGCCCGTGTCTCGGCGGATGGTGATGGATGGTCGGGGCGATGGAGTGGCCACCGCCGGCCGGCGTTCAGCCCGGCTGGTCTCTCGTCGTAACGGCAGGGCTGCATCCAGCGATGACCGCAGTAGGGGACGACCTCGACGTCCTGATCGGTGATGCCGTCAACGGGAAGCCACAAGCCGTTGAGGGTGTGCTCCGGCGGATCCGTCCCCTGGTGGTGCGGTACTGCCGCGCCCGCGTCGGTGGCCAGGAAAAGACGTTCGCTTCGGCGGATGATGTAGCTCAGGAGGTGTGTCTCGCGGTGCTCACGGCCCTGCCCAGTTACCGCGACCAAGGCCGGCCATTCCTCGCCTTCGTCTACGGCATCGCCTCGCACAAGGTGGCCGACGCCCATCGGTCCTCGGCGCGCAATCGCTCCGAGCCGGTCCCGGAGGTCCCCGATATCCCGGACCTGGCCGATGGTCCGGAGGCACAAGCGATGCTTGGCGAGTTCACCGGGCGAATGACCAAGCTGATGGAAACCCTGCCGGTAAAGCAACGAGAGATCGTCCGCCTGCGGGTCATGGTGGGGCTGTCCGCGGAGGAGACCGCCGAGGCCGTCGGCTCTACTCCCGGCGCGGTCCGGGTGGCCCAGCACCGGGCCCTGGGCAAGCTGCGCAGCGTGCTGGCGTCTGAGGGGGTGGTCTGAGTGCCTGGTCGAGACGACTTCCATGAGATGCCCGCTGATCTGGCTGCTGTGCAGGCCGACGACGCGCTGCTGGACATGATCGGCCGCTACAACCCGACCGAGGATCACGACGAGTTGACCCGAATGCTAGCGGGATGGCGCCAGGAGATGGAGGCCGAGCCGTTCAGAGAGCTGGTGGACACCGACACCGCGCTGGCGGCGATCCGCGCCGGCCGCCGGCCGGTCCGCCGCCGGAATCCGGTGTTCGGCTCAGTCGCCGCGGCTGCCGCCGTGCTGGTGATCGCCTTTTCCTCGGTGGGCTTGGTCGCCAAGTCCGCGCAACCCGGCGACCGCTTGTGGGGCGTGACCCAGGTGCTCTACGGCGACTACGCCCGATCGGTGGAGACTGCGGCCGCGGTCCGGACCGAGCTCAACGACGCCCGGACGGCACTGAAGCAGGGCGATCCCGAACGCGCCAGGGCATCACTGCAGCGAGTTCAGAACCAGCTCCCGGCGATCAGCGAGTCCGAGGGCCGCAACGATCTCACCGCGAGCCACCATCAGCTCGAACAGATTCTGAACAAGTCCCCGGAGACCGGCTCTGCGAAGGTGCCCGGACTGCCTGGCTTCCCCTCATCCGGTTCACGGATCGGGTCCAGCACGTCGTCGGCGTCGACCGACGAAACCAGCTCCCCCGATTCGACCACAACGACGGATCAGAGCACCGAGCCGTCCACGAGCATGACACCACCGGTGATCATCAAGAATCATCGTCCCGGTCCGGACCTACGGCGACCTGGTTACCCGGGTCCGAACGGTGGCCCGTCCTCGGTGGGGACCACAACGGGCGATCACATGGATGGGGTTGGTACAACGGAGAATGGTCCTGCGGTGGGTAGTTCTTCCGTGGGCAAGGACTTCTCCAGCCAGGGCAACGGTACTGGCAAGCCGGGCAATGACGCCCCGAACGTCGAGCCGCCGAAGCCGCGAAATCACTTGCATAGCGGTGGCCAGGGTGGAGGCGCACCGGCGGGTTGTGGACTCTCGGGACCGGGACGGCCTCCCTATTGCGGCTGAAGCAGCTCAACCGCCGTTCTCGGCGAGCACCGCATCGGTGTATCCACGGCAGTATTCCCAGGTGACGTAGCCGTCTGGGTCCGGGTCGTAGGCAGGCTCGTGCGGGCGCATCCGGCCGACCTCGAGCAGCTGCTGCAAACTGGCCCGCAGTAAATGCCAGTCGTGGTAGTGCTGCTCAGCACAGTCAGGGCAGTCCACCGCGATACCGCGTAGCCCTCGGGGTGCCAGCAGGGCCTGATAGACGGCCAGATCACCAAGGTCAGCGAGCAGGCCGGCCCGCTCTTCGTCATCCAGCGGCTCGTCGTCAGCATCCTCGGAGTGGTCCAAGGCCTCCAGGGCCAGCGCCGGATCCTCAGGGTCACCAGCGAACGGGTCAGGGGGGAGTGATTCATGCGCCACGGCTGGCACCGTACCCGCCCGGTGGATAGTCGTGGGCACATGGTCTGCAGTAGACGGCCACCGGTGGACACCGCCAGGACGGATACCGACAGATACCATCGTCGCATGACCAGCGAGCACACCGCGCCCGGCTTCCCGTCGAAGTTCGCGCAGCTCGGTCTGACCTTCGACGATGTCCTGCTGCTCCCCGCCGAGTCCGACGTCGTGCCATCTGAGGTTGATACGTCGACCAGGCTCTCGCGCAACATCACGTTGCGGGTGCCGCTGGTCTCCTCGGCGATGGACACCGTGACCGAGGCGCGGATGGCCATCGCGATGGCCCGCCACGGTGGGATGGGGGTGCTGCACCGCAATCTGCCGGCGGCCGAACAGGCTGCACAAGTCGAGGTGGTCAAGCGGTCCGAGGCGGGCATGGTGACCGACCCGGTGACCTGCTCGCCGGACGACACGCTGGCCGACGTCGATTCCTTGTGCGCCCGCTACCGGATCTCCGGGGTGCCGGTCACCGACCCCGACGGCGTGCTGGTCGGCATCATCACCAACCGGGACATTCGCTTCGAGGTCGACTTCGGCAAACGGGTCGCCGAGGTGATGACGAAACAACCGTTGATCACCGCACAGGTGGGGGTCACCGCGGAGGCGGCGCTAGGTCTGCTGCGCCGGCACAAGGTAGAGAAGCTGCCGATCGTCGACGGGCACGGCATGCTGCGCGGCTTGATCACCGTCAAGGACTTCGTGAAGACCGAGCAGTACCCGCTGGCGACCAAGGACCCAGATGGGCGGCTGCTGGTCGGTGCCGCGATCGGGGTCGGCGAGGACGCCAAGCAGCGGGCCGCGTTGCTGGTCGAGGCCGGCGTCGACGTGCTGGTCGTGGATACCGCGCACGGGCACTCCCGCGGAGTGCTGGAGATGATCAGCCTGCTCAAGGCCGAGCTGGGCGCGGGTGTCGACGTCATCGGCGGCAACGTGGCCACCCGGGCCGGTGCGCAGGCGCTGGTCGACGCCGGCGCGGACGCGGTGAAGGTCGGTGTCGGTCCCGGCTCGATCTGCACCACGCGGGTAGTGGCCGGAGTGGGCGTGCCGCAGATCAGCGCCATTTTCGAGGCGGACCGGGCGTGTCGCCCCGCGGGTGTCCCGGTGATCGGAGACGGCGGGATCCAGTTCTCCGGGGACATCGCCAAGGCCATCGTCGCGGGGGCCAGCTCGGTGATGCTGGGCAGCCTGCTCGGGGGCACTGCCGAGTCGCCGGGTGACCTGATCCTCGTCGATGGCAAGCAGTACAAGACCTATCGCGGGATGGGCTCGGTGGGCGCCATGGCGTCGCGCAGCGGCGGTCAGTCCTATTCCAGGGACCGCTACTTCGCCGACGATCTGCTCTCTGACGACAAGTTGGTGCCCGAGGGCATCGAAGGGCGGGTTCCCTTCCGCGGGCCGCTGTCGCTGGTTGCTCATCAGCTCGTCGGGGGTCTGCGGGCGGCGATGGGCTACGCCGGCGCCGCGACGATCCCGGCGTTGCAGGGCGCGCAGCTGGTACGGATCACCGCGGCGGGCCTGAAGGAGGGCCACCCGCATGGCATCACCATGACGGTAGAGGCCCCGAACTACGTGGTGCACTGAGGTGCGCGATCTGGTGGAGATCGGCATGGGCCGTACCGCGCGGCGCGGCTACGACTTCGATGAGGTCGAGATCGTGCCGTCGCGGCGCACTCGCTCGTCGCGGGATGTGTCCACCAGCTGGCAGATCGATGCCTACCGGTTCGATATCCCGCTGGTGACGCATCCCACCGACGCGATCGTCTCACCGGCGATGGCCGTGCGGATCGGTGAGTTGGGGGGGCTCGGGGTGCTCAACGCCGAGGGGCTGTGGGGCCGTCACCCGAACGTTGACAAGTTGCTGTTGCAGCTCAGTGCCGCGATGGCGGAGACCGACGGTGCAGCGGCGGTGCGGCTGCTGCAGCAGTGGCACTCGGCCCCGATCCAGATCGAGCTGCTCACTGAGGCGATCGGCAAGATGGCCGAGTCCGGCGTCACGGTGGCCGCCCGGGTCAGCCCGCAGCACGCTCGGGATCTCGCCCCGAACCTGCTTGCCGCCGGCGTCGAGATCCTCATCGTGCAGGGCACCATCGTCTCGGCCGAGCATGTCTCCCGTGCCGCGGAGCCGCTGAACCTGGTGGAGTTCATCGCGTCGATGGACGTCCCGGTTATCGCGGGGGGAGTTGGCGACTACCGCACCGCGATGCATCTGATGCGCACCGGGGCGGCCGGGGTGATCGTCGGTCACGGCGCGGGTGCGAGCACGTCCACCGCAGAGGTCCTGGGCATCAGGGTGCCGATGGCCACCGCGGTCGCCGACGCCGCCGCCGCCCGCCGGGATTATCTCGACGAGACCGGTGGTCGTTATGTGCACGTGATCGCCGACGGCGGCATGTCTACCAGCGGCGACGTGGCCAAGGCGATCGCCTGCGGGGCGGACGCGGTGATGCTCGGTGAACCCTTGGCCGCAGCCGCGGAGGCTCCCGGCCACGGCTTGTACTGGACTGCCGCCGCGGCGCATCCGTCGCTACCGCGCAGCGACGTCATCGATGTGCCCGGGGGCCCGATCGGCATCGACACGCTGCTGTTCGGCCCATCTTTCGATCCCGGCGGCACAGTAAACCTGTTCGGCGCGCTGCGCCGCGCCATGGCCAAGACCGGCTACTCCGAACTCAAGGAGTTCCAGAAGGTAGGTCTGACCGTCCGGCCCTGACGAGTAACGCGGCGTGCTGGTGGGTACTACCAGAGCACGAGACCACTGCGGGAGGTGGAACCGCGGTGGCAGCTGCCGAAGGGTTACAGCGGATCTCGCCCCGTGACGATCACGGCGCCCACAAGGACCGGCTGAGCAGGGCGCAGCTGTGGTTCCTGGCGATTCTCGGGCTGCCCGCGTTCGGGGTGGCTTTCGCTTACACCGTGGTGGGGACATACCTTCCGGTGCTTCTCGCCGATCTGTCCGGTCCGGCCGTCACCGGCATCCTGATCGGTGGCGAGGGCGTGGTGGCACTGATCGTGCCGATCGTTGTCGGTGGCTGGTCGGACTCGTCGGCCAACAGCGGCATCGGCCGGCGATTGCCTTTCGTGCTCGCCGGTGCCGTGCTGATGGTTCTCGCGCTGCTCGGGATGCCGCTGGGTGCGGGTTCCCTGCTGTGGATCGCCGTCTCGCTAGCAGTGTTCTTCCTCGGCTACTTCGGCTACTACACGCCTTACTACGCCCTGTTCCCCGATCTCGTGCCGGCCGCGGTCCGCGGCCGGTCCCAGGGAATTCAGGGTGGTTTTCGTTCGGCGGGCCTGTTGCTGGCGCTGGTCGGCGGCGGCTTCCTGCTCAGCTTGTGGCGTCCGCTTCCCTTCGCGATCGGGGCGGTCGCCGTCGTCGGGGTGACCGTCGCACTGTGCTTTGAACTACGGGGCAGCCGTAGCCGGGAGCCCGGCACCGAACAGCCGTCGCCGGGTGGCGGTCTGCGCACCGATCTCGGCCTGGTCCGTAGCAACCGCGCGATCCGGTACTGGATCGCCGCCGACGCCTTATGGGAGGGCGCGGTGGCCGCGCTGAAGACGTTCGTCGTGCTGTACTTCACCCGGGGTCTCGGGATGTCGCTGCGTAGCACGGCCACCTCGCTGGCACTGGTCGGGGTGGCCGCGCTGGTGGCGGCCCCGGTGGCCGGCAAGCTCGCGGACCGCTTCGGAGCACGGCGCATCATGCAGGTGGCGGTCTGGGGTTTCGCGCTCGGGCTGATTCCGACCCTGGTCACCACGAACACCCTGTTCCTCGCCGCGATCGTGCCCGTCGCGTTCGCTGCGGTCGTGCTGATGACCCTGCCGTACACGCTGCTGATGAGGCTGCTTCCGGAGCGGAAGGCCCACGGTGCAGGTGCGAGCCTGTTCGGCTTCGCCAAGGGGATCGGCGTGCTGATCGGCCCCTTACTGGCCGGCCTGGCGATCACGTTCTCCGACCGTGTGCCCCTTGGAGCGTTCAGAGCCACCGCCGGCTACGCCGGGGCGTTCGGAGTCGCGATGGTTCTGCTGCTGGCCAGCATCCCCCTGCTCCGCCGTATCGAGCCAGCCCAGCGCTGAGCTGATATATGTGGTCGCGACCGGAGCCAGGCACGTCTGGACACGGCTGGGCTGCGCTGTGGGCGCGGGCCGGTCAACGATCCCGCCATGAATGTTTCTTCCTAGCAACGCAGTGGGTTGCGTAGTGGTGTGCGGGTGGGGTCGATGATTGCGGGTGGGATGAATTCGACGTGGCCGTGGTAGATGAGGATGTCCCAGCCGGTGTGGTGCACGTGCCGATGGTGCGTTTCGCAGAGCAAGACGCAATTTAAGACACCTTGCTAGTTGTACCATCCACCATGTGACCACGACACGCACCGTTGACCAGCCACAACAGGCCATCCGGGCCCGAGACTACCTGCGCGTCTCGCTTGATCGGTCGGGCCGGGCCCGCTCGTTGGAGGAGCAGCATGCCGACCATAAGTACGTGGCGACCGAGCACGGGTGGACCCTGGGCGAGTCCTATCGGGATGAGTCGGTCAGCGCGTCACGCTACTCCCGCAAGATCCGCGATGGTTTCGACCGGTTGATTGCTGATCTGGAGAATGATCAGTTCGGCGCGCAGGTGTTGATGATCTGGGAAAGCAGCCGGGGTAGCCGCCGGGTCGGGGAGTGGGTCAAGCTCTTGGAGCTGTGCGAGCGGCGCTCGGTGTCCATTCACGTCGTCACCCACCACCGGACTTATGACCCGTCCAACGGGCGGGACCGTCGCTCGTTGCTCGAAGACGCCGTGGATGGGGAGTATGAGTCGTCGAAGATGTCGGCCCGGCTGCGGCGTGCGGTGGCGGCCAATGCGGTGGCCGGTCGCCCAGGTGGACGTATCCCGTATGGGTACCAGCGGGTGTTCGATCCGCAGACCCGGCAGCTGATCGCCCAGGAACCCCAACCGGACGAGTCGCCGGTAGTAGCCGAGCTGTACCAGCGGCTGGTGGCCGGGCACAGTTTGCACTCGATCGCCCGAGATTTCCAGGAGCGCGGCATTCGGACCCGGTCGGGTTTGATCTGGTCGCCGCAGCATCTGCGCTCCGTGGCGCTGTCTCCGACCTACACCGGACTGCGCGCCCATCGTCCGGGAAGCGCAGGTGGGCGGGGTCGGCAAGTACCGGTGGCGGTCAGTGAAATGTATGAGGGGCAGTGGCCCGCGCTGGTCAGCCGCGCGGAGTGGCTGGCGGTGCAGCGGTTGTTGCGCGCACCGGAACGCAAGACTTCCCGCCCCGGTCGGGCCAAGCACCTGTTGTCAATGATCGCTCGCTGCGCGCGCTGCGGGGGCGTCCTGGCGGTGGCCTACCGGGGCGAGCGTTCGGAGTATTTCTGCCGCACCAAAGGGTGCGTCCGGATCACCCAAGCCGACGTCGACCAGATCGCCGAACAGGTCATGCTGGCCTACCTCGCGCGACCCGAGGTAATCGACACCCTGCGAGCCGGTGAGCAGCACGACGACCGCGAACTCTCGGCGATCCGGGATCAGCTGGCCGCTGTGCGGGCGCGACACGACGAGCTCGCCGACGCCGTCGCGGCCGGAACCCTCAGCGTCGCACTCGCCGCACGATCCGAACCCAGCCTGCTCGCCGAGATCGACCGCCTCGAGACACGCGAGAACGACCTCGCCACACCCAGCGCGCTGCGCGGGCTGATCGAACCCGGCACCGACGTCGCTCGACGCTGGGCCACCGCCCCGATGAGCACCCGACGCGACATCGCCCGCCTGCTACTCACCCCCCAGCTAATCGGCGAACTGCGAGTCACACCTTCGCCAACCCGGGGCCCGCGCCCAATCCCAGCCGAAGAACGCATCCAATGGTGGCGTGGATAATATCGAACGGTGATTTGGCGCAGGAATCGTCGGCCCTTCGCGGGAGAGCGAACGTCCCGCACCTGAGCTTAAAAGATGGGGACGTTCGGTGATGCATGTGGCGTCAGTCGAAATCGCCGGCTCGCACTCCGGTGATGAACGCGGACCATTGCGCTATGGTGAACGTCAGCACCGACCTGGCTGAATCCTTGCTATCCCGGACAGCGCGGTCGCCTTCGAGGTCGGCCACCTCGATGCAGTTACCGCCTTGGTCGCTGCTGTAGGTGCTCTTGTACCATGTTAGTTGTCGCATCATTTATACCCTCTTTCCATCTCACTGAGTAGCGAAGTTGTATCCTCTTCGTTGAGCGCGAGGGCAGAGAGCCTTTCGAAGATCGCTTCGTGCAGGTCGATGTCCTCGGGCCGTTCGAGGTAGACTGCGCCGCCGCGCAGTTCGACATAGACCATGTTCATTGATCTCTCCGGAAACCACAGCATGGTAAATGGCCCAGTCATGCCGGGGTGAGCGCCAGCGGAGAAAGGTAGAACCTGCACGGTGATGTTTGGCTGGGATGCCGCTTCTCGTAATCGGGCGACCTGCTCGCGCATCACGTCGGGTCCACCAACCTTGCGATGAAGAACTGCTTCGCTCAACACTGCTCGTAGCGCCATGGGGGCCTTCTCGCTGGTCAGTCTCTGTTGGCGCGTGGCCCGCACGCGGGCAAAGTTCTCAGCGCTCTCGGAGGTCCCTACTGAGTTGGCGGTAAGCGTCATGGCCTCGGTATAGCACCTGGTTTGAAGCAGTCCCGGGACGTATTCCTGTTCGTAGGTCCAGACCTCGATGGCTGCGGTTTCCAGACCGATGTACTCCGTGAACCACTTTGGCACAGCCTGGCCGTAATCCGTCCACCAACCGCGTTCTTTTGCCTGTTGGGCGAGCTGTATCAGGGTCTCGCCATGCGCGGGATCGACCTCATACAACTGGAGCATCAGCTTGAGATGTGGGAGCGGAACGTTCCGCTCAGCGTTCTCGATCTTGCTGATGGTGGTCGAAGGGGTGCCGACCCACTCTCCAACCTCTACTTGGGTCTTGCCCGCAGCCTC